>JADZDL010000177.1 GCA_020851075.1 Planctomycetota bacterium | reverse complement strand
TATAACCGATGATAACTGCTATTATCACCGATGACAGCCATTCTGCGAAACGCGACGTCGGACACTCAAAGATGAGCCCTGACAACGACTTGGGAGCGTCGCGATGACGCGCGAGTTGCTTCCTGCCGGCCGGCGGGAGCTCAGCCGTGCACACATCACCTTCTACCGCGCTGTGATGGAAGGAGTCGATCTGCACAAGGCATGGGACGTCTACATGCAGCTCGAGGGCGACTTCACCGAGACGCTGGCCAAGGCGACCATGGGATGGGTGCGGCAGGCGCTGATCCAGGAGGCGCTGGCGACAGGACAGGCCCCGTTGATCGGGTTGTTCCGACGCGAACCGTGGCGAGTCAAGCCAGCCGCGAAGCCCACGCTCACAGAGTTCGCTTCGCGCTTCGAGGGCGCCGGCGACTTCTCCGAGCATGAGCTCACGGAAATGTGGAAGGAAGAGTACGGCGGCCCGGATCGCGCCGAGGCGCGGCGCGAGCGCCTAAGTCAGCGCTTGCGTCAGGCGCTGCAACTGCTCGAGCGCACGACGCGCCGCCAGCCCAAACGGGAGGATCCCGTGGCGACCTGGCTCGCGCCCAATCTGGCAGCCAAGCTGGCAGAGGCCAAGCTCGACACCATCGGTGCTGTGCGCGACGCTCTGTCGGTCCGGAAAACACCCCGCTGGGAAGAGGTTCCGGGCGTGGGCGAGGTGTGGGCGGACCGGCTGGAGAGATGGATGGACGAGCACGCCATCTCAGCACAGGCGCCTGCCCTGCCCGCCCCCCTGCCCGATGCCAGCCAGCTGGTTCCACTGGAACGCTTCAAGACGCCGCGGCCGCCCGCGCTGAGGCTGGCTGCGGCGCAGGGGCAGCCCTTGGTGGCGCGGGCGCCCTCCCCTTACGTGCCGGGCGGCAACGCCATCGGGGCCTTGGACGACAAACACGCCATAGAGCTCTGGCTCGCGGCCAAGGCGAAGAATCCGAACACGCTGCGCTCGTACCGCAAGAACGCTGAGAGGCTGCTGCTGTGGTGCGTTTTCGAGCGCCAAACGACCTTCCCCGAGATGACGGCAGCAGACGCGATCCACTACCGCGCCTGGTTGGAGAGCCTGGGCCGCAAGACCCCTGAAGAATGGGCTGCGGCGGGTTGGAGGATGCCTGCTGATGCATGGTTCGGCCCGCGTGGAGCCAAGCGACACAGCACCGAGTGGAGGCCGTTCGACGGGAAGCTGTCAGAGGGTTCGGTTGCCCAGGACCTGCTCACGGTGCGGTCTCTGTTCGAGTTCTTGCTGGACGGCTTGGTGGTACAGGTGAATCCGTTCAAGCTGCTGGGCAAGCGAGCGGCGGTGCGGCCGAACGTTTCCGAGCTGACGGAACAGTTCACCGGGCGAAGCTTCACGCTAGCAGAGTGGCACTTGGTGGTTGATGGGCTGGGCGCCGAGGGCTGCTCGGACATGGAGCGCCGGCTCCTGCTGGTGCTGTGGCTGGGCTTCGCCTGCGGGCTACGTGCTTCGGAGATGCTGTCGTTGACGCTCGGAAGCATCGTGCCGGGCGAGGTGTGGCGCCTGAGGGTGACAGGCAAAGGCAACAAGACGCGAAACGTCCCCCTGCCCTCCCCCGTCCGGGACTTGCTGCTGGCCTACTTGGAGCGCGTCGACGTGCGGCCGGAAGAGGTCTTGCGGATCGCGCGACTGCCGAAGGATGACGCCGCGCGACAAGCGCCATTGCTACGAAGTCGCCGTGGACGCAGGCGCGAAGGCGGACCAGCCCCAAGCGAGCCTTTGCGCTATACCGTCCTGTACGAGTCGTTGAAGAAGCACCTCGCGCTACGCGGCGAGGAGATCGGCCGGCGAGATCCAGCGGCTGCTGCCAAGTTCAAGGAGGCCTCGACGCACTGGCTGCGCCACACGTGCGCCACGCTTGCGTTGAAGGATGGAGTTCCGCTGAATGCAGTGCAGAGGCTACTAGGGCACGCGTCGCTGACGACGACGTCGGTCTACGTCACCGAGCATGAAGAGGCGCTGATGAACGCGATGGAGAAGTTCGTCGTAGGGGCGTCACGGCAGTGAACAGGGGCAAGACAATTCCGAAATAATTAGAACGAACAACTGAGAAGCGGGCTTTGCCTGATCGAGGTCTCTGGGCCAATGCGCCCTCCCCTCCGGATGACTGCACTAGACAAGGCTGCCGTAGGAGGCCCATGTACCTTGCGACAACGGTTCATGGAGCGGCATTAGCGAGTGGAACAGAGGCGCGTGTTTCCACGTGGAAACAAGCGCCGCCGGCAGACGCGGAGTGACGTTCAAGGCGGGCGACAGAAGTAGCGCTTCTGGGTTGATGAGGCGGAGCGCGGGGACGCGTGGGGGGGGTAGTTTCCACGTGGAAACTGCGTGCAGGGTATGGACGTCAGTCTGATTGCCCGCGCCGATGTGTCGCGTTTCCACGTGGAAACACGTGATTGGTCATCGCGAGATTCTCGACAGCCACAACAGATATCTCTAAGAAGTCTTGACGAATGATCCCGATGCGGACAAAGTGCGGGTCTCGTGTTTCCACGTGGAAACAGCGTTCAGCAAAGGAGCGCCAGTGGCGGCCAAGATCATCACCGTCTTCAACCAAAAAGGCGGCTGCGGAAAGACGAACATCTCAGTCCAGGTCGGCGGTTCGCTAGGGCGGCGCGGGAAGCGCGTCAAGATCATCGACGCAGATCCGCAGAACACAGCAACCAGATGGCTGGCGCAGGCAAAGGATGCTGCACCTTTCCCGGCGCGAATTTCCAACCTTAGCGGGCTGGGGCCGGCGTTGCACCGTGAAATCCGCGCGGATCTGGAAAATTTCGATTACATCGTCGTTGATTGTCCACCGTCGGTGGATTCGCCGATTGCCGGCTCCGCGCTTCTTGTCTCGGACCTCGCCGTGATTCCGGTGGTGCCGTCGCCGGCCGACATCTGGGCGGCGGTCGCAGCGAAGAAGCTGGCGGCGCATGCGCAGGGAACGAACCCCTCGCTGAAGGTCGTAGCGGTCTTCAACATGGTGCAGCGAACGGCCATGGCGAAGGGGGCGCTGGACGTCATGTCGGAAGACGAGAACGTACCGGTACTCAAGTCCCAGCTCGGGCTGAGAAGCGCCTACAGGGAGTGCCAGGTAATGGGCGCGACCGTGCACTCCGTGCCCAGAGCAGGGGCAGCAGTAGCAGAGGTCGAAGGACTGGTGGACGAGATCCTCAAGGTCATGAAGTGAGAGGTGTAGAAATGTCGAAGAAAGATCGGGCTTCTCTCCTCAGCGGTTCGTTGAAGTCGTCGATGGCCAGCGAATCGACGGCGGTGGACGACCGATTCAGGGCGGCAGAGGAAGCGCTCGCTCGGTCCGGTGGCAATCTGATGGCGGCAAGCCCAACGGCGGGAACTGCACCTGTTGCGACGCGCCAGCCAGGAGAGCCGAGCGAGCGTGCTGCTGGAGCAGGCTGGGTCGAAGCGGAAATCGACCTGGTCGAAGACAACCCCGAGAACAGCCGCGACTCATATCCCGAGGACGAGATCAGCGAACTCGCGGAACTGATCCGCCAGCAAGGGCAACTCGAGCCGGCTCACGCGATGCCGCATCCGAGCGAGCCGGGTCGGTGGATCCTGCTGTCAGGGCACAAGCGCAAGCGAGCGTTGATACGTGCTGCCGTTCGCGTGATCAAGTTGATCCCGACAGACTACGTGGCGGGCATGGAGCGATACAAGCTCTCGCTCGCATACAACACCCACAGCCGTGAGACGGCATACGACAACGCGCGCTCATGGTCGAAACTGCTAGAGGCAGGGTACGTGCGAACGTACGACGAGCTCGCGGACCAGCTGGCAATCTCGAAGAGCCTGCTGAGCAAGACGCTTGCGTTCAACAAACTGCCGGAGACGGTGCTGGCAAAGGTGCGGGAGCATCCCCGAAAGTTCGGGCCTGCGGCTGGTCAACTGCTGTCGCAGATCGCACAGCACGCCGACGAGGACAAGCTGATGTCGCTTGTCGAAGGCGTGCTCGAGGACAGGGTCACGGTGAGGCAGTTGGAGGCTGAGGCCGCGCGAGCGGGGCAGCCGAAGAAGGCGCGTAAGCCCAAGGTGAACAGCAGGCAGTACCGCATTCATGAGGGGGAAGCCGAGATCGGAATTCTCAAGGACTGGGACCATGGCAGGGTGCTGCTCGAGGTGAACTTGCAGGATCCGAAGAGACGGCTGGCGCTGCTAGACGTGCTGAAGCGAGAGCTACATATCGACCTGGGCTGAACTAGCGGAGGCGAGGCGTGGAGCGGCCTCAGCCGAATCGAACAAGAGGGAGCGGCATGACTGCACCAAGTGAGAAGAAGGCGAAGCTGCAGACATTCACGGAATGGGTGGCCAAGCACATCAGCGGAGATGAAAAGGGAGAGGCACAGGTCTTCCTTGATCGCCTGTTCCAGGCCTTCGGCTGGAACGGGCTCAAGGAGGCGGGAGCCACGTGCGAGCTCCGGGTGAAGAACACGACGGGGGGCACGTCATTCGCCGACCTGGTGTGGAAGCCAGTCGTAGTGATCGAGATGAAGAAGAGGGGTGCTGACCTCAGCAAGCACTACAGCCAAGCGTTCACGTACTGGACTCGATTGGTGCCCAACCGCCCGAGGTATGCAGTGCTCTGCAACTTCGACGAGTTCTGGCTGTACGACTTCGAGACCCAGCTGGATACGCCGGTGGACATCGTGAAGCTCACGAACCTTCCGACGCGCTACGGGCCACTCAACTTCATGTTCCCGGGAGATGAGGCGCCAGTCTTCGGGAACCACCAGGAGTCTGTAACGAGACAGGCCGCGGACAAGCTGGCGGCGTGCTTCAACTCGATGGTGAAACGCGGGGTGGAGAGAGATCTGGCTCAGAGATTCACGCTGCAGATGCTCATGGCGTTGTTCTCGGAGGACATCGGGCTACTCGACAAGTACATGGTGACCAAGGTGCTTGACGAGTGCAAGAGCCCGCAAGACACGCACGACCTGCTCGGTGGTCTGTTCACTGCGATGAATACCAAAGGAGGTGTGCGGGGCGGACGCTTCAAGGGAGTGCCGTACTTCAATGGAGGGCTCTTTGCAGACCCAGCGCACGTAGAGCTAGTGGCGGACGAGAGGACGTTGCTCAAGGACGCGTCGCAGTTCGACTGGTCAAAGGTGAGGCCCGAGATCTTCGGGACGTTGTTTGAGCACTCACTCGGAAAGGAGCAGCGCCACGCCACAGGAGCGCACTTCACGAGCGCAGTCGACATCATGAAGGTGGTAGGTCCGACGATCGTCGAGCCATGGACGAAATTGATAGAGACGACGAACACGCTCGAGGGGCTGCGGAAGCTGCTGGCTCGGATCGAAGGCTTCACGGTGCTCGACCCGGCATGCGGAAGCGGGAACTTTCTCTACATTGCCTACAGAGAGCTGAAAAGACTTGAAGCGCGGATCTACGAGCGCATGGCTGCGGAGTACAAGAGCGTCGACGCGAACCAGCGGCCGTTCGGATTCGTCTCGACGGCGAACTTCTACGGCATGGATGTGAACCCCTTCGCAGTTGACATAGCGAAGGTCACGATGATGCTCGCGCACCAGCTTGCTATCGACGAACTGCACATCAACGAGTCAGCGCTGCCGCTGGACAACCTAGACGCCAACTTCAGGGCGGCGGATGCGCTCATCAAGCCGGATGGAAGCCGTGCCGAATGGTTCAAAGCGGACGTGATCATCGGCAACCCACCGTTCCTTGGTGCGAAGCTGATGAAGCCTGCGCTAGGGGCTGACTATGTCAACGCGGTGCGTAGCGCTTACCCGGAGGTGCCGGGGATGGCGGACTTCTGCGTCTACTGGTTCAGGCGGGCGCATGACGAACTGAAGGTCTGCACAACAAAGGATCCCGTAGGAGGTAGGGCGGGCCTGGTCGGAACACAGAACATCCGGAACAACGCCTCGCGGGTTGGGGGCCTGGACCACATCGCGAACTCGGGATCGATCATCGAAGCGGTTGACAACCAACCTTGGTCGGGCGAGGCCAACGTCCATGTATCGATAGCAAACTGGGCGAAGACGCTGGACAAGAAGCTACTGCCAAGCGCGAGGCGGCTATGGTTCAAGGTAGATCCAACGCCGGGGGCGAAGAAGAGGCCGAGGGGCGGTGGGCCAGCGTCTAAGCAGTACGAGCTCGACATGCGGCAGGTGACGCACATCAACTCGGCCCTGTCGGACAAGACGGACGTGAGCACTGCTGTTCCGCTCGAATGCAACACCAAGCCTCAGCGGTGCTTCAATGGACAGATGCTGGGCCACGCGGCATTCCTGCTCGATGAGAAGCAACGAGCAGCAATCGTCAAGAAGGATCCGCAGTCGGCGAAGGTCATCCACCCGTACCTTAACGGCGTCGATGCGCTGACAGACGTCGCGCTCGATCGCTACGTGCTGGACTTCGAGACGATGGACCAGCTCCAAGCAGCGGCATTCCCGGCTGCGTTCGAGTGGGTGAAGAACCACGTACTCGCGGATCGGATGTCGAAGGCGGAGAAGGGGAAGGACAAGGACGGAAACTTGAGGCCCCATCACAAGGCCTTCCTCGCACGGTGGTGGCAGCTCTCGTTTGGCAGGCCGGAGATGCTTTCGGTGATCGAGACGCTGCCAAGGTACTTGGCGTGCGCGTACGTCACAAAGCGGCCGATCTTCGTGTTCGTCTCATCGAAGGTTCGACCGAGCAACCTGATCCAGGTGTTCGGCTTCGCGGACGACTACAGCTTCGGTGTCCTCCAGTCGAGCGCGCACTGGCAGTGGTTCATCACGAAGTGCGGAAAGCTGACAGAGCGATTCCGATACAGCGCTGAGTCGGTGTTCGACACGTTCCCGTGGCCTCAATCGCCGACAGTGAAGGATGTGAGCGCCGTCGTTGCAGCCGCGCGGGAATTGCGTGCAGTGCGCGAGAAAGCACTTGGGGGGATGAAGGGCGGTCTCAGAGCCCTGTACCGCACGATGGAGTTACCGGGAAAGAACCCATTGAAGGACGCACAGGAGTCGCTGGACGACGCAGTAATGGCGGCCTACGGCTTCTCGCCGAAGCGAGACCTTCTAGCTCAGCTTCTTGATCTCAATGCAGAGGTCGCGGGGCTGATCACTGCGGGGAAAGCGGTGACGCCGCCAGGAGTACCGCCAAAGTTGTCGAACGCTGAGAAGCTGATCACAAAGGACTGCCTAGGCGCATAGGCAGGAGTGGCAGTGATGAAGGCCATTGCAAAGAAAGATCGGGATTGGGGGGCTAGGCTGAGAGAGGAAAGGGAAAGGGTAGGGATGACCCAGGCGGAGGTGGCGCGGAAGTGTGGTGTGACGGAGCGCACCTTAAGGAACTGGGAAACAAGCGTGCGGCCGCCTCCGATAACAGCTCTGAAGGACTTGGCGGACCTGGGAATGGACAGTGGCTACATAGTCTTTGGTGGAGGTTGGCCGCAGTGCGTATGGTTTCGAACGAACAGCCAAGGAAAGACTTAGCGGCCTCGCCATCGGCGAAGAGCGGCACGCAATGAGGAAAGAAGGGTTGGTTCGTCGCGAGGGTGCCGAGACCGAACGGTGTCGATCCAAACAACGATCTCGAGCGCTACGTACCCGAAGATGAAGAACAGCGCCAAGTCGGACAGCCAGCCCATCATTCAAGGATACCGAGATCTGACAAAAAGGAAGAGCCCCGCCGCTTTCGCGGTGGGGCTCTAGGTCAAACGTCAGGCTGCAATCTTCTCCGGGACGTCATCGACAGCATCGCTGCCGACTTCGTCCTTGCCGAGGTCGAGCTCGGCTTCCAGTTCGCGCTGTCGTACGACGAGATTGGCCAGGCGCTCTTCATGCTCGAACGGGCGCTGCAGCTCGGCCGTGAGGCCTTCGAGCTTCTGGCGCATCCGCACCAGTCGATCAGCGCATTCGTCGCGGTGAGGCGTGATGCCCTCCAACGTCTTGAGCAGCGCATCGAACAGTGCAGGCCCGGTTTGGCAGGCACGGCAGTCGTGGGAGCTCGCGCCCCTCACGAACAGATGCACTTCGTCTTCGTGGCGTCCGATGAAGACGCAGAGTTCGAAGTCTCCAACCGATCCGACCGTCTCGTCCCGCGCGGAACGCGAAACGCCAGCGCGAGCGCTGCGAACCACGTTGCGAAGAACCTCACCGATGGCATCGCGGCCGCGGTAGGTGCGGCCATGCACGTTGACGGAGATGTCGCCGGCGATCGCAGCGCTCGAGCGGTACGCATCGGCTTCGAGCGCTGCAAGCAGACGCTCGTTGCTCTCGATCCGCATCGGAAGGTTGGCCACCTCCATCTCGTTGCTGTAGCGCTGGTTGCGCCACACGGACAGCAGGGAGGCGTACTTCGCGATCTCCGCGTCGACGCCAGCCTTCTCGATGATCTTCGGATTGCCGGACGCCAGCGCCTTCACCTCGGCGTAGGTGAGGGTTGCCAACTCCACGTCTTCGACGGACCGAATGCCCTTATCGCCGCTCATCACTTGCGCGATGAACTTCGCCTTGG
>JADZDL010000176.1 GCA_020851075.1 Planctomycetota bacterium | reverse complement strand
CGCTGCCGCCCGGCGACTACCGCCTGCAGCTCGAACGGCGCTGGCTCGGCCAGCGGCGCGTCGAGTTGCTCGGTGCTGCTCGCGAACTCGCAGTGCGCGCTGCGGAACGGACCGCCGTGGTCCTGCCAGGGTCGTAGCGGCGTTCGCTTGGCAGCATTCGTGGGGTGAGGCGGCGGAGGTCACGGGACGCGGTCCAGGACTGACGATTTCCCGGAGATCCCGCAAGCCTCACGACACAGACGCGCGCTCCCTTGGAGCTGCCTGGCTACGCCGGGCCGCTTGGTACCGACAGCGGGTCCTTGCCGTGCGCCGTGAGCAGCCAGGCGCGGAACGCGGCGAGGGCTGGCAGTTCGCGGCGGCGTTCGGGGTAGCAGAGCCAGTAGCCCTTGCCGGTCTGCGTGCGCGTGTCGGGGGACGCTTCGACGATGCGCCCGGAAGCGAGGTCCGCATCGACCACGAACGAGGGCAGCAGGGCCACGCCGAGCCCGGCGATGGCTGCTTGCAGCACCATGGCGTGGTGTTCAAACCGTGGCCCGCGGCGGCCGTCCACACCCTGGATGCCCGCGCGCTGCAGCCAATCCGCGAACGCGTGGGGCCGCGTCGAGATCTGCAGCAGCGTCGCGCGCCGCAGGTCGTCGGCGGAGCGCAGGCGCAGCTTCTTCTGGTAGCCGGGGCTGCAGACCACGAGCGCTTCTTCGTCCATCAGCGGATCGAGGTAGCAGCCGGGCCAGTGGCGGTCGCCAAAGTGGATCGCAGCGTCGAGGTCCTCGGTGGCAAAGTCGAACGGGTGCAGCCGCGTCGTGAAGTGCACCTGGATGTCGGGGTGCTGCTCGGCAAACGACGGGAACCGCGGGATCAGCCACATCGTGCCGTAGGTCGGCAGGATCGCGAGCTGCAGAACGCCGCCGCCGCGGGCCAGCGTGCGCAGGCCGAGTTCGGCCCCCTCGAGGCGGTCGAAGGCCGCGCGCACGTGTTCGAGGTAGAACTCGCCGGCGGGCAGCAGGTGGATGCGCTGCCGTTCGCGGCGGAAGAGCGGCACGCCGAGGTGCTCCTCCAGGGCCTGGATCTGGCGGCTGACGGCACTCTGGGTCAGATGCAGCTCGCGGGCGGCCTGCGTGATGCTGCGGTGGAAGGCGGCGGATTCGAACGCCTGCAGGGCGCCCGTGGCAGGGAGGGATCTGGACACATCATGAGTCTAGCGCATGAAGTCATGCAAAGAAGTCGGATGGGCCCGATGCGCCAAGTTCCGATGCGAGAGCTAGTATTTTGCGTAACAAGTGCGGCATTCGGCTGATTTGCGGCCCTCTGGAGGGCGAAGCGGACGGTCGGGGTGCTGCTACGTGAGGAACCTATGATGCGCAACCTGCATGAAACGACCCTGTGGGCCCTGCTGGACGGAGCCGTCGGCATGGTCCGGACCGTGCGCCTGTTCGAGGCGCTGGCCGTGCACGAGTCGCTGCTGCAGCCGCGGGCCGAGACGGTGGCGCGCGCGGAACTCGCCCAGGCCCTCACGATGCTGTTGTTCGAGGACGTCACGCGTCGCGTGCCGATGGCGGCCGCCTACGTGGGCGACACCGTGCGCGAAGGCAAGCGCCTCGTGTTTGACCACGGCGCGCTGCGCACCGTGGCGGCGCCGTCTGGCGAACTGCCGGCCGGCGAAGCCGCGTTCCGCCGCATTCTCGAGCCGCTCGGCTTTGAGTGCCGCGACGTCTACCCACTCGATCGCATCGGCATGACCGGCCGCGCCTACGCGCACCGCGATCTGCCCGAGTCGATTGCGCAGTTCTTCTTGAGCGAACTGCACCCCGAACGCTTCAGCGCGGGTTTCCAGGCCGCGGTGGCGCGTGTGGTCGGGGCATCGCGCGATCCGCTGTCGGCGTGGGCCAAGGAACAGCTGGTTGCGTTGGCGGCGAACGGCTCGATCGCCTTTGCCGACGCCGTGCGCCTGCTGCCCAACCTCGTCGCCTGCTTTGATCGCCAGCACGGCGAGCCGCGTTGGTCCGACTACGAGATCCTGCTCGCCGAGAGCAAGGAGATGGCGTGGATCGCGACGGAAGGCAATGCGTTCAACCACGCTACCGACCGTGTCGCCGACGTCGAGGCGACCGCGGCGCGCCAGCGCCAGTTGGGGCGCCCCGTGAAGCCCGCCGTGGAGATCTCGGCGAGTGGGCGCGTGCGCCAGACGGCGTTCCGCGCGGCGATGGTCGAACGGCTGTTCGTGGCCGCCGATGGTTCGCTGCGCAGCGAAGTCGTGCCGGGCTCGTTCCACGAGTTCATCACGCGCCACGAGGAAGCGCCGGGCGTGCTCGACCTCCGGTTTGACAGTGGCAATGCGACGGCGATCTTCCAGATGACGTCGCGTTCGTGATCGCGGGCGGCAGTGCGGATACGTTCTGCGTATGACAGTTGATGCCTTGGTGGGCGCGCTCGTGGCAGCGCTTGGCGAACGCGCGGTGCTGCAGAGTCCCGAGGACCGCGCGCGCTTCGAGACCGGCTGGCGCTATGGCAAGGGTGTCGCGCGGTGCGTCGTGCGCCCGGCTTCGACGGCCGAAGTCGCGACCGCGCTGCGGTTGTGCCAGCAGCACGGCGCGCGCGTCGTCGCCCAGGGCGCCAATTCGGGGCTCGTCGCGGCATCGACGCCCGATGCGAGTGGCAGCATGGTCGTGCTGAGTCTCGAACGTCTCAACCAGACGATCGAGCTCGACCAGCATGGCCGCACGGTGCTCGTCGATGGTGGCGTGTTGTTGAGCCAGCTCAACGAAGCGCTTTTGCCGCACGGCTTGTGGTTCCCCGTCGACCTCGGCGCCGATCCACAGATTGGCGGCATGATCGCGACCAACACCGGGGGCACGCGCCTGCTCAAGTACGGCGATGTGCGCCACAACCTGCTCGGTGTCGAAGTCGTGCTCGGCGATGGCCGCGTGGTGTCCGCGCTCAATCGGCTGCGCAAGAACAACACCGGGCTCGACAGCAAACACCTGTTTGTCGGCACGTCGGGCGTGTTTGGCATCGTCACGCGCGCGGTGCTGCAAGTGGCGCCAAAGCCGCGCCAACGCGCGGTAGCGCTCGTCGGCTGCAACAGCGGTGCTGCGGTGTTGAACCTGCTGCAAACGCTCGAACGCGACCTCGCCGATGTGTTGAGTGCGTTCGAAGTGATGAGCGCGGCGGCGCTCGGGCCGGTGCTGGATCATCAGCCGAACCTGCCGCGGCCGTTTGCGCAGTTGCCGGCCTACAGCGTGCTCGTCGAACTGTCCTCGACGTTGTCGTCGGAGCTATTGTCGCTCGACGATGTGCTCGAAGAGCAACTCGGTGCGCACCTCGAAGTCGCGGGCGACGAAGTGCCCGACATCGTCATGCACCGCGGCGAGGAGTTCTGGCAGATGCGGCACCACATCAGCGAGAGCCTGCGCAGTGTGGGCAAGATGCTCGCGTTTGATATCAGCGTGCCGCGATCGCAGCTGCCGGCGTTTACCGAGGCGGTGCACACGATGCTGGCGGCCGAGTTCCCGGTCGTGCGGTTGTGTGACTACGGGCACTGGGGCGATGGTGGCACGCACCTGAACCTCGTCTGGGACGAGAGCAAGGCCGGGGTGCCGGCGGCGCAGCTGGTCGCCGCGCTGCAGCCGCGCATCTACGACCTCGCCGTGCGCGACTTCGCGGGCAGCTATTCGGCCGAACACGGCGTCGGCCCGCACAATCAGCGCTTCTACGATCTCTACACCGACGAGAACGTGAAGGCGCTCTGTGGTTCGCTGCGCCAATGGTGCGACCCCGATCGCCTGCTCGGCACGGTCCGGCTCGATTGAGAGGGATCGGCCGTTCGCATTGGTTTGATCGTGCGGCCGCCCCGACCCGTTCCAGGGGGTAGACTTGTACCCCGTCATGGGCTCCTTCTTTCGCAGCGCACGCCTGGTCCTTGTCCTCTGCTCCGCGCTCCTGCTCGGCGGCTGCGGCGCCGGACTGATCACGGGGCTCGCGTCGAGCCAGGGTGGTGGCACCACGGCGGCGGTGCGGCCGCCGGAGCTCACGATCTCGCCCGTGTTGCCGCTCGTGCCGACCGAGAACACCACGCGGACCGTGGTGGCCGCCAACTCAGTGATCTCGACCGGGGCGCGTCTGCAGGTGCTCATCGAAGCGCGCGGGGTGACGGTGGCGCAGCGCAGTCCGACGGTGTCCGGGCAGGGTGGTTCGACCACGGTCACGTTCACGATGGACACGGCGGCGATCGTCTCGGTGATCGCCGACCCGAGCGGGGCGGATATCGAAGGGCGACTGCGGGTGCTCGTCGACGATCGTGATGTGGCGCCGGCCGTGCCGATCCTGCTGGTCCGCCAGCTGGCCGTGAACCTCGTGGTCGGCGCATCGGGCAGCGAGCGCTTCGTATCGCCGTTTGGGGAACGGGTGCGCGTGCGGGTGCGCGGCCTGCGCCACACGGATGCGGCCAATCTGCAGATGCTGGTGTGGACGCGCGATCCTTCGCAGGTCGTCGAGCCGGGCACGGTGGCGCCGCGCATCCTGCGCGTCGGTTCGGCGCTCGTGCTCGAGCCGTTGGCGACTGCGGAGGAAGCGTTCGTCTCGGCGGTGGTGCCCGGCAATGCGTTCCCCGATCGTATGGAGCTGTTTGTGCGCGACAGCATCTCGGGGGAGTCGACGAGTGAGACGAACGTCTACTACCGTCCGGAGATCGCGCGCGTGCTGCCGCGCCAGGGCAGCACCACGGGTGGCAATCTCGTCACGCTGATCGGTTCGGCGCTGGTGCCCTACAATTTCAGCGGGCCGGGGCCAGCACCCCTGTCGTTTGAGGCGGTGCACATCCTGCTGCGCAAGGGTGACCGCGTGACGACGGTGCCGACCGAGGACCGCCGCGTCGCCGACTCAGGGCTGGACCGGCTCGTGTTTGCGATGCCGAGTTCGCCCGATGGTCGCCCCGGCCAGGTCGATATCATCCTGCGCACGGACCTCGATGGTGCGGTGGCGGAGGCGGTGAGCAGTGGTCAGTTCCTGTTTGCCAATCCGGATCCGTTCTTCGGCCCGCGCGGGGCGGTGCTGCAGCAGCTGCCCGTTGCCGTGGTGCCGATCGGACTCGATGGTGCGCCCGGTGGTGACGATGCGCCCGACTTTGCCGTGCTCACGGACGAGGGTGGCGTCGGGTTCCTGCAACTGCTGCTCGCGCAGGAGAACGGCATGTTCCAGCGCTTTGGCGCGCGCCGCCAGATTGGCGACCACGAAGTGCCCGCCGAACGTACGCCACGCGATCTGTGCACCGGCGACTTTGATGGCGATGGGGTGCCGGATCTGTTCATCGCCAACGAAGGCGCAGCGGTTGCCGTGCACCATCTCGTGCTCGGCCAGTCGAAGCCGCAGCCACCGCTCGGCATCGTGCATCCGATTCTCGGCGATCCGGGGACCTATCGCTGTCGCACGGCGGATTTTGATGGGGACGGCCTTGCCGATGTACTGTTGGTACCAGGGCCGAACGCGCCGGTCGGGCAGTTGCCACAGGTGCGGCTGGCACGTCCTCTCGGCATCGGGCAGCCGTCGTTTGCGGACCCGGTCGTGTTGCAGATTCGCAGTTTTCCCTACGACGCCACCGAGGTTGCGGACCTGGATGGCGACGGAGCGCTCGACGTTGCGTTCGTGAGCGGCACGCAGCTGGCACTGGATGTCGCGTGGGGGCGCGGTGACGGCACGTTTGCGCCGGCGACCGAACTCGACTTCGCGATCCCGAACTACACGCCGGACGAGGGTTCGCCCGCCGTGGGACTGCACGCCTGCCGCAACGGAACCCAGCAGTCGCTCGCGCTCGTGATCGCGGGGCTCCCTGCACTACCGCCAGGCACCGGCCCGACGCCGCCGTTGATCGCGGTCCTGCATCAGGCCTTCCCGCGCGGCTACCTGGCGCCGCAGCCGGGCGATGTGCAGGTGAGCCCGACGGACCCGCTCGGTGTCAGTCTCGCCGCGGATCTGGATCAGGCCAACTCGATCGAACTCGCGGTGGGTGTGCGCGGTGTGCCGACGGTCGCCTCCGTGGGTTTGTTGCGCTTCGTCGGTTCGGGCTTCCAGCCGATTGCTGGTGGCGTCGAAACGGGCGCCGAATTGCCCCGCAACATCGCTGCGATGCACTTTGGCCGCGCGTTCCCGGCCACCGCGTTGTCAGGCGAAGCCAAGGCGGTGTTCGTCGTGCACGAAAGCCTCGTCGACGACCAGATCGAGCGGCGCCTATCGACGCGTCTGCTGATCGCCGATGCGCCGACGCAGTCGTTGACCCTGTTGCCGCCGGACGCCGGGGCTGCGTGGGACCGCGATGTCGAAGGCATCGTCGGCGGCAACTTCCGGCCGATCAGCGTGGCGGACGCCGGGGCCGTGCGCGACCTCGCGCTCGGTCGCAGCAACGGCATCGATCTGCTCGAGAATGACGGTTTTGGTGGTTTCCCGCGCCCCGTCGGCAGCCTCGCGGCGCCGGGGATCCTGGGGCAGACCATGTTGCTGGTGCCAGCACCCGCCGGGCAGTTCGACAGCATTGCCTACTTTGACGCGTCCTCTCGCATCGGCATCTGGCGCCCAGATCCAACCGCGGCATCGCCGCAGGTGCCCAACTCGCTGAGCGGCGAACTGCGTCTGCGCAGCTCAGATCCGGCGTTGCAGGGTGCGGTGTTGTCCAACGCGTCGCGGTTGCGCATCGCCGACGTCGATGGGGACCTCGTGCCCGACCTCGTGGCGCTGCTCACGTTCGTGCTGCCGGCCCAGAGTGAAGGCACGGCGCTGCTGGCGATCCTGCGCGGCAAGCCGGATCCGCAGCTGCACGAGTTTCCGTTCTTCGAACCGACGGTGCTCACGCCGGTGCACGGCAACGCGACGTCCTTCGCACTGGGGGACTTCGCGGCCGCCGGTGTTGGTCTGGTGCGCCGTCTCGAGCTGGCGCTCGCCGTGCCGGTTGGCACGACGCCAGGCAACATCAACGGCGACCACGTGCGCTTCTACCATTACGTGCCCGGTTCGTTGCCCGAGCTGGACCACTTCGAAGCGAGTGCCGTGGCCGGCGGGGCCCAGGTGCTGCTCGCCGGCAGTGCGCCGACGCGCCTCGCCGCCGCGGACTTTGATGGCGATGGGCTCGTCGATCTGCTGGTCGCCTGCGCCAACGATGGCACGCTGCGGCTGTTTCGTAATACCGCGCCGCTCACCGGGCAGCAGGGGCAGGTCGCCATCGATCGGTTTGTCGAGAGCCTGTCGTCGCCCCGCCAGTTGCCGGCCGGCGAACCGCGCACGCTGCGCCTCGGCGACGTGAACGGCGACGGCAGCATCGATGTGATCGTGGTCGTGGAGCAGGCCGAGGCCGGGCAACGGTCGACGTCGGTTTCCTACTACCTGAGCACCGAACCCGGGGTCTTTGGCGACCCCCGGCCCGTCTCGCCATCCCGCCTCGGCGATCGGAATGCCGAACTCGTGCTCGATCAGGGCGATTGGAACCGTGACGGCCTGTTGGACCTGTTCCTCGCCTGGAACACCCACGGCACCGGTGACCGCAACGTGCGGGTGCTGTTCGGCGGATCCCGTTAGTCCGGCTGGATCGGCGCGGTGGGTTCTGCCTATCGTGCCGGACCAGCCATGAGTCTCTCGTCCCAGTCCAATGCCGGCCGCGCCGGCGATCTCCCCGTTCTCCAGGTTGCGATGGTCGGCCACGCGTTCATGGGACGAGCCCATGGCAACGCCTACCGCCAGGCAAACCACTTCTTCGACCTGCCGTTCCAGGTGGTGCCGGCGGTCATCGTTGGGCGCGATCAGGCGCGCGCGGATGCCGCCGCGCACAAGCTTGGTTTTGCGCGCGCGACGACGGATCTCGCGGCCGTGCTCGCGGACCCGGCGATCCAGATCGTCGATGTGGCGACGCCGAACGACAGCCACTACGAGATCGCGATGGCGGCGCTGCGCGCGAAGAAGCACGTGCTCTGCGAGAAGCCACTCGCGATGACGGTGGCGCAGTGCAAGGAGATGGCGGCGCTCGCGAAGAAGCAGAAGGTGCGGGTTGGCCTCTGGCACAACTACCGCCGCGCGCCAGCGACGCGACTCGCTGCCCAGATGGTCGCGCGTGGCGACCTTGGCGCAATCCGGCAGGTGCGCGCGGTCTACCTGCAGGATTGGCTCAGCGATGGTTCGGTGCCGGCAAGCTGGCGTACGAGCAAGAAGACCTGCGGCAGCGGCGCGCATGGCGATCTCAATGCGCACCTCATCGATCTCACGCGCGCGCTCACGGGCCTCGAGTTTGAGTCCGTGTGCGCCGTGCAGCAGACGTTCACCAAGGAACGCCCCGATGGTAATGGGGGCAAGGCCAAGGTCGACGTCGACGATGCGTTCTGTTTCCTCGCGAAGTTCAAGGGCGGTGCCATCGGCACCTACGAGGCGACGCGCACGGCGCCCGGGCGCAAGAACCACAACTGCATCGAGATCTCGGGCGAGAAGGGTTCGCTGCGCTGGAACCTCGAACGCCTGAACGAACTCGAGTTCTTCTCCTTTGCCGACGCGCGCGATGGGCAGGGGTTCCGCACCATCCTGTGCATGGACTCGGTGCATCCCTACGCGCCGAATTGGTGGCCCGACGGCCACATGATTGGCTACGAGCACACGTTCGTGCACCATCTCGTCGACTTCGTGCGCGCGCTGCACAGCGGCGAGCCGTTTGCGCCGGACTTTGCCGATGGCGTGGCCGTGCAGTGTGTGCTTGAGGCCGCGTTGCAAGCCGCGAAGAAGGGCACCTGGGTCAAGGTGCCGAAGTAAGGCCCGCGCGATTTATCCCCCGCATCCCTCGTTTGGAGTTCCACCCATGATGAAAGGTCCCGGCATCTTCCTGGCGCAGTTCATGAGCGACAAAGCGCCGCTCAACCGTTTTGACACCGCCTGCAAGTGGGCATCCGACCTCGACTATTCGGGCGTGCAGGTGCCGTCGTGGGACGCGCGCTGCATCGACCTCAAGAAGGCGGCATCGAGCAAGGCCTACTGCGACGAGTTGCGCGGCATCGCCGACGCCAACGGCGTCGATATCAGCGAGCTCAGCACGCACCTGCAAGGTCAGCTCGTCGCCGTGCATCCAGCCTACGTGTCGATGTTCCAGTGTTTCGCGCCGGCCGAGGTCAACACGGCCGAGGCGATGAATCGCTACGGCACCGAGCAGGTGAAGCTGTGCCTGAAGGCGAGCCAGAATCTCGGGCTCTCGGCGATGCCGACGTTCAGTGGTGCGCTCATGTGGCACACGATGTATCCGTGGCCGCAGCGGCCGGTGGGGCTCGTCGAAGAGGGCTGGAAGGAACTCGCGCGGCGTTGGCGACCGATCCTCGACTACGCCGAAGAATGTGGTGTGGACTGCGCGTACGAAGTGCACCCCGGCGAAGACCTGCACGATGGCGCCAGCTACGAGGCGTTCCTTGACCATGTCGACGAACATGCGCGCGCGTGCCTGCTCTACGACCCCAGTCACTTCGTGCTGCAGCAGCTCGATTACCTTGAGTACATCGATCTCTACCACGAGCGCATCAAGTGCTACCACGTGAAGGATGCCGAGTTCCGGCCGAACGGCCGCGTCGGTGTCTACGGTGGCTACCAGAACTGGCAGAATCGTGCGGGTCGGTTCCGTTCGCTTGGTGATGGCCAGGTCGACTTCGGGGCGATCTTCACGCTGCTCACGAAGTACGGCTACGAAGGCTGGGCGACGCTCGAATGGGAGTGCTGCTTCAAGGACAGTGAACAGGGCGCCGAAGAAGGCGCGCCGTTCATCGCGCAGCACATGATCAAGCCGCCGGAGCGTGCGTTTGACGACTTCGCGGGCGGCAAGATCGACAAGCAGGCCGTGCGCCGCGCGCTGGGTCTCGAATAGCAGGGGCTCCGCGGCCCTACAGGATATCGAGCACGCCGGTCGAACCGTTCGTCAACGTGTCGACCGTCGCCATGTAGTTCATGCCGGACGCGAGCAGGGTATTCCACGGCAGCGGATCCTTGTCGCCAATGCCGCCGAGGGCCACCGCCGCAAAGGCCTTGGCTAGGAACGTGCGTTCGCGGTCTTGCAGCGTCTTGATCAGCGGATCAATGCTGCGGCGGTCGCCGACCTCGCCGAGTGCCATCGCTACCGAGGACAGCACGGCGGTGCTGTCGCTGTCCTGCAGCATCTCCTGCAGCAGCGGCACGACGCGCACGTCGCCGAGGCGCCCCAGGGCACTTGCGCACTGCTGCAGCACGAACGGCCGCCGCTTCGATTCCTGCATCAGGGTGACGAGGGCGTTCGCAGCCGGGTGGTGATCGAGCAGAGCCAGCGCCACGGCGCAGTAGCCGACCAGTTGGTCGTTCTTGTGACCGTCTTCGAGGTGGGGGATCAGGACATCGGCGGCGGGCTCATAACCCGTGAGCCCGACCGCGAGCGCGAGCGCCGACAGGGCGTCGAACGTGTGGGTGTCGGCAAACTCATCGCGCAGCAGGCGACCCACCTCTTCGTCGACGGTGCCACCGTCGGCCTGCGCGCGTTGGCGCGCGATGAGGCCGAGGCCGAGGGCGACCCACGGCCGCTCGATCGCTCGATTGGCGCCGCGCCACACCGACAACAGCGCGCTGCGATTCTGGTCACCGCCGATGCGACCGAGGGAAAGCAGGCAGAAGAAACGCGTGAGCTGGTCGGTGCCGTCTTTGTAGTAGCGCAGCAGATCGTTGCAGAACGCGGCGTCTTCTTCGTTCTCTTCGGGGTGCACGCACATCGTGCCGAGCGCCATGGCCGCCGATTGGTGCATGGCGTTGTGCCGCGATTGCTTTGCGAACAGTTCGGCGATCAGGCGCTGCTTGGCCTTCTGGTGTTCGTTGCTGGTGCCGCGGCCGAGCAGGCGCGCTACCGCGATGGGCACGTGGGCTTGCACGAGCTGGTCGCCTTTGCCGAGGTCGCGATCGTAGTAGGCCCAGAGTTCGGCCGTTGTTTGCCAAACCAGGCGTTTCTCGGCGCTGTTGGCGACGATGCCGAACGTACCGAGCCCTTCGATCACTCCGACTCGCAGGTCACGACTCTTCTGGTCCTTGTCGTGCAGCACGGCCAGCAGAGCGTCGTGCACACGTTGCTTCACGGCGAGTTCTCCCGAACGGTGGGCGAGCAGTCCGAGCCCCCAGGCGGCGAACGTGCGCGTACGATCCGGCACTTCGCCGCCTGCAAGCTTGCGTCCCGCCGCGGTGTCCGTGAGCAGGTCGACGAGCGGTTGTACGGCCGCTTCCTGCCCCGAAATGCCAAGCGCCAGCGCGGCACTTTCGCGCACTTCCTGGTCGCCATCGGCGAGGCGCTTTTCGAACAGGTCCTTCATCTTCACGCCATCGGGGTCGAGGCCGACCTTGGCGAGCGCGATCATTGCGGCGGTGGTGAGATCGCGGTTGTTTGCCGTACGCAGCACCTCGGCGAGTGCTGCGGCGATGCGGTCCTTGCGATCGACATCGGAGGCGCGCTGCGTGTCGCGCGTGAAGCGTCGGCGGGTACTACCGAGGTAGAACTCGTCCGAACCCGTGATCGGTAGCGTGGCTTCGACGGCGAGTTTCTCCAGCAGTGGGTCCTTGTTGAACTCCCACCAGACCTGCCAGCTCGTGCCATCGGAGATGGACGGCCGCCCGCCGGTCATGGGCCCACCGGGGCCGCCCATGAGGCCGCCACCTGTAGTCGGCGTGCCAGCGCCGCCTGGAGCGGTCGGCACCCCTGGGGTCGGCGGCGCGTTCCAAGGACCGCGGTATTGCCCGCCGTGGGCCGGCAACGACGCGGCGGTCGCGGCCAGGCTGAGCCATACGAGCCCGCGCAGCAACAGCCCGCAGTCGAGGGAGGATCGCACCATGGAGGTCACTGTAGCCCATCTCGCGAGGGCGGTAACGCCCCTCTACTCGGCGCGAATGCGCCGGATCGGGCGCAGGCCCGTGGCGCTGTCCCGAAGGCTTGGCGCGCGCGCTTCGCGGGCGGCAGAACGTGCAGAAGTCGCGCCTTGATAGCAGGCGCCACCGCGCACGACGCGAGGCCCGACCGGAAGTTCGCCCGGCCTCCTGCGCAAGCCGTCGCTCGGCGCCGGCGTCGACTCGGCATACGGCAGGTACTCGTCGCGACACCACTCGGCAACATTGCCGTGCATGTCAAACAGGCCAAAGCCGTTGGGCGCGAGCCGCGCGACTGGCTGTGGCCGCGAACCGAGCCAGGCGTAGGCTGCGAGCGTGTTCTGGTCACTGCCACACGACCACGGGGTCGTCGTTTCGGCGCGGCACGCGTACTCCCACTGCGCTTCGGTCGGCAGGTCGAGGTCAAACTGGCGCAGGCGCGCGCGGGCTTCGGCCCAGTCGATGCCAGTGGCGGGAAGCAGCGGATCGCCCGCCGGAACGGCCTCGCCAGCGAGGCGAGCCCACTGCGCAGCGGTGATCTCGGTGCGCGCGATGAGGAACTCATCCAAGTTGCACAACTGGCCGTTGCGTTCGTCAGCTTCCGCCTCGGGGTCGTTCTGCGGCAAGCCGGGTTCGCCGCGGAATGCACCGATGCGGAACATGCCAGACGGCACCAGCACGAAGATGATCCCGGTGTCGGCATTCACGGCCAATTCGCCCGTTTGCAGGTCATACGCGGGCAATGGCGTGCCGCGCGCGTGGCTGCGCAATTCAATAAACTCGAACAAGCCCGTCGTGGCATTGCGGCCCAAAGGCACGAGCCCGGCGAGGGGTGGCACGCGCACACCGCGGTAGTCGCGGCCCGTCGTGGCATCGCCGCGGTGGATGGCCTCGGTCGTCTGTTGCCAGAGTGCCGCGTGGTCGCGCGCGGCGGGAAGCACGACTTCGGCCAGGAAACGCTGCTTCTCGCGCACGCGGCCTAGAGGGCCGTTGGCCCCCGTGAAGGCATCAAGTCCTTCGCCGAGTCGCCCCAAGGCGACAAACAAGTGATGGTCCACCGGATCGACAAAACGCTGCTCGGGCGCCTGCCGCTGGCGCCTCTGCAGCTCCGCCAGTTTGTCGCGTAGTTTCTTCAGTTCCCCAGTGAGTGGTGCGCCGTGTTTTGCCATCCAATCGGTGTAGGCCTTGGCGTGCTCGGGCCACGGCGCTGGCAACGTCGCCTCCGCGGCGATGGCATCGCGCATGCGTTCTTCGTTGGCCAACAACCGGAAGCCCGCGTCGGCTTTGGCGGCGATCTCGGCCTTCTGCGCTTCGGACTCGGCCAGCGCTGTCCGCGCGATCTGCAGGGCCCAGATGAGCACGCCGAGCGCGACCAAGAGACCACCAACCACGATCGCGATGGCGGCCGCCTGGGCCCGATGGCGCCGCACGATCTTGCGCAGGCGATGCCAGGTGGTCGGCTGCGCCACCTGCACGGGTTCATCGGCGAGATGGCGGCGAAGGTCGGCGGCAAACTCGGCCACGGTCGCGTAGCGCTCATCGCGCGACTTGGCGATGGCCTTCATGGTGATCGCATCGAGGTCACCGCCCAACGCGGCGCGGCGTTCCCGCGGGGCGATCTCGCTAGGTCGGCTTGGTTGCCAACTCGCGATCACCTTGGCCATGCCGGCGATGCCTTGTGCGCGCAGCACGACGCTCGGAATCGGCAGCTGGTCGGTGAGCAGTTCGTAGAGTTGCACACCGAGCGCGTAGACGTCGGCGCGTGTGTCGACGTCGTCGATGCGGCCCGAAGCCTGCTCCGGGCTCATGAACTCCGGCGTGCCCATCATCGTGCCCTGGAACGTCATCGCGCCGCCTTGCAGCAGCGGATCGTTCAGCGACTTGGCGATGCCGAAATCGATGATCTTGGGCTGCGCGCGCCCTTTCGGTTCGGCCACGAGCACGTTGTTGGAGCTCAGATCGCGATGCAGCACGGCCTTCTGGTGCGCATGTTGCATGGCATCGAGAACCTGCAGAAACAGCGCGAGGCGGGTCGGCAGCGGCAGGTTCTCCTGTCGGCACAATCCTGCCAGCGTGGGCCCGGCGACCAGTTCCATGACAAAGAACGGGCGCCCCTGCGGCGTCGTGCCGGCATCGAGCAGTCGCGCGATGCCCGGATGGTCCATTCGATTCAGTGCTTCACGCTCCGCGGCGAAGCGGGCCAGGATCTCCCGCGAGTCCATGCCTGGATTGAGCACCTTGACGGCGACCGGACGGCGGATCGGTTCCTGCTGCTCCGCGCGATAGACGGTGCCGAAGCCGCCGCGGCCGAGCAGCTCGTGCAGCAGGTAGTCACCCAACCGCATGGGCAGGGTTTCCCCGGCCGTGCGTTCTTCGCCAACTGGCGCCCCGCCGGGTACGGTCACCCCAACACTGGCGAGCCAGCGACGAATCGCCGTGGCATGCTGCGGGTTGGCGTCGAGCACGCCGCGCAAACGTGACTCGAACTCCGCGTCCTCTCCTTCGAGGATCAGGAGCACCTCCTCTTCGAGAAGGTCGGGCAGGTGTGTGCCTTCGTTCGGCAATCCGGTCATCGCTGCGCATCATGACCGATCGGCGCAGCGAGAACACCCTCTGGCATTGTTCCGCGGCCCGGAATGGCAGCTGGGCCGCAGTGACTAACCAGCCCGAGGTTCGAGGGTGGTGAGGCAGGCGAGAATCGCCGCGCCGTCCAGCTCCTTCAGCTTGCCAACGGGCAGGGTCTCCGCGCCAAGCAACTGCTCTGCCTGTTCGAGCAGTCGCCTGGCGACCAGCTCGACCTGTTCCGCCGGCGCTGCACCGACGAGGCTGTGGGCATCGACAGCCATCTCGTGCAGCACCTCCAGTCGGCGCAGGCGCTGGTCCGGGCCACACCAGGTGTCCAGCACGTGCTCCAGCCGATCGCGGCGCACGGGCTTGGACAGATAGTCGTCCATGCCGGCTTGCAGGCAACGCACGCGGTCGCCGGCCAGCGCGTTCGCGGTCAGCGCGATGATCGGAATGTGCCGCGCCAGCGCGTGCTCCTGTTCGCGCCATTGCCGGGTCGTTTCATAGCCGTCGAGGGTCGGCATCTGGCAGTCCATGAGCACGGCAGCGAAGTCCTGCTGGCTGAGTTCGCGCAGTGCCGCGGCACCACTTTCGACCACGGTCACGGGCCAGCCGCCGCGCCGCAGCATCGCGGCCACGACGCGGTGGTTGATCGGGTTGTCTTCGACGACGAGGATGCGATGCTGGCAACGGCGTGGATCGGCCACGCGCGGCGCGGGCGAATCGGCCTCGCGACGAACCCCGTTCAGCGCATCGAAAATTGGGCCATCGCGAAGGGGCAGGGTCAGGATCCGGCTGTTGCGATCCAACGTCGGTTGGTCGCCATGGTGAACCCAGACGAGCTTCTGCAGGCCGTCGGCGTCTTCGCCGAGCCCATGACGGAACTCCTCTCCCACATAGCAGAGGGTCGCGTTGCACTTCTGTGCCCACAGGCACGCATCGCGCTCCGACTGGAACGCACGCGCGCGGACGTCGTGGCGCTCGAGGGCCTGCACGAGCAGACGGCTGCCAAGCGCACACCGGGACAAGAACGCCACCGCCTTGTTCGCGGGTTGCTGGTCATCGCTTCGCGGCGCCAGCCCTTCGGTTGCAACGCGCCGCAGCGGCACCTCAAACCAGAACATCGAACCAAGGCCATGCGTGCTCTCGACACCGATGCGGCCGCCCATCAATTCCACCAAGGTCCTGCTGATGGCGAGGCCGAGGCCGGTGCCGCCATGGCGGCGGGACGTCGAGCTGTCACCTTGCACGAACGGTTGGAAGATCTGCTGCTGCACTTCGGGTGTCATGCCGCAGCCTGTGTCGAAAACCTCGAAACGGGCAATTGCGTCGTCTTCGCCGCCGGCCATCGATGTGGCGGCGATCCAGACTTCGCCATACGCGGTAAACTTGATCGCGTTGCTCAGCAGATTGAGCATGATCTGCCGCAAACGCGTCGGATCGCCCTGAAAGGCCCCGTAGAGGCGCGGATCGACCACAGCGCCCAGGCGCAGGCCGCCACCTTGGGCCTTGCCGGACAACATCTGGATCGCCTCGTCCACCACGCGCGCCAGATCGAAGGGAATACGTTCCAACTCGAGGTGGCCCGCTTCGATCTTCGATAGATCCAACACGTCATTGAGCACGGCGAGCAGTTGTTCCCCAGATACCCGCAGGGTCCGCAGCATCTCACGTTCGCTCGGCGGCAGCTCAGCATCCAACAACAGCTCACTGAGACCAAGGATGCCATTCAGTGGCGTGCGGATCTCGTGACTGATGTTGGCGACGAACTCGGACTTGGCGCGTGAAGCTCGCTCGACGAGCTCGCGTTGCTGCTCAACCTGCCGATTCGCAGTGGCGAGGTCTTCGGCGCGTTCCACGACGAGGCGCTGCAGGTCGAGGATGCAGATGCCCCGTCCCGGGAGTCTGCACAGCAGTGGGTCGAAGCCATGCCGACCAGGCCGCGACATGGCGCGTTGCAGCAGTAGACCCAGTTCCGCGTCTGGCGTGGCCCAAAGGGCCGGTTCGGCCAGGTGCGCGGTAAAGGTCGCCACCTTGCGACGTCCGTAGATCTCGCGGAAGTACGGCCGCGCCATGAGCTCGTGGTAGATCGACTTGGTGACGAGGTGGTGGGTGCCGTCCGAACCTTCGATGACCACGGCGAGCAGTTCGGGCCGCTCGCGGAACAGGTTGCCGATCTCCCGCGTCGCCGCCGAGTCGGGCAGACACGGCACTTCGGAAGCCAGGTGCAGAACGTCGGCAAGGAAGCCGTGTGCCTCGATTGCGCCTTCAGTTCCTCTCTGCAGCGGTTCGCTCACCATGCAGCTTTGGATCGGAATGGGCCCATCCGCGTATGAAGTTTGCCCAATCGACAAGTCGTGAAGCTTCGGAGAAGACGTGCTTGGCCGGGCGTCCTCGGCAGCCACACCCGGCCGAGTCCCTGCCGAGTCCCTGCCGCGAATCACCCAATTGGGCTTGACCCCCCTCCCCTTCCGGTTGGACTGCGCAGGTGACCACCGCAGCCTTCGTGCCCTACCCCGACCGTTACGTGCCCGACCAACCCCCCGAAGTGGCGGCAGCCGCCTTCCACGAGGTCATGCGCCGCCGTCGCAGCGTGCGCATGTTCAGCGATCGGCCAGTGTCGCGCGAGACGATCGAGTGGCTCGTGCGCAGCGCACATTCGGCGCCCAGTGGTGCCAACAAACAGCCATGGCGATTTGTGTGTGTACAAGACCCATTCATCAAAGGCAGGATTCGCGAGGCGGCCGAAGCGGAAGAACGCGAGTTCTACGCGCGTCGCGCGAACGAAGAGTGGCTGAGGGACCTGGCGCCGCTCGGCACCGACGAGACGAAGGAGTTCCTCACGATTGCCCCGTGGCTCGTCGTGGTGTTCCAACTGACACACACCGATGACGGTGGGCAGGTGTATTACCTGAAGGAGTCGGTCGGCCTCGCCTGCGGGCTGTTCCTGGCCGCCGCCCAGCATGCGGGGCTCGCGACGTTGACGCATACGCCGAGTCCGATGGCGTTCCTCGGCGACATCCTCGGCCGTCCCAAGCACGAACGGCCGTTCCTGCTCATTCCTGTGGGGTATCCCGCCGACGATTGTCTGGTGCCGGCGAAGGCGTTGCTGCGACGACCGCTGGACGAGGTGATGGTCGTTGTTTGACGCTGCGATGGTGACGGGTCGCGCGATGGAGCGTTCGGTGGCAACGACGAAGGGCACGGTCATCAGGCTTGTGCGCCCCCTTGTCACGCAGCGTGGTTCCTGATACCATGCGGCTATGAACGGTGAAGTTGTGGGCAGCATGAGTCGTCACGTCACGTCACGTCACGTCACGTCACGTCACGTCACGGTCGCGTGAGCGCGATCTAGA
Organism: Planctomycetota bacterium; assembly: GCA_020851075.1. GTDB lineage: Bacteria > Planctomycetota > UBA1135 > UBA1135 > UBA2386 > JADZDL01. Next base: position 7,144 of record JADZDL010000176.1, on the reverse strand, counting down.
CCGAGACGTATCGAGCGGCCGGGCCGCCAATCGCGGCCTGCGAGACTCGGGGGAGAAGAGGATTGGTACCGCCCAGCGTCTTGCCGCAGCGCTAACGCTGCTAGCGGCGCTGCTGTGCAACCTCGGACTGCCGGCCCAGTCCTGGGAGACCATTCGCCCCGACTACCGCAACGTCCGCGGTATCAACTTCGTGCCGGTGTACCCGCAGCTGACCGGGACACCGAACTACTACGACGTGTGCTCGCCGACGGCGATGTGGCACTTCTACCACCAGCATCCGCAGAACTCGGCGCGGGTGGATCAGCAGCTGGACTGGGTGAAGGCCTCGGGATTCAACACGGTGCGCGTGTTCTTGTCGTCGCCAGCTTGGACGTTCCACGACGCAAACCGCACCAACGGCAACAACCAGTTCCTGCTGAACTTCGCCGACTTCGTCGCGAAGTGCAACGCGCGGGCGATTTACGTGATCCCGGTGCTGTGGAGCGACGTAGCCGTCCACGCAAACACCCTGATCGACCCTGACTTCGTCGATCCCGTTGGTCTCGTGCCGCTGTCATCCGGCTGTCCGACGTGCGTCAACAACATCAGCTACTGGCACCGGGATCCCGGCGACCTGGCGATGACCTTCACGCAGACGTTGCAGGGGATGGGTGTGCCCTTTTCGCTGACGAGTGCCGGTCGGTACGTCTCGGAATGCGTGCTCGCAGTGCCGCCGAATTACGCGGACACGATCCTGATGTGGGACGCGATGAACGAGCCCTTGCCGCTTCCGCAACCGTTGTTTGGTAACCGCGTGCAGTGGATCTCGGACACGCTGCAGGTCATCAAGAGCCTGCCGAAGCCAAGTGGCGATCTGCACACCACGACGTGGAGCTTCCGAGTCACGACCGCTGTCCCGCAGTCGATCCAGCTGGCCAACGATCCGAATTGCGACGTCTTGTCCCTACACCCCTACGGGCACACGCGCGCGACGATCGAGTCCTACGTGCATGACGCGACCTGGGCGAACACGACGAGCCAGTTCGGCAAGCCGCTGCTATGCACCGAAGTCGGTTTCCCCGGTTCTGGAATGTCGTACCGGGATGCGATCGGCTTCTGCCGTTACGACCCGCGCCCCATTGGAACGCGGCAGAATGGCGTGCCGAGGCCCGATCTCGGTGTGGGGGAGATGGGCATCGGGTTCATGCCCTGGGCCTTCATGGTCGGCGATGGCCCAAACAGCCACATGCCGTTCCTGTGGGGGACGGGATTGTTCTATCACGACGGTACCGTGCGCGAAGTGGACGCCGTGTCGGCCTTCGTCGACCTGGCAATGGCGCAGGGCGTCGCTGGAAGCGGCCTGTGGCAGACGTCGAACAACCCCGGAGGCATCGCTCCGTTGGTGGCCAAGTTGCCGAGTGCGACCGGCTACGTCGATCCGTGGTTTGACCAGAACGTCGGTCCAGAACTCGACGACTTCGCGACGCAGGATGCGATCCTGATTGCACCCTTGGGGTTTTGGGTGTCACCGTGGCCTAGCCCGCCGACGTGGACTTGGACGGACTACACACGGGTCGCCAAGTTGCTCCGGCATCTCGGTGGTGGGCTCCTTGATGTGGCGATTCTCTCCTCTGGAGCCGGTGGTTCGACGTCGAACGGAAATCCCATTACCGTCGTGCCGCGCCCACCTGAGCACCCAGACTTTGCGTCGGTCTGGCCGTTGGCAAACTGGCCGGTCTATCCCTACCCGGCGCTGACGCCGACGTACGGACAGGTCTTCGCGAGGTTCGCTGCGCAGTCGCAGTATGTCCCCCCGGTCACGGGGCAGCAGCCCTCGGCGTATGACCTGATGCTCCTCGGCCTCGAAGGGCACCCGCTCTACTCGACGTTGCCCGCGCTGTTGGGGATTCCAAGCACGCCTGGCTGGCTGACGCCACATGCCCCGGGCCCAAACCAGGATCTGTTCGTCGCCATCCTGGTCTACGAGTTCTTGCGGCCGTATGCCGCGGCGTTAGCGCCGTTGGTCAATCCGCGGCTCGGACCGTACTGACCAATCAACCCTTTGGGTGGCGTCGTGCTTACTCGACCGCCCGCCCTCACTTCCTGTTTTCCCCCTGCGTTCCCGTCTCTAGCCCAGGATGCGCTATGCTTCGAGTCTCTGGCGTTTTACAAGGTCTTCGCTCGTCACTGATTGCTGCCATGATCACGACTTGTTCGGCTGTTACGCTGGCACAGGGATCGTGGTTTCCCTCAATGCCGAGCGGCAACCCGCTCCCAACCGATCCGACGGCCGTATTCTTGCCCAAGGCAGGGTTTCCCCGCCCGGGAGATCCTGGCCAGAGGCCTGCAACCAGCGTGAACCCGTTGTGCAGGGTCACTGGTATCCATGGCTTCACGGACGCACTTGGGACTGCTGACCCAAATGATGACCGAGAGTACCTGGTGGCGTGCCGTGGGGACGGTATTCACTTGATCGATGTCACTCCCAAGTCCGGAGGTGGCTGGACTGCGTCCGCCAGTCTCGCGATCGTCCCGGCGGCCAACAGTGTCAAGTTTTTGTCGGAGTTGCAACCGCTCCCATTCGGTTCCTCGGCGGGCAGCGTTCGCAATGACCTGTTCGAGGAGCTCAACGGGTGGAATGCTCCATCCCAGCTCTTTCTTCCACTGGATGCATACGAACCGTCCGTCGGTGTTCCGTTCCAATACACGTCACAGAGCACTCTCAATAGGGAGGCCGCGGCATGGCATGACACGGCATCTGATCAATGGTTCCTGTACTCTGCTTCCACCTGCCACCCAGGCATCTGGGTCATACCGTTGCAGCGGGTCAGTGGCGTACTTGACTTCGTGCCAGGAGCAAGCTCTTGGTTTACAGCGAACGCCACGATGGGCTTCTTGCACTCGATCTATGTCGACGCAGCCCGAAACCAGCTGTGGGTATGTGAGGATTATACACCGGCCGGCGGACCATCATCAAGGGTGAAGGGTGTCCAGATCCAGACCGGTGCGGCAGCGGGCTCTCTCAGTTCCACCCTGGTCATGTCAAAGCAATACGCTGGTCCACCGCACGACGCGATGCCCGTTGGGGACCGCTTGTTTGTATCCGTGATGGGGTCAAACCTCACCGAGGTATTCAGTCTTCCGATCACTGTGGCAAACGCACCAGCTGCGAGCACTCTGGTGACCACGGTAAGCGGTTTCTACGGCCATAGTTGCTACTATAATGCCACGCTCGCCCCTATGGGGAATTACACAGGAGCGCCCTTTGCGGCGGCGCTCTATACAGTAGCGGAGATGATTGGGCCCAATTTTGCACGATTCGACTACTTGTTGAACCCATCAGGCAGTCAAGATTGGTACGCCAATGAGGTTTCGACGCCCGGGGTGTTCCCAGCCGGTCAGATCGCGCCTGACGTCGTTCATCACATTCGAGGCGTGATGCGAACTGGGTTCTTCGCCAGCTACAACAGTGGGATTACCCTGGCGAGTCTCGCGTCCTCTCAGCCCGGCGTCATGGGGAGTTATGATACCTCATGGCGAGTTCCTCCTATCAGCTCGGGCAACGACGTCCAAAAATTCGTGAACAAGTTTGACGGTACGTGGGACATATACCCGGGGGCCGATTCAGGGATGGTGTGCTCGTCAGTGGGTGACCTTGGGTCGGCGGTCTTCCAGGTCAAGCAAGGTGTTATTAACCGCTACTGGAATGCTACGCCTTTTGCGTCCGGCGCGGCTGCGGGCTTATTCCCAAGGATTATCGCACCGTGGGGCCCTCCGCGCGTGAATCAGTCGTTTTATATTGAAGACGGCAACGCAGGGACCTACCCGACCGCTAATGGGACGATCAGTTATCGCTCCACACTATACCTTTCCCTGGTCGACCCGGTGGCGATGACTTCCAACTGGGTGCCCCCTATCGTCACGACGTCGGGTGCATCTCAAGGGTATTCTGCCCTGGACTACTCGCAAATCTTCTCGGTAGCGACCAACCCGGTGGGTTTTCACGCGTACTCCTTCCCCAACATGGGTTCGATCGTCGATTTCAAGTGGTTCGCCCAGATGGTGGTCGAGGAGTGGGACAACGCGACTAACACTGCCACAGGGAACTGGGCAGCATCCCGTGGAACCTGGATTGGAGTGGCACCATGATGATGAAACGAGGACTTCTCGGGACCCTTCTCGCTGTTGCTCTGGCCCGTGGGCTGTGGGCGCAGCTACCCGCTGGCGGCTGGTTGACTGGCAATGAGGGCTACTACGTGATCTACTTCTCGGAAGCATTCGTGCCCCAGGCTACGCCGAATGCGTGGGGCGCGTGGGCGACGGCTGGTGGTGGAATCGCCGTGGACGGTGACCGTATGGTGTATGTCACGGACTCGCCGTGGTCTGTGTATCGCATCTCGTACGACCCTCAGCTAACTCCGGGGGCACGTCTGGTTGTGGAGGCGCCTGGCAGCTCTTTCCCGTATCCGGCATACGGGGTGCTTCCTCAGATCGTTGCCGCGCGCGACCGGCTCTGGTTCGTGGAGGCCACGGGCGTATTGCGGAGCGTCGGCAAGTCGGTGATTGGCCAGATTCCGGTGAGGCATGGCAATTCGATCTGGGTCCCGAACACCAATGTACTCGGCACCGTGCAGTCGCTCTGCACGGACGGTCGGCTGTTGTTCTTCAGCACGGGCCTCTTCGACGGATTATCAGGGTCGCCTTCTGTGCCGCAAAACGACATATGGTCGGTCGATCTTCGCGCCCCAACGATTGCACGAAGGCATGTTGCTGCGATTCCCGGGGACTCATGGACGCAGCTCTGCATGGGGCTGGACGGCGATGTGCTGGCCATGCGTATGGATGGACTACGCCGAATCGTGCCCGAGACGGGCTCCGTGACCTTCGTGTGTGGAGCTCCAAATCACGTACATTTTTCTGGCTCAGTGAGCGGGAAGATTTTTATGGCCTATGACCCGTGGCAAGACAAGGTTGCAGTGGGGGCTGGGTGGTTGCCCAACACGACCCACATTCAGTGGAAGGACCTGACCGGTAACGGAGCGTGGTCCATGGCATACTACTTTCCCTTTTTTGCTACACTACGCAAGTTCACTTGTGCGTCCGAGCCTCCCTTCCAGCTCTTTGGCGTCGGATGTGTCAATGCGCTTGGCAAAGAACCTCGCATGGGGTGGCGAGGGCTCCCGCGACAGGGTCAGACGTTCACATTGAAGCTGCGCGATGCGGAGCCGAATGGCCTTGCTGCGTTCTGGGTCGGAATGAGTGATTCGTTCTGGCCGGGAATCGGGGCCTTGCCGTTCGAGGCAAGCAACTTCGGGGCGCCCGGGTGCCGCATGTATGCGTCGAGCGAGTTCTCCCTGTTCACATTTGCCGACAGCCAGGGCAATGCAAGCATGCCGATGTCCGTGCCGATGAACCCCGCTTTGCACGGGTTCGAGGTGTTCGCGCAGACCGTCAGCACATCCGGCGCAAATGCACTCGGTTTTGCTGCGAGCGAAGCAGTGGCGATTCGCTTGCGGTGACGGCTCGTGTATAGAGCAGCTGTAGGCGCGAGTGTGGGATCAAAGTTGGGGTCAAAGCAGCAACTGTGGCCGGCTGCTAACCCCGTCGACACTACCTGGTGGTCAACTGTCGGGTTCCTACCTGAGGTCGGCAAGTGAAACACATCCGCAGTAAATGAGCCCATCACCGAAACAGGCAAGCTGTTCCTGGAGAACCTCCGGCCCCGCTTTGCGGTCTCACGAGGCGCCTGGATTGGAGTAGCCAAATGATCCCCCCACGCTTTGCAATCCTGAAAGAGGCCCACCTGATTCGGAGTTGTCTGCATCTATGTTGGTCGCTAGCCGCAGCTTTGCTGGTGCGGCCGTGTAGCTCCCAGGTCGATGGCGACGGTTGGTTTGTCTCGGCAGGTGGGAGTGGTTCGTACACATACGAGATGCGCTTGATAGGGGGGCAATACCAGGCCGTCTCCGGGTTTACTGGGCTAGGTTCGAACCCAGGTTCGGGGGGGACCTGCATAAGCAGGACGGGGGAAGTCTACTTCGTCAGCATCTTCAGTACGGTCAACTGGCCGCGATCGGTGATGGCCGCTCAGCGCAACACCCAGGGTGTGTATTCTCTCCGAAGTGTCTTGAACCCGATGACTGCTGCGGGAGTCATGGAAGTCGCTGGCGATACCCTGTGGTTACTCGAGCAATACACTGGACGGGTTTACAGTTGGCCAACCCATGGTGCGACACAGGCAACCCTTCGTGGCGACCTTGCTATCCTCGGGGCCTCCGGGGATGTGTGGGGTGTGGCGACGGATGGCCGGGAGGTGTTCTTTGGTATGGGCGACAGCATTTATGCTGTCGATACTGTCGCCCCGACGTTCTCCGCCCGCATCGTCGCTGGGCAAGTGATCCCGTACGCCGCTGGCTATAGATGGGGCTTAGCCATGGGGACGTGTCGAAGACTGGTCGTAGGAAGCCGCGACCGCATCCTCGAGGTTGATATCGATTCTGGGGTGTCGACGGTGGCGGTTGCGACGCCCCAGTTGTGGGGAGGCTATCAGCCCTACGTCGGATTCGTCGCCTATAATCCTTGGACGGATGAAGTCGCGTATCACCAAAATACGCCTTACTACTTGGTGCCTGCCGGCCCCCTTCATGGGGCGACCAGCACAAGTTGGCGTGTTGCCTTCAGTGGTGTCTATCCGAGCCAGATGTTGCTGAGCCTGAGCACGACAGCGGAGATTCCATTCCAGTACATCGGCCGTGGATGCCCGACCTCCGCAGGGCGCGAGCCGCGGATGTTGTGGTCCGGCCTGCCCTTGCAAGGAACGGCCTTCTCGCTGTCGGTGCGCGATACCGAGCCGAACGGCGTGGCGATCTTCTGGCTTGGCACCAGCGAGACTCAGTGGCCCGGTGCAGGGCCGTTGCCGCTGGACCTGTCCTTCGTGGGGGCGCCTGGCTGCACTGCCTACGCGTCAGCCGACCTTACCGTGCTGGCCGCGACGGACGCCAGTGGCCTCGCCACCGTCAGCATGGGGGTGCCAGTGGCCGCCATTCTGCATGGCATGCCGTTCTTCGCCCAGACGGCCAGCCTGACGCGCGGCAACGCGCTCGGATTGGTGACGAGTGATGCAGTGGCGGGACGGATTCGGTGACGGGTCAGGCGATGGAACCGT
>JADZDL010000175.1 GCA_020851075.1 Planctomycetota bacterium | reverse complement strand
TTGTTGCGCGTCAATCAAGGTGAGAAGAGCGCGTCAATCAGGATGAGAAGTTTCTAGGATCGGAGTTGGTGACGGGGAATCGTTGCCGATTTCGGTCTAGTTCACCGAAGGGAAGCCGTTGTCGGCAGCCTCATCGGTGGTCGCGGTGGATCGGGTATGTACGGGTCTTCCCATCACGGGAGGCCCTCCGTGCCCGGACGACACGTCAACGACCCCCAGATGAGGTTCTACATGAAGCAGCGACTGACTGAAGGGCGCGCCCGAGCAGCTGCCCGCGCCGGTTTTAGCCTTGCCACGGCGTACAGGATCGACGCTGATCCTCGATTGTCTTCCCAGAAGCAACGTCCCCGTGCCCGACGAAGGCCCGATCCACTGGCCGAGATCTTCGACGCCGAGGTCGTGCCGCTGTTGCAAGCAGCCCCGGGGATTCGCCCCGTGGCGGTGCTCGATGAGATCTTGCGCCGACATGCCCACCTTGACCGCGGCGTACGTCGCACATTGGAGCGGCGCATCCGTGCATGGCGCGCACAGCACGGCGCGGAGTGCGACGTGGTGTTCCGGCAGGTACACGAACCGGGCCACCTCGGACTGTCCGACTTCACCGACATGGACGGCCTGGGCATCACGGTCGACGGCGTGGCCTTGGCGCACCGGTTGTACCACTTCCGGTTAGCGTTCTCGGGCTTCGAGCACGCGCACGTGATTCTCGGCGGCGAGAGCTACGTCGCGCTCGCCGAAGGGCTGCAGAACGCTCTGTGGGCGCTCGGCGGTGTACCCCACGAGCATCGCAGCGACAGCCTGTCCGCGGCATTCCGCAATCTCGACAGCGAGGCGCGCGAGGATCTGACTCGGCGTTACGAGGCACTGTGCGCGCACTACGGCATGCAGCCAACCCGTAATAACCGCGGCGTGGCGCACGAGAACGGCGCCATCGAGAGCTCGCACGGGCACTTGAAGAGCGCGCTGCGCGACGCACTGTTGCTCCGAGGCAGCGTCGAGTTCGAGAGCCTCGTCGCCTATCGACGCTTCATCGATGAGATCGTCGGCGCGCACAACGCGCGCCAGGCCAAGCGGATCGAGGCCGAACGCGCCTTCCTGCAACCGCTGCCTCGAGAGCGCACGACTGATTATGAGGAGACGCGCGTGTACGTCACCTCGTCGTGCGGCTTCACCCTGCGCAAGGTGTTCTACACCGTCCCCTCACGGCTGATCGGCCACCGGCTGCGCGTTCGTCTCTACGACGACCGGCTGGATCTGTTCCTCGGCGCCACAGCGCTCATGACACTTCCCCGGGGCCGCGCCGCAGCCAATGGCAAGCACGGCCATGTGATCGACTACCGGCACGTCATTCACGCGTTACGCCGCAAGCCCATGGCGCTGTCGAACCTGGTCTACCGCGATCAGCTCTTCCCGCGCGAGGCCTATCGGCTGACCTTCGAGCGGCTCTGTGATCAGCTGCCCGAGCGGGCCGCGTGCAAGACCATGGTGGAGTTGTTGAGCCTCGCGCACGAGCGCACGTGCGAGGCGCAACTCGCCCAGGCCCTCGAACAGTGCTTAGCCCAAGGGCAGTTGCCGGATCTGAACGCCCTGCGTGCACGCTTCTCGCCTGATCCAGCGCGGCTGCCGCAGGTGCGCGTGCATCTGCCCGCGTTGCGCGACTACGAGGCGTTGCTCGAACAGCCGACACAGGTGAGCGCATGAGTGCCGACGTGGATCTGACGCGCCTATCGCTGCTGCTCAACGAGCTGCGTCTTCCCGCCATCAAGCAGTGCTGGTCTCGTCTGGCAGAGCGCTCCGACAAGGAAGGCTGGCCTGCGATTCGGTTGCTGATGGCCTTGGCCGAGCATGAGATCGCCGAGCGTGCTCGGCGGCGCATCGAACGTCACCTCGCCGAGGCGAAGCTGCTGGCGGGCAAGACGTTGGAGAACTTCGACTTCAACGCGGTACCGATGCTGTCCAAGGCACAGATCTCGGCGCTATGCGCCGGCGATGCCTGGCTTCGCAACGGGAGCAATCTGATCCTGGTCGGACCACCCGGTACCGGCAAGTCGCACCTATCCTCCGCCATCGGTCTGAGCCTGATCGAGCAAGGCTGGAAGGTGCTCTTTGCACGAACGTCGGAGCTGGTTCAACGACTGCAGGTCGCCCGCCGCGAACTTGCCTTGGAGGCGGCCATCCATCGCCTTGAGCGCTTCGATCTGGTCATCCTCGACGACTTCGCCTACGTCACCAAAGACCAGGCCGAGACCTCGGTGTTGTTCGAACTCATCAGCGCTCGATACGAACGCCGCTCCTTGCTGATCACCGCCAACCAACCCTTCGGCGATTGGAACAAGGTCTTCCCCGATCCAGCCATGACGCTCGCCGCCGTCGACCGATTGGTCCACCACGCGACCATTCTCGAACTCAACGTCGAGAGCTATCGCCGGCGCAGTGCCCTGCAGAACAAACGCAAGGGCCTCGGACGGCCTGCACACTTCGCCACGCCGAAGAACGTAGGCGTCCCCCGCGAGGAGGCCGATCAATGAGAACGGGCGACTCGCAGCTCAGCTCCAGCTCCTCGAGTGATACGTCGGTTTCGTTCACCGAGGCGGCGCACCCCCGCAGCGCCGCCGCCCAACGCCAGCGGGCCTATCGACTGCGGCGCAAGCGAGCCGTCATCGAGGCGATCGGCGAAGAAACCTCGGCACCACGCGTTGCACTGCTGACCTTGCTCTCCAACGATCTGGCCGTGCTCGATGATGACCGCGCCTCAGCAGATCGGCATGACACACGGCGCTGCTCCGTCAAGCGCATCCTCAACGCCATCGTCACGCGTTATGCCATCGACCTGAACGAATGACGCGCGCGCTTGCCAGCGTCAATCAATCTCGTCATCATCACTATCGCCGCGACATTCTCACCTTGTTTGTCGCGCAACTCTCATCCAGATTGACGCGCTACAGTAAGGGTGCGTTGGGGCCGAACAAATGCATCGAGCGGACGGCTGGCAAGCGGTGCTTGCCAGTTCGCTTCGGCCTGCGGCCTT
>JADZDL010000174.1 GCA_020851075.1 Planctomycetota bacterium | reverse complement strand
TCACGTGGTCGTCGGTGTGATAGGAGTGATCCTCATGAAGAAGGTGATGCTGTCGGTGGTGGCGTGTTGTCTTGTGGCGCTTGGTTTGTGGAGTTTCTGGCCGGAGTTTGGTGGAGGTGGGAGTGCTGAGGTGGGCGCGGAGGCTTCGGTGGTGGCGGTGACTGTGACGCCGATGGAGCCGCGTGAGGTGGCTGTGGAGTCGTCTGCCACTGCGCCTGCAGTGGAGCGTCGCGAGGCGAAGCCCGTTCGCCAGAAAGCCGCTGAAGGGCAGCTGCGGGTCGTGATGCGGCACGGTGGCACTGGCGGGCACGTGAGTGAAGTGAGGCTACAGGTCAGTGCGGGACTGCCGGGGGATCCGACTCCACGCGATGGGCGTCTGCCGCCCGGTTATCCAACGGAATTACGGAGTGTGCAGCACGGCAGGACCGGTGCGGACGGTGTGGCGGTGTTCACGGTCCCGATCGGGACTGCGCAGGTGATTCCATCGATCCTGCAGTCCAAACCACTGATTGCCGAGGTCACGAGCAACGCTGTCACAGAGATGGTGGTGGAGTTCCCCGTGCGCGTTCGCGCCGATGTCGAAGTCGTCGATGCGCGCGGCCAGCCACTGGCCGGTGCCCGCATCCTCGGGCGCACGCGGGTGGATGTCGGCTACTTCGTCGAACGCGAACTTGGTCGAACGGGCCCGGATGGGCACTGGCGCGAGCAGTTTCTCGAATCGGGTGTGCCGGTGCGGGCGGTGCTTGATGGGTATGTCGCGTCGCGTCCGGTTGACCTGCACGACAAACAGCAGCGAGCCAAGCTCGTTCTCGCCGATGGTCCCGCCGTGGTGGGCGGGACGGTGTTTGATCGCAATGGCCAGGCGGTGCCGAGCGCGGAGGTTGCGATCCAACCGCGGGTGGCGGGAGTGGAAGGTGGTCGGCCGATGGCGCTCGTTACCGATGCGAAGGGGCGTTTCGAGTGCACTTGGGTGCCACCAGGGCCTATCACGGTGCTCGCGGTGGTGAGGACGGGCCAGACGGACTTTCGCACCGCGCGTGTCGATGTCGTCGCGGTGGCCGGCGAGCGTCACAGTGTCGATGTGCGCTTTGAGCACGGGGCACGAGTTGCGTTTGCCTTGAGCGGGTCCGATGGACGGCCAATGGTCGACCAGGAAGTCACCGCGCAGTGGTTGCCGGAGCGTGAACTCAATCATCACGTAATGACCAGTCCAGCTCGCGGGCGAACGGATCCACAGGGGCGTTGCGTGCTCGAGGATCTGGTGCCGGGCGAGTACACGATCTACGGCTACGGTGCTACGTGGCGCAAGGAGCAGAAGATCACGCTCGCCGCCGGGCAGGAGTATCGCTGCGATTGGTCACTGGCGCCGGCGGTCTATGTCGAAGTGCGTGTCGTTGGCGAGGCCCAGAAGCCGCTCGACGGTTGGCGTGTGGAGTTGCAACCGGGTGCCGGCACCGTGCGCGTGGCGAACACGGAGGATGATGGCGTCGTGCGCTTCGAGGCGGTCGCTGATGAGTCTTACGAGGTCACGGTGCGCAAGCAGATTGGTGTCGTGTTCTCGATCCGGAGCAAGGTTGCCAACAACCAGCGCAACGTCATCGTCGTGCCGAAGGATGCGATGCCGGAGGGCTCTATCCGCGGTTGCGTGCAGGTTTCTGCAGCGATCGATGCCGCTTCCGTGCGCGCAGAACTGTGTCGTTTCGACGACCGCGGTTTGGGGTCGATGCGTCAGGCCCTCAGCGAGCCAGGGGCGAAGTTTGAGTTCGCAAACTTGCCGGCGGGCGTCTACGAGCTTGCGTTTCGGCGCGATAGCGACAGCGAGTACCTTGCCAGGCCGCGGCGCGTGGAAGTGTCCGCGGCCCAGGTTGTGGATCTCGGCGCGATCGAATTGCGAGGGCCGACGGACGTGCGTGTGGAGGTCGCGTGCCGTGATGCAGGTGTGGTGAACGGGCTGATCCTTGACTTGGCCTTGCCGGATCGTGCGCGCCTGTTCATGCCAGGACCGCAGACCGCGGATGCGCGAGGTGTCACAGTGCAGAGCCTGCCGGCTGGCCCCTACGAACTGCTCGTTTGGGGTGCGGACATCGCCCCGGAGTTCGTGCCGATTGTGGCGGCGGGCGAGCCACTGAATGTGTCATGCACTCCGCAGCGCGCGATCGCGACCACGTTCCATGTGCGCGATGCGGGGCGCATGGCGGAAGTGAAGTTCCTGAAGGGCGGCGTCGAATTGCTGACCGAAGTCGTATTGGCGCCCGAGAACTACACGCGTGGATTCCTGCCGGGCAACTACCGCATCGAATGCACCACACCCGAGGGCTTGCGTGGGGCCGCGGACTTCGCCGTCGGCAGCGCTCCTGGCCAGTCGATCGAGATCGCGCTCACGAAGTAGGCAGCGGGCGATGGAGTGGTTGACGGACTCCGTGAGGTCGGGGATGGTGGCGAGTGCGTTCCGGGGCTCTGGAACGCTGAATTCCACTTCCACCCGGTAGGAGTCGCAGCCTGTGAAATCGTCGCGAACGCTGAAGAAGGCAACGCAGGTGGTCGTGCGCAGCGGTGCCTGCTTCGTTTCGTTGGTGCTGGGCTGCGGGCCGCTGCTTGCTCAGGAGGCACCCCACCTGACAGCGCTGTCGAAGGCCGTCACCGGCTTCGCGCCGTTCGACCTCGACGGTGACGGCCGCTCCGAGATCCTGTCGTTGTCGCCCCTCAGTGAGCCAGCAGGCACGGGGCCGTTGGTCGTCGTGCTGGTCGAGCAGAGGTTGACGCAGGACGACAAGTTGGCGCTGGGTGGTGGGTCCAAGCGGTTGGTCGAGGGCTTGCACCGTCTAGCGGGCGATGTGGCGAAGGAAGGCCACACCGTGATGATGCTGGGAGTTGAGCTTCACGCCGGCGAACCTCATCAGGATGGCCGCACGCTGCTCGCGTTGCGCCGGCTGCTGCAGCGCCTGAACGCAGTGCAACCGATGAGTGCCGCGGTGCTCGTGGGGCACTTCCCCGATGCGCTATTGGTGCGTACCTGCAACTGGCGGCGGCAGGAGAAACTCGAGCTGGCGGGCAAGGATGGCAAGCCGGTCGCGATTGCCGAGACCATGACCAATGTGCGCTGCGTGCCCGAATACGTCGCGCATCGCTGCGATCTCGTGCTCGCCGATCTCGATGGCAACTGGGAAGAACTCTACGTGCCGGGGCCGGCGATGTTGCCGTCGGTGACCGCGGTGTTTGGCGATTCGGTGCCTTCTGCGGGTGGGCCCTGTGTGGCCATGAACACTGGCGCGATGCGTGTGGTCGATGTGTTTCATGTGCGCGATGGCAAAGCGGGTGTGGACGGCGAGGCGTTTGCGGTGGCGCTGGATGAGGCCGATCGCGATCACGAGTGCACGGCCGCGGATCGTGCGGCGGGCAACCCGATCGCAATTCCCGAGATCGCGGTGTCGCGCATCGATGCGCGCGGTGTCGCCGTGCACCCGGAATTGCGGGCGCTCATGTATGAGCAGGGTCAGCCGCGCGCCGTGGGGTTTGAGCTGGCCGGCAACGACCGTGCGACGGATGTGCAATGGGAGGGGAATGGCGCCGAGGAGCAGTGCCTTTTGTGTGAGTACTTGGATCGTAATCACATGTTTCGAACCCAGCCGTTGTCCGCCGAGCAGCGGCGACCGGCGTCGATCGCGGAAGGGCTTGGTTCGGGCATGGCGGAGCTGCGCAGCGCGGACGCGGCGTGGGGTGAGTTCAAGGCGGAGGGCTACGATGTCAACGGTGCCGACCTGATGGCCCTATTGCAGTGGTTGCAGCGGCCGGCGGTTCTGCGCACGCTGCGGGCGCACAGCGATGGCCAGTTTGCGCAGTTTGCCAAGACGGACGTGGCGGCGCTGGAGCGCAGTCTTGGCAAACCGTGGCGGTGGGCACGTTATGGGCAGCGCCTGGAGCCGTCATGGGCGGCCAACCAGGGCGGACGCGCTGACTTCGTGTTCTATCGGGCGTTGCATGATGCGCATGCGCTGCCCAAGGATCCTTATCTGCTGATCCACACCGGATGTGAAGCGCTGTCGCCGCCGGGAGCCGAGCAGCGTGCGTACGACGATCCGCAGTATGGCCGTTTTGGGCAGGCCGAAGCGCTGCTGTTCTTCACCCCGTGCCTGGCGATGGTCGGGCGCGCGAAGGTCTTCTACGACGAGCCGCGGGGTTTCTGTGCGGCACTGGGCGAGGGCGCGACGTTCGGCGAAGCGTGGCGGCGTTACTTTGCGATCGAAGCCGCGGCGAAGGGTTGGGGCGAGGTTGGCGATGACATCGGCAGGAAGCGCTCCTACTTCTGGTCGATGATTGGCGATTGCACACTGCGTTTGCCGAAGTGACGCGCGGCATGGCCGCGTGGGATGCTGCCTCGGGCGCCGATCTTGGCTGTGAGCCCTGGATCGTGGCGACTTGCCGGCCATGATGCGTGCCCCCCGGATCCGCACCTCGCTTGCAGCTCTCCCTCGAACAACGCCTGCTTCGCTTTCTCGCGCGCGAGGAGCGGGACGAACAGCGCTCCAACCGCGAGCTGCGGTCGCAACCCGTGGAGCTCCGCGTGCTCGAGGGCGAGTGCATCCAGAACGCGAAGTTCTGCGGCGAAGTAGCCGGTGCCTTTGTGTTTGCCGTGGCCGACAACGGCTCGAAGTTCCGACCGGGCGATCCGCTGGTGGTCGGCGATGGTATCGATCTCGAGAACGGCATGCCGTTGCAGTGCGGATCCTACGACGCCAACGCTGGCCAGCTGCGCCTTGAGCGCGATCCGTTTGCGCGCGACGCGGCGATCGAGTTTGCGGTTGGTGCTGCGTATGTGCTCGATCGGCGGCCGCTGGGTTTGCAGGGCCGGCTGCGCGATGCCGTGCGCGCGGCGTTTGAGGCGAAGTGGATCGCCAATGTGTTGATGGGCCGGCACGAGTTGAAGCGCGACGAGGGCCGCTACGAACGCGCGTTGGTGCGTCTCG
>JADZDL010000173.1 GCA_020851075.1 Planctomycetota bacterium | reverse complement strand
GCTCCTGCGGCACGAGTTCGAGCGCGGGCATCATGGCCGCTGCACCCGAGGCCGCACTGCGCAGCAGGTCGGCAAGGAACGCACCGTAGGCAGGATCCTCGTGCAGTTCCCCACTCTGTGGGCCGATTGCCTGGCCGGCGAGCACGAGAATGCGCCCGCCGCCCTGATCCCAGCCGATCAGGTAGGGTTCGCCTGCGGCACCGCGCAACAACACTTCGGCTGCCTCGCGAACGCTCGCTTCGACGATGCCCCCGCTCGCCGCGAGGTTGTCACCCGCAAACGCGGCGGTCGCTTCCGCACTGCCCGTGCGCGCCAAAGCGACTCGCCGCTCCTGCACCGCGGGCAACAAAGCCGACTGCGGCTCGCGGAATTGCAGGTCCGGAAACTGGAACTTGTCCGGGCACGAATAGAAGCGACCACGCCCCCACTGCGCGAGATTGAGCAGGAACGGCGAATTGGCCTGCGGCCCGACGAGGACGGAAGAAACCGTCTGGCCAGCAGCCGCCATGCGACGCACCAACACTTCGAACGGGCCACTCTCGACGCCACCGTCGGTCAAGACGAGCACATGCTGGAAGCGCGTCTGCGCGTTCAACAAACCGAAGTAGGACTCTTCCAGGGCATCGTAGATGATCGTGCCACCGCCAACCTGCAGACGATTGAGCGCGCGCGTGATCTCGATCGTATTGGTGGCCGGCTGCAACGGTGCCGCCCACCGCTTGCTGCCATGGAACTCGATGAGACCGACCTTGTCGTGCGGCTGCAGCTTCTGGATCGCGAGCCGCGCCACTTCCTTGGCGAGTTCGAGGCGACCACCACCCATCGAACCACTCGTATCGACGATCAACACGAGCGCCACCGATGGGTCCCGACGTTCTTCGCGCTGCGGCATGCGCACGGGCAACACGTCCTGCAGCGGCGACGCCGCATAACCACCGGGGCCGAGATTCTGGTGCGTTCCGGCGAGCACGAGGCCCGTGCCGCGCGTGAGGATCTGCTCACGCAGTTGCTGCTGCGCGGCAAGCGGCCAGGCGGTCGCGGCGAGGTCGTCCACGAGCACGGCGCCGACGTCGGCAAACAGGTTGGCATCGAGTGCAGCGTTTGGTTCTGGCGCGACGGTCGTGATGCCATGCCCACGCAACGTGGCCGCCAGCGCTTCGCGCCGGCTTGGCTCCGACGTCAGGTGCAGAACGCGCAAACCGGCGTCGACGAGCACCGCCGTGCGTTCCTCGCGAGGCCCGGCAACCGCCGCATCCTCGCCGACACCCGTGCCCAGCAGCCGCACGGAGAGTTCCACGGGCCCGGTGCGCTGGAGCACGACGTCGACATGGCGCTGCTGCTCACCCGGCTGCATCGTCACCTCCGCCGCCCCCACCGTGGTCGCCCCATCGCGAACTTCGAGCCGCCCGGTCCCCGCCGCCACCGCCGCAATCGTGACGTCGATGCGGAACGCTTCTCCTGCCCCGACACGCGGCGCATGGGCAACGCGCAACAACCGCAGCGGCGCGACTGCCGGTGGCGCCAGTTCGTGCAGGACGACCGGAATGCCGCGCGCCGCGAGCTCATTGGTCGCCGCCGCGAGCGATGCACCATCGTGTTGCCCATCGGTGCAGAGCACGATCTGGGCCTGCGCACCCGCGGGCACCAAGGCCACGGCTGCACGCAAAGCAGCGACGAGGTCCGGGGTGCCGTTCGCTTCGGGGACACTCGTGGCTCCCGGCAGACCGACCACCGGCACGGCGCCGGCGCGCACGACAGTGAACGGATCGCGGTGTGGAACTTCGGCCCGCAGCGCTGCCACAGTGCCGGCCGCGGTCGCTGGCGCAGCGCCGCCCCACACGACGACACGGTGCACCTGACCCACGACGGAAGTGCTCCATGGACGAGCCAGGGCCACCGCCCCGCACAGGATCGCAGCCGCTTGCAGCAGGCCGAGAATGCGCAGTTGCAGTCGCGACAGCGGCGCTCGGGAACGCCACGCGAGGACCAACACGGGCACGGCGAGCAGCGCCATGAACAAGAATGCAGGGGCAGCGAAGTTCATGGCAGACGTCCGCGGTGGAACAGCATCGCATCCACGGCGAGCAACAGAACGAGCAACGACAGCAGCCACGGCACCCAGCTGCCGTCACCGCCGATCGCCGCGAGAGTTGGTTGGCTTCCGGAAATCGCCGCAACCGGCGATGCAATCGCGAGGCCGGCCGAAGTGCGTTCGTGCAATGGCAGCACAGAATCGACGGGCAAGAGGGCCCCCGCCGCGAGCGCTGCGGGGACCGCCGCGGGCACGGCGAGAGGTTGGCCAGCCAGCGCCACCATCGAACTCGCTTCGCGATCGCCGAGCGCCCGCAAGGAGGTCAAAAGCAGCAGTGGCACATCGGCGTGCGTGCGCGGACGCAACAGCCAATCGACGATCCAGATGCGACGGTTGGTGGAGGACGTTGCGGCGGCCAGTGCGCCACCTTGCGCCTCATCCGCAATCCACACCCGCGCCCCAGGCAGCGCCGGCAGCGCCCCAGCATCGCGCGGTTGCCGATCGCGCAGCGAACACGCTACGGGCGCAGCGGCGGTGTTCACGGCCAACCGCGCCCCACCACCATGCCCGGCCAGCAGCACGAGCCGCGGCCGCGCATCCTCGGGCACATCCTGCGCACTCACTACGACCTCGGCCGTCGCCTCGGGAGCCTCCACCAGCTCTTCGTCGGCCTCGAGGATCGAAGCGAGCGCAATCGTGAGGTCCACAGGCAACGAAGGATCGACGTGCACCCGCAGCGGTGTCGTGGTGGGCCACGGCACGACAAACGCGGCCGCCGTGCCGATGGCGCACCGCAGTGGCGCGCCGTTCGCCGGCACCGCGACTGGCCCCAACAGCAGTTCGCCCGCACCGACCTTCGTCACGCCCGCTGCAGTGACCGTGTCACCAACGCGCAACTCGACGGGCACCGCGTCACCTTCCCACTGCAGCAGCAAGGACGGGCCGGTGCCAGCCGCACGTTGCCAACGCAAGCCGCGCACGATCCCGACGGGCGCGCGCGCGACCGGAGCATGCACGACGGGAAACTCGGCCAGCGCCGGCCGCGCGCCGAGCCAGACCACTTCGTCGCCAGCGAGGCGGCGATCGCCGATCGACTGCCATGCCGCCCGTTCACCAAGTGCCGTCGCCGTGGTTTGCAGCGCCGCCGCGCGAGCCTCGAGCACATTGGCTGGCTCGCCAGCAGCGAGCAACAAGGTCGGCGGCAAGGTCGCCGCGAGAATCGCGCCACGCGGCCCGAGTCCGGCCAACGCCAACGATCGCACCTGTTCGAGCCGCGCTTCACCGCTTTGTTGGTCGGGCTCCACGACGAGGAAGCGCGAAGCATCCTGCAAGCCCGAACGCGGTTCGGCCATCGCCAACCAGGCGGCCAACGCCACGAGCAGCGCCAGCACGAACGCAAACCAACGGGCTGGGCGTCCGGGCAGCACACGCGGCTTCTGCAGCGCACCCGCCAGCCGGAAGAACAACAATGTGTCGACCTCGACCGAGCGCAGCCGCACCCGCAGCAGATGCAGCAACGCAAGCCCGCCTGCCAACAGCAGCGCGCCAAGGGCAAAGGTCGCCGGAGCAAGACCAAACAAACTCATGCCTGGATCACTCCATTCTGGAACAACGTCGCCAACTGCGGCACGACGGGCTGGTCACTGCGCAGGGCCAGGCAGCCACCACCGCGTTGTTCGGCCACCGTGGCGATTGCTTCCGCAAACTCCGCATAAGCCTTCGCGTAGCGATCGAGCATGGCGTCATCCACGGACACTTCGACGTGTTCGCCACTCTCGCAATCGATGGCCCGCAGTTCGCCGCGCAGGTGCACAGGCCGCTCTTCGCCAGCGTGCACCGGCCGCACCACGAGCAGGCGGTGCGGAACGCGCGACATCGCCTTCTGCACGGCTTCGGCACCGCGGGGATCAAACCCATCCGTCACGAGCACGCACAGACCGCGCCGCAACCGCCGCGTCGCGAACTGCTGGAGCGCCTCGACCAACGACGTCGAACCCTGGGCGGGCAACGCCGCGAGATATGCGAGCAGCCGCTGAAACCCGTTCTTGCCCGAAGTGCCCGGCAACGGCCGCAGCGGCTCACTCGCAAACGGGAATACCGCGATGCGGTCCATGTGGTTGAGCGCCACATACGCCAGCGCCGCCACCGCGCGCCGCGCGATGACGCTGCGATCGGGTGCATTGCCCAACGCCGGTCCGCGCGCCATCGACGCACTCTGGTCGAGCAGGAAGTAGATCGGCAGATCCTCATCCTGCAGGAACAACCGCACGAACACCTTGTCGAGGCGCAGGAACACGTGCCAATCGACGGTGCGGAAATCGTCACCGGCGACGTACGGCCGCACGTCCGTAAACTCCTGCCCCTGTCCGCGCGCACGCGAACGCTGTTCGGCGTGCCGGCCACCGGCGGGCACCGAACGGGCAAGGATGCGCAACCCTTCGAGGGCGCGCAGGAATGCCGGATCGAACAGTTCCGCGGCCGTCGCGGTCGTCACCGCTGCGCCTCCAATTGCGCACTCTTCTCGAGGATCTCGCGCACGAGATCGTCGGCCGTGAGACCTTCGCCGAGGCCTTCGAAGTTCAGCAGCATGCGATGCCGCAGCGCCGGCAGGGCGGCCTTCTTCACGTCCTCGCTCGACACCGCAAAGCGCCCATCGCGCAACGCGAAGACCTTGCCCGCGAGCACCAGGGCCTGCGCGCCGCGCGGCGAACTGCCGAGGTGCACATACTTGTTGACCCGCTCGGTCGCGTACGGGCTCTTCGGCTGCGTCGCCATGACCAGGCGCACGGCCAGACGCTGGGCGACCTCCGGAACAGGCACTTCGCGCACGAGCTTGCGCAGCGCCAGGACGTCCTCGGCACTGGCCACCGTCGGCACCTGCGGCGCCTTGCCACTCGTCGTACGCTGCAGGATCGCCGCGTATTCCTCTTCGCGCGGATAACCAACGATGAGCTTGAACAGGAAACGGTCCAGCTGCGCTTCGGGCAGCGGATACGTGCCTTCCTGCTCCACCGGGTTCTGCGTCGCGAGCACAACGAACGGCTGCGGCAGCGCGCGCGTCTGCCCGCCGACGGTCGCCTGCTGCTCCTGCATCGCTTCGAGCAGCGCGGACTGCGTCTTCGGCGTCGCGCGATTGATCTCGTCGGCGAGCAGCAGATTGGTGTGAATCGGGCCCGGCTGGAAACGCACCGAACGCGCCGCGCCTTGGCCTTCTTCGAGCACCATCGTGCCAAGCACGTCGGCGGGCATGAGGTCCGGCGTGAACTGGATGCGACCCTTCTGCAGGTGCATCGCATCGCCAAGTGTCTTCACGAGCATCGTCTTGCCGATGCCGGGCACACCTTCGAGCAAGACGTGCCCGCCGGCGAACACGGCCGTGAGCACGCCATCGACGACGTCATGCTGGCCGACGATGAGTTCGTGCACCGCATTGCGCAGTGCGGTGAAAGTCTTCTGGAAGTGCTCGACCTGGGCCTTCGCGGCGGCGGTGTCGGTCATCGGGGGTCCTTCGGCGAATCGACTGGCGTGGTGACTGGGTTGGAAATCGGCGCGTTGTCGCGGGCGCGCAACAACGCGCTGTAGGCCTGCTGCAACGTGAGGAACGAAGTCGGCGAGCGTTGGCTCTGCGGCGTCGTCGGACGGCTGCCGACAGCAGCGCGCGCGAGGCCAAGTTCGCCGGCACTGGGGCGCGGCGGGATCTGTTCGAGCGTGGTCTTGGCGGTGCCGGGATTGGGTTGGCCACGCACGCTGTCGGGCAAACGCAGGCCAAGCACGAGCGAAGCGGTGCCACGCGCCTTCTTT
>JADZDL010000172.1 GCA_020851075.1 Planctomycetota bacterium | reverse complement strand
GCGCGACTTTGGCGAAGAGCCCGCGATGTTGCACCACGTGCGCGAACGGCTCGCGGAGTTTCCGGTGCTCGTCACGTTCGTCGGCAAGAGTTACGATCGGCACCGCATCCATGCGCGCATGGCCGTGCACAAGGTGAAGGCGCCGGTGCTCACGCCGCGTCACCTCGACCTGTACCACCTCGTGCGGCGTTCGCACGGCAAGGTGCTGCCCGATGCGCGCCTGCGCACGGTCGAGCAGCACCTGCTGGGGCTGCATCGCCACGACGACCTGCCGGGCAGCGAGGCGCCGGCAGCGTTTTTCGACTGGATCCGCGATCGCACGGGCCCCGTGGACCGCGTGCTGGAGCACAACCGGCTCGACGTGCTGAGCCTGGCGGCGCTGCTGGGGGTGCTGGTTGGGGCGCCGCGAGCCTGAAGAAGGCCTGGCGGGTCGGTCAAGGGACCATTCTGGTACGAACGTCGGCCGCCAAACTTCGTATCGTTATCCGACCGACGTCCTCGTCGGCAGCGTTCCGGCGCACCCCGGGAATTCGAGGATCGACATGAATCGAACCAGATCCGCACTTGCCGCGATGTTGCTGGCGGTGGTCATTCCGGCGCAGTCCGGTGGCCAGCAGCCAGCCAATCGCGCTGAGTACGACAAGCTCGTCGCCGAGTGGACGGCTGCGGGCAAGGCCTATTCGGCCGCGCAGAAGGAGCTCATTGCTTCCGAAGCGTACAAGGTGGCGGTTGCCGCCAAAGACAACGAGAAGCTGACGAGCCTGCGCGCCAGCGTCACTCGTCCCGACGCGAAGGCGTTCGGGGAACGTACCCTGCAGCTGGCCGACCAGTTTGCGGGCGATGAAGGGTTGGACTTCCTGGCCTTCGCCGCCACCTCCTTCGCCGAAGCCTCGGTGCAGAAGGGTGTGCTCGAGCGAGCGCAGAAGACCTACCTGAAGAACAAGCGACTCGGCGATGTCATCGAGAACGCGATGATGCTGTCGCGCTTCGCCGGCCAGGACGAGACGCGCGCGTTCTTCGATCAAGTGATCGCGGAGAACCCGCACGCCATGCCGCGCGCGTGGGCGATGTATTGGGAAGCGCAGGATATCCAGCGCAACAAGAAGGCCAGCGACGAGGACAAGAGCAAGGCAGAGAAGATGCTTGCCGAAGCTACGAAACTGTCCACTGGCACCGAACTCGGCGATCGCATCGCGGCGCCCACGTTCGAGAAGGAGCGGCTGCAGATCGGCATGGAAGTGCCGAATATCGTTGGTGAGGACCTCGACGGCGCGGCCTTCGAACTGAAGGACTACCTCGGCAAGGTCGTCGTTCTCGACTTCTGGGGATTCTGGTGAGGCCCTTGCCGGGCCATGATCCCGCACGAGCGGTCGCTCGTGGATCGTCTGAAAGATAAGCCGTTTGCGCTCCTTGGCATCAACAGTGACAAGGACAAGGACTACTACTTCGCCGAGGCGAAGACGATGGGCGTCGT
Source organism: Planctomycetota bacterium (assembly GCA_020851075.1). Classification (GTDB taxonomy): domain Bacteria; phylum Planctomycetota; class UBA1135; order UBA1135; family UBA2386; genus JADZDL01. Next base: position 17,732 of record JADZDL010000172.1, on the reverse strand, counting down.
GTGGCGCTCGTTCTGGAATGGTCCCAAGGGGACCAGTGGGCCGATTTCCGGCAAGTGGAACGTGCGCGGTTGGCCGACCATCTACGTGGTCGACCACAAGGGCGTGATCCGCTTCAAGAACGTGCGCGGCGAAGCCATGGACAAAGCCGTGGACCAGCTGCTCGCGGAAATGGAGCAGGAAAAGCAGGAGCCGAAGAAGGGCGATTAGTCGCCGCTCGGTAGGCCGCCGCGCAGAAAGATGGCGCGGCGGCGACGGAATGCGGCGGCGGTGACGTCTGTGGGGAAACCAACCCACGAGGTCGTCATCATGTCCGCATTCCGTTCCTGCCTGCTCTTTGCTCTCACCGCTCTGCCGATCGTTGCCCAGGACAACCACGAGCCTCACGAGGCTCCCGCTCGCCCGGTGGTCCTCACGGCGACCTTCGGTGGCGGCACCATGGCGGAGTTTGTCGCCGTGCTGCGGGCCGCGGAGCCGCGCGCCAACGTGCTCGTTGCCGCGGCCGCTGCCCAGGCGAAGTTGCCGAGGATCGAACTGCGAGGCGCGGGCCTCGACCAGGCCCTGGAAGGGGCCTGTGCGGTCGCCGAGGCGGATTTCCAGGTGCGCTCGGTGCAGTTCCCAGGGCAGGGGGAACCGGTGTTCTCGATCGTCGCGGTTGCGGCGCAGAAGCCAGCGGGGGGCGCCGGGGCGGGTGCAGGTTCTGGCGCGGCCAACGCCGCGAAACCGGACATCAGCACCCAGGTGTTCTCGTTGAACCGGCTGACGGACGGGGACCCGCGCTCGGGCCTTGCGGGGCTGAACGTCGACACGATCCTCAGCGCGATTGCCGCCAGCAGTGGCGACGAGGCCAGGCCCGCCGAACTGCGTTTCCATCGCGAGTCCGGGCTGCTGTTCGTGCGTGGTTCGCGCGCCCAGCTCAGTCTCGTGAAGGACCTGCTCACGAATCTCGAACGGGACCAGAACGAGCGCCGCATGCAGGCGAAGGAGAAGCTGGACGCGTCGGGCGGGATGGCGCCAGCGCCGAAGAACCCGAAGTAGGTTCGCGGAGTTGCTCCCGCCGTGGTGACCATCCGCTCGGACGCTGGCGACCCGGAGTCGCACGAACACGCTGCCTGGTCCCGTCGCATCGCGGTGGGCGACGAGGCGGCGTTTGCGGCGTTCTATGCGGCGTGGTTTGCGCCGACGCTCGCGCTCGCACGCGCGGCGTGCCGGCGGGATGAAGGGTTCTGCCTCGACATCGTGCAGGATGTCATGCTTCTGGTGGCCAGGAAGTTGCCGGCGCTACCGACGGACGCTGCGGTGGGGGCCTGGATGACGCGCACCATTCGTCGCACGGCGATCGATCGGTTGCGCAGTGAAGGCCGGCGGCAGCGCCGCGAACGCGCCGTCGACCAGGATGCTGGCCCGGCGCCGCTGGAGCCGTGGCACGAAATGGCGGGGCATGAACAGCGCGACTGGCTGCAGGCCTGCCTCGCCGACCTTGCGCCTGCGGACCAGATGCTGCTCGCGGCGCGGTTTGGCGGGGCGAGCACGGTTGCGGATGCCGGGGCCCAATTCGGGCTTTCCGCCGATGCGGCGCACGGACGGTTGCGCCGCGTGTTGGAACGATTGCGGCGCAAAGCCGCGGAGTGGTGGCATGGTTGAGCAACTCCCGAGGTTCGAATTGAGTCCCCTGGCGCAGCGACGGCAGCACGAGTTGTTGCCGCAGATGCTCGGCGCGGTGCGTCGCCGGCGCCATCACCGCCGACTGCGGCGCTCTGCACTCGCGTTGGGGCTCGCCGGTGCGGTGTTGCTGGCCTTCTGGCCGTGGCAACGGCCCGTTCCGCAACCGCCGCGTGAGCAGGTCATGGCCACGGCGGCGCCGCCTCGTTGGGTCGAGATCGCCACGGATCCAGGCGTGGTGGCGCGCTGCGAAGTGGTGCCGATCGTGCGCGCCGAGTGGTTTGTCGACGACGGTGCGTTGCAGGAGCTGCTCACGGAGGCGGGGCGTCCGCCTGGGCTCGTGTGCATCGGCAGCAAGGTGCAGGTGGTCGCGGCTGCGATCGACCTGTGGGGCAGCGAAGCGCCGTGAACGGTGGTGCGAGGCTCAGCGGCGCCGTTCGGGGACCGGATCAAAACCCGCTTCGCAGAACGGGTGGCAGCGCAGCAGGCGCCGCACGGTGAGCCAGCTGCCGCGCACGGCCCCGTGCACGCGCAGCGCTTCCATCGCGTAGTGCGAGCAGGTTGGGTGGAAGCGGCAGGTTGCCGGCTTGAACGGGCCGATGATCTTCTGGTAGAGCCACACCGGCAGCATGAGCAGCCACTTCATCACGGCTCCTCAGCGCCTTGGTTTGCGCCGATCGCCGGCCGGCTGTTGCTGGATGCGCTGCAGCAGTTGCATCAGTTCTTCGCGCAGGGCTTGCAGCGGAAAGTCCTCGTCGCGCTGGCGCGGGATGATCACCAGGTCGAGGTCGGTGGGCAGCCGATGCTGTTCGAGGCGGAACGCTTCGCGCAGCAGGCGCTTCAACTTGTTGCGACGCACGGCGCCACCGTGGTCCTTGCTCACCGACAGGCCGAGCCGCGCGGTCGTGCGGCCGGCGGGCGCCTTCACTTCCTCGTAGCGAAGGGGCGGGCGGCCAAAACACGCCACCAGGGTCATCCACTGGCCGCCGGCGCGGCGTCCACGCTGGTAGACGCGCTTGAAGTGGCGCTGCGACTTCAGACGCTGGTAGGCGTGCAGCGTCGCTTCGGCGGGTGCAGGCGTGCCGTTCACTTCAGCAGCTTCGAGTAGGCAAACGCCTTCTTCGGGTTGTCGTCGGGCAGATCCGAGATGGACAGGAAGGAGCGGAAGTCCTTCGCCGCATCCTCCGCGCGATCCAACTCGAGCAATACGCGCCCGCGGTTGTAGTAGTCGACGCTGCGCCGCGGATCGAGTGCGAGCACGCGGTCGAGCATGTCGAGCGCGAGCTTGTAGTCGCGCGTCAAGTAGTAGTGCTCCGCAATCAAGGTGCGCATCTCGAGTTCCTCGGCCTTGAGGTCCTCGAGGTCCTGCAGGCGCTTCTGCTCGTAGCCGGGAATGGGGGTGCGTTCGATCTCCGCCTTCACGAAGGCCTGGTCCTTGCCGAGCTGGGCCAGGTAGGCCTTCTGGTGGTCGTCGAACGCGGCGTCTTCGCGCAGATCCTGGGCGATGAGCAGCAGGTGCTGGTGGCTCAGGCGCAGCAGCTCGCCACGCTCGATGAGGGTTGCGAGATGCTCGCGTGCGCCGGCAAAGTAGGCGTTGGCGGCGGCCGTCGCGGCCTCCGCCTTCTCGAGCAACGGGGCCTTCTCCGGCGCGCGGGTGGCCTGGTCGCGCAGGCTGATGGACTCGCCGAGGTTGCGGCGGCCCTGCTTTTCCTGCGCGAGGGCATAGTTGAACAGCAGGTAGGGTTCGTGCCGATTGGCAGCGCGGGTCTCGAAGACCTTTTCCAGCAGCGCCGTTGCTTCGTCGAGCAGGCGGTGGTCCTGGCCGAGCGCGCTCGAACTCTGCCGCAGCAGGATGGTGCCCTTCAGCGTGTTCAGCTGGTAGTCCTCGGGGGCCAACTCGAGGCCGCGGTCAATCTGGCCGATCGCCTGGGCGATGAGGCCACGATCGAAGTAGTTCTTCGCACGCTCCTGGATCTGCGCCAGTTCGTTGCGTTGTTCGATCGAAAGCGAATTGCAGGCGCACAGGAGCAGCAGGAGGGCAGCGTAGCGCATCGGTTCTGGTCGGAAGGAGCTTCGAGGGCCTGCGAGGGGTCTGGCAGGTGCCGGGCCCAGGGCGGGCTGGCCCGGGAGGATACGCGTTTCCCGGCGGGAGGCAAAGCCGCGCGGGGCGGGGAAGCGAAGAACCTGCTCCGGCGGGGCGGTTTTGGGTACCCATCTGGTGCGGATTCCGGCTCGCCGGGGACCAGGCCGCCTACTCGTGTCGCAGCGCCTGCACCGGGTCCATCATGGCCGCGCGGCGGGCCGGATAGAGCCCAAAGACGATGCCGGTCAAGCACGAGATCGACAGCGACAGCACCACGGCCCAGGGGGTGATGACGGGCTTCCAGTCGGTCGCGCGTTCGATGAGCATGGCCCCGATGACGCCGAGCAGCACGCCGAGCGCGCCGCCGACCAGCGTCAGCATGACGGTCTCGATGAGGAACTGCAGGGTGACATCACCTTGGGAGGCGCCGAGCGCGCGGCGGATGCCGATCTCGCGCGTTCGTTCGGTGACGCTCGCGAGCATGATGTTGAGGATGCCGATGCCGCCGACGAGCAGCGAGATGCCGGCGATCACGGGCAGCACGAGATCGAACGTGGCCTGGGTGCGTTCGCGCGACTGCAGCAGTTCGATCGGCACCGTGACTTCGTAGTCCTTGCGCTCGTGGAACGTGGCGAGGATCGCCTGGATGCCGCGCGCGGCGGCGGGCACTTCGGACTCGTTCTCGACCGTGCAGACGATCTGGTGCAGCTCGGTGCGGGACTCTTCGTAGCTGCCCGAGTCGTAGGTGCCCTTCGTGAAACCAAGGCGATCGACGACGGTCTCAAACGGCACATAGATCTCGAGCGAGCGGTCGTCGAGGCCGAGGATCGAGCGGTCCGGGTTGTCGAGTTGGAAGTCCGGCAGCACGCCGATCACGCGGTAGTACTGCGAACCCAGCTTGAGGTCGAGTTTGAGCGGATCGCCGAGATAACGCGCTTCGTGCAGCACGCGCGAACGCACCACGCAGACGCGGCTGCGCTCGACTTCGTCCTGCGCGTCGATGACCCGGCCACGCACGGCGTGCAGGTTGAGGCGCTGGAAGTAGGCCGGCGTGACGCCGTGGATCTTCGCTTCGACGCGGCGACTGCCAAACCACAACCACTCCTTCACGTCGTGCACGGGCACCGCATCGAGGATGTACGGCAGCGTGCGCCGGATCTGCTCGAGGTCGCGGAACGTGAGGCCGTACTCGAAGGTCGAGTTCTCTTCGGTCTTCTTGACGTTCTGCTCGGCGGGCGGCTTCTTCGCGTTGATGATGATGTTGTTGGTGCCGAGTTCGCGGATCTGGTCGAGGATCGCGCGCCGCGCGCCTTCGCCTGTCGAGACCATGGCGACCACGGACGCGATGCCAAACACGATGCCGAGTGCCGTGAGCAGCGAACGCAGTTTGTGGCGCAGCAGGTTGCGCAGCGCTTCGACGATCAGTTCGTGGAACATGCCGCCTCCAGGTTCGTCGGGGGGGCGCCATCGGCGCCGGTGTCGACGCGGCCATCGCGCATCGTGATGCGGCGTTCGGCGACTGCGGCGACACCCTGGTCGTGCGTGATCATGACGATCGTGCAGTGGGCGCGGTGCAGCTCCTGGAACAGGCCGATGATCTCCTTCGAGGTCTTGCTGTCGAGGTTGCCGGTCGGCTCGTCGGCGAGCAGCAGCGCGGGTTCGCTGATCAACGCACGCGCGACGGCCGTGCGCTGGCATTCACCGCCCGACAATTGGTTGGGCATGTGGCGATGGCGGTGGCTGAGCCCGACGCGCGCGAGCATCGCGTGGGAACGTTCGCGGCGCACCTTGCGCGGCACCCGCGCGTAGAACAGCGGCAACTCGACGTTCTCTTCGACGGTCAGGTGCGGGACCAACTGGAACGATTGGAAGACAAACCCGATGCGCGTCTTGCGCACATGCGACAGCCGCTTGTCGTCGAGTTGCGAGACGTCTTCGGAAACCAGCAGGTAGGCGCCCGAGGTGGGGCGGTCGAGGCAACCGAGGATGTTGAGCAGCGTCGACTTGCCGGAGCCCGAGGCGCCGACGATGGCGACGAACTCGCCCGCGGCGACGGCGAGATCGACGCCGCGCAGCACCGGCACCGGATGGGCGTCGCTGCCGTAGGTCTTCGTGATCGCGCGCAGTTCGAGCACGAGGTCCCGGCTTGGCATGGGGGCCACGCCGCTCATGCGCCGTTCTTCTTGGAAGCGCTGGCCTCGACGGGTTGCTCCTGTGCGGACTTCTCGGCGACGGCGGGTTTGGCACCCGGCTTCTTGTCGTGCCGCGTCTCCGCCAACGACGGATTGTAGAGCAACACCGCGTCCCCTTCGGCGATGCCCTCGCAGATCTCGACGTAGGTGTCGTTGGCGGGGCCGATCTTGACCTTCGTGCGCTGCGGGCCCGGCGCCGCGGTCGCGTCGTGGTGCAGGACGTGGCAGAAGTGTTCCCCATCTTCGCTGAACACGCTCTGCAAGGGCACAAACAGCGTGTTCTCGCGCTTCTCGGCGTGGATCTCGCACTTTGCGCTGATGCCGGGTTTGAGGTCGGTGCCGTCGGGGGTCTTCACGGTCACCTCGACGTCGAACTTGCGCACCTCGGACTGGCCACTCCAGTCGCTCGAACCACCCGCCATGGTGGCGATCTTCGACACCTCGCCGTGCAGCAGGAGGCCCGGATAGCTGTCGGTCGTGATCGTGGCTGGCAGGCCGACCTTGACTTTACTGATATCGGCTTCGTGGATCTGCAGTTTCACCTGCATGACGCGCAGGTCGGGGATCGTGAGCAGCGTGAAGCCCCCGTAGATCTGCCCGCCGACCTTGGTGCGCTCGCGATACCACGGTTCGTGCGGGTCGCCGTAGACGACGAGGCCTGGCGACGGCGCCTTCACGATCATGTTCTCGAGGTCTTCCTTGCGTTCCTTGAGCTGGTCCTGCTGCACCTTGAGTCGTTTCTCGACCTGCTGCACGGCGACCTCCTTCTGGCCCAGCGTCGATTCGGCGCGCTTCTTCGCGGTCGAGATCTCGCGCTCGGCATCGGCGAGTTTGGTGCTGAGGTCCGTCATCGCCATCGGGAACGTGTACTTGTCGAAGATGCGCAGCGCGAGTTCGGCGCCATCCCGCTGAACGACGGCGCGTTCGAACGTGATCTGGTGGTCTTCGAGTTCGCTCTTCTTGATGTAGTTCTGTTCGAGCAGCTTCGCCGAGTCGTCGAGGTTCTTCTTGGCGCGATTCCAATCGGTCTCGGCGTCCTTGATCGCCACTTCGAGCTTGCGGCGCTCCTGCGGCGCTTCCCCGTCGCGGTACTTCTCGAGTTCCTGTTTGGCGCGATCGAGCGCGACCACGGACTTGGCGATCGTGGCCGTGTTCTCGACCTGCTGGATCTCGAGTTCGGTGCGCGCAGTCTTGAGGTTCTGCTCGGTCTGCAGGATCTCGAGCTGGGTTTCTTCGACCTGGCTCTGCGCCTGGGTCGGATCGAGTTTGCAGACGATGTCGCTTTCGCGCACTTCCTTGCCCTCTTCGACGAGGAACGTGATCTTGCCCTCACCTTTGATCTGGGCCTTCACCTTCGTCGATTCCTTGGCGACGAGGCGACCACTCTCGGTCAGCGTGATGTTGAGGTCGGCGCGGCGCACGGTGAACAGCTCGCGGGCGCCAGGCTGTTCGGTCGCATTGCCGGTTTTCTGCCACGGCACGAAGTAGGCCCCGACGGCCACGGCCACGGCGATACCGAGAAGGAGTTTACGATTCATCGCCACATGCCCTTGTCGTCGACAAAGAAGATGCCGAGGTCCTTCTGCAGCGTGAGCCGCGCCACGAAGTGCTCGACCTTGAGCCGGATCAGCGCGTTCTGCGCATTCACGAGTGCTTGCCGCGCTTCCAGCAAATCGCGGTTTTCGAGTTTGCCCGATTCGTAGCGGATCTGCGTCACGGTGACGGCCGCCTGTTCCTGCACGATCTGTTCTTCCTGCAGTGCGATGCGCTCTTCGATGCTCTTCAAGCGGCGCAGGGCGTCGCGGATATCGAGGTCGAGCTGGTCTTCGCGCAAGGCGAGCGCGCGGCGGGCCTGTTCGAGGCTGATCTGCGCCGAGCGGTAGTTGTTGCGTTCACTCTTCTGCTGCAGCGGCACCGTGAACTGCACGCCGACCGACGAACCCCAACGGTCGGGACTCGCACGATCGATCTCGGTGCCCTGGCCGCTGAGGCCGTAGTTGGCGACGAGGCTCAAATCGGGCAACAGGCCGTTCTCGGCGATGCGCAGCGCACGTTCGCTGTCTTCGAGGCGCTGGCGGTCGGTGATGAGGTCGAGCCGGTTGTGGCGCGCCGCGGCGACGGCGGAATCGGCGTCGATGCGCACCGGCAGGTACGGCGGATCCGGATCGGCGAGTTCGATCACCGCGGTTGTCGGCAAACCGAGCAGGATCTTGAACTGGTCGACGGCGCGGTCGTAGTCGGCGCGCGCATTGATGAGCTGGTCCTTGGCTTCGATCTCGCGACGGCGCGCGCGGAACACTTCCTGCTCGGCGTTGCGACCAACCTGGCGCAGTGCTTCGGCCTTGCCACGATCGAACACGGCGCCTTCGTAGTTGGCGTCTTCATTGGCGAGCGTCTTGCGCTGGCTCGCGAGTTCGAAGAAGCGCTGCGCGATCTGGATCGAGAACGTCTCGCGGAACAGTTCAAAATCGCGAATGGCGTAGACGAGCTCGCGTTCGGTCTGCGTCAGCGCTTCGTGCGACACTTCGTAGCCGGCGCCGCGCAGCAGCGGTTGCGTGAGCGACACCCCGAGCGAACTGCCGTACGAGTTGTCGCCGGCGCCTTGGCCATACGGCCACAGGCCATCGACGCTGCCGGAGACGCCGAGCGTGCCGCCGGTGGGCAGGATCTGCCGCGCCGACAGGCCGACCGAACTCTGCGGCTGGCTCGCGGCCCCTTCACCGTCGGGCCACAGCAGCGAGACGACGGACGCAAACTGCGGCCCGAACTGGAACCGCGTGAAGCTCGCGGACAGGCCCTGCCGGTACAACGATTCGCGCCGCACGAGGAACTCGCGGTTGAGTCGCACTGCCGTGCCGAGCGCGCGCTGCAGGTCGTACGACTCCGCCGTCTGCACGAGGGGCGCGGGTTCCGTCGGGGCGGGCGAACTTCCCTGGGTGGCATCCGGAGATGCGGCCTTGGCCGGCTCGGGGGCCTGCGGCTGCACGATCCACTCCCGGCGATCGCCGAGCACGTCGTGCTCCGCCTTGCCAAGCAGGTCACCAACCTCGCGGTCGGCATCCTCGGTGTAGCTAGCCGTCGAACAGGCGGCTAACAGCGCGGCAACGAACCATACGGAAGCACGTCGGTGCTCCCGGCGGGGCAAGCAGTGTTCCATCACGACCCTTGGAGGCGTAGGGGGGACGGTGGGATTGGGGCGGGCAAAGACGCCCGCGAGGTTCCCGGACTTCCCAGAATGTAGCCGTGGAACCCCGCGGGCGCGAGCACCGGTGCCGGAGGGGTGACAGCAGAACCGGGCTCGCCATCCGCTTGGAGCCAAGCGCCGGTGGCAGCGTCAGGTCCGAGTTGGTCACTTCTTTGCCGAAGTGCGGTGGATCGTCGTCACGGCCTCCAGGGCGGCGGCTGCGACTTCGGCATCCGGGTCCTTGGTCCAGTCGATCAGGTACGGCAGCGACTCCGGCGAGCCGAGCACGGCGAGCGAACGCAGCGCGAGCAGGCGCTGGTCCTTGGGTTCGCCGGGTTTGGCCTGGGCGAGCAGTTTGGCGGTTGCGTTGGCGGGACTCGTATCGATGCCGGCTTTGGCGTTCTGCCAGTAGGCCTGTTGTTCCTGGAAGAAGCGGATGCGTTCGAGGGCTTCGGTCGCGGCCTTGCGCACGGGTTCGGCGTTGTCGCGCAGGGCGTCGAGCAGTGGGGGAACGGCGTCCTTCGACAGCATGCGCCCGAACAGGTTGCAGGCCGAACTGCGGACCGACTCGTCCGGATCGGTGCGCACCACTTCTTCCACGCGCGTACGAAGCTCGACGGGCAATGGCTGCGGTAGCCTGTTCAACGCATACGCCCGGAAGGACGCGTTAGGGTCCTGCAGGCAGATTTGCCAATCGGCAACCTCCATCGTGATTCCAGCCCGCTCGAAGGCGTGTACGAACGCGCCTGGGGATTGCGACCCCCTCAGCAGCGCACGTGCCTCGCCCGCAAACTGACGCAGCACTTCAGGCTGCAGCTGCGTGAATAGACTGCTCGCCAAGGTGCCGTTCTGGTCGCGCAGAAGCGCCTGGATCGCGGCATGCAACTCGGTGCCTGCCGCGGCCTGCTCGGCGGTAACCCGACCGAAGGCACTGAGCACGATGTCAAGGAGCCCCGGGGGTAGGTTGGCCACTTCGGTTGGCAATTCTGCCGCGAGAAGGGGAAGAACCGCGCCCGGGATCCGGTTCCGCAGGGTTGCGATCTCGCTCCAAACCTCTTCGCGGGCGTCGCTCTGCAGGAGCGTGCGCCAGGCGAGCACGAGTTGGGGGTCGGTGTAGCCGAACAGTGGCTCGCGCGGTGCCCCATTGGGCGTCTGCTCGAGGGCGAGGAAACCGATGCCGCGACTTGACGAGCGGTACATCGGGCCATTCCGAGGACCTTGAGGCGGTCTCGAAGGGGTGGTATTGCCGAGGCCAAGCTTGTAGGCGCGTGGGAACAACGCGATCGAGGGCACGTCGCCGAGGCGGGCCAGTTCTGCAAAGACCAAGCTGCGTCTACTGGGATCGAGTCCCATTTCGGGCGAGCCTTCCCAGACCAGGGACTTGCGCAGCGCAGTGGCCGCAGGTTCTCCGATGCCTTTGAACGATAACTGGATCAGAGTATCAATGGCACTGTTGGCGAGGCTGGGGAAGCGCGTAGCCAGTGTGGTCAGCCATTCTGGTGCTGCCGCGGAGCCGGATCGTCCGACGAGATTGAGCAGGCCTCGCATTTCCGTTCCGGGCGGCTGCCGGAGCTCCTGCCAACCTGCCGGCGGCAGTTTGAGGGCTTGTTCGATCACGTCGCGCGCGGCCTCGAAGGTGTCCTTGGGGAGCTTAGTCTCGTCGATGCTCGAGAGTTGGTTCAGCACGAGGTTGACGCTCGCCATCTGCGGGGTTGCGCGCAGTAGACGGCCGAGCTGCTCAGGGGTGGCGAGTGCTACGATGCGCGTGACCCACCGCGGGTCCTGGTTGCGTTGGCTGGAGTAGCCCGACTCGATGAGGGTGAGCAGGTCATCGATACCCGCGGCGGTCCACGAGGGTTCGTGCCGCGCTACCAGTTGCGTGATGGCTTCGCGAGCACGCGTATGTCCCTCATTGGGGCCCTGTGAGTTGCCGCCAAGACTGCGTGCCCCAGCCAGGAGCAAGCTCAGTCCTCGGTTGTCGAGGACAAAGCTCTCTGGATTCGGCATGTTTCCGGATTGGGGCCACGCATCCGGGGACTCGAGTACGAGTTCGCGAGCTTCGTTCGGGCCGTGACGCGAGAACTCGTACAACAGCGGCCATGCGGCTCGAAGCAGACGCGAGTCGGTTGCGCGCAGCGCCAGACGTAAGGGCTCGCGGATCCGCGAGAAGGTGGAACTTCGTTGTTCCGGAGACATGCGCTGCCAGGCACCGAAGAGTCCTTCGATGCCTGCAACCTTGGCATTGTTGTCAGGGTCAAGGACGAGCGCCTCCAGCCCCGTCAGCGGAATGCACCCCAAGTGTGGTCGCAGGTTGCGCTGCACTTCGCCCGTGGGATCTGGATCGTGCAGGAACTGCACGAAGACGGGCACGAGGTCCGGGGCGACTTTGAGGATGTGCTGCGTCACGTAGCGGCGCCAGAACACCGACGAACTGGCGGCGCTGCGGCGCAGCAGAGCCTCGGCGGGTGGCGTCCCTATTTCCCAGAGCATCTGCAGCAGCAGCTGCGTGTCGGGAAACTTGTTGCGGGCAATCTGGAGAAGCTCCAGGGAGGGAGTATTGACGAAATTGCCGAGTGCCTCCGTGATCGTCTGGGCCGCGACCTTGCCGTTCCACTTGAGGTCCCGAACCGCCTCCTCAAGGGATTGCTGCGTGCCTGTATCGAGCGCACCGTTCCCATCTCGCTGCGAATACCAGAGCTCGGTGATGCGATCGAGCATCGCGCGGGCCTTCACCAGTTGCTCCTGCTCCTGCAGCGCCGCTTCACTCTGGCCCTGCAACACCGCCGTCGCCTGCGCACCAAACTCACCGCCCATCGCGACCGCTTGTTCGAGGAACGGCTTGCCCGCGTCCTTCTGATCGAGCTTCCACAACAGGCTGCCGAGCCGCAGCGCGGCCTCCTGTTGCACCGCGGTGTCCTCATTGCTTACAAGCGCGCGGTAGGCCTGCTCGGCGGCCTTCAAATCGCCTTCCTGCGCTTCGAGCACCTTCGCGCGCGCCAGCTCTGCGGTCGCATCACCAGTCTGGGCGGGAACGATCGCGGCGAACAACATCGCAGCGATCCACGTTCGGGCTGTGTCCTTCATGGTGGCATAGGACCCGCATCGCCCGGCATGCCCGGTCGCGCAGGCGTCGAATCGGTGTCGCGCAGATGTCAAGACAGCTCCCCTTCGCCGCCCGGCGCGAGCCGGTAGCCGACGCCGTGTACGGTGAGCAGGTGCATGGGGTTCTTCGGATCGAGTTCGAGCTTCTGGCGCAGATGCAGCAGGTGCGTGTCGACGGTGCGGTCGCTGACGCTGCCGGCACCGCCCCAGACCTCCTTCAAGAATCGCGCCCGATCGACGACGCGCCCACGTTCCTGCCACAGCAAGCCCAGCATCGCGGCTTCGGTCGGCGACAGCCTCTGTACGCTGCGCCCGCGGCGCACTTCGTAGGCGTCGAGATCGATCGCGAGCGCACCGAGCCGGAACTGGCCCGCGGCGGCCATCGGCGAACGTTCGACGCGCCGCAGCAGCACGCGAACCCGCGTGCGCAGTTCGCGCAGCGAGAACGGCTTGGTCACGTAATCGTCGGCGCCGAGTTCGAGGCCGAGGATCTTGTCGCCTTCACTGCTGCGCGCGGTCAGCAACAGCACGGGTGTGCGCTGGTCCTGCCTACGCACGAATTGCAGGATCTCGAGCCCGCTGGGCCCCGGCAGCAGCACATCGAGAATGAGCAGATCGAACGTGCGTTGGCGCAGCAGCGCGATCGCTTCATCGCCATCGGCGGCGGTCGTCAGCGCGTGCCCATCGTTCTGCAGCGCATCGCCGAGCACGGTGCGGATCGCGCGATCGTCTTCGACGAGCAAGACCTGGAACGTCATGCGTGGTCCTCACGGGACAGGGGCAGGGTGAAGCGAAAGCACGCGCCGGGGCCGTTGGCTGGCGTCCTGCACACGAGCGAGCCGCCGTGGCGCTGCACGATCGTACGCGCGAGGTAGAGGCCGAGGCCCGTGCCCGGGATCGAACCGTGGCGGTGGGCTTCGCCGCGTTGGAAACGCGTGAAGATCCCTTCGTTTTCGTGGGCGGGCACGCCAGGGCCGTGGTCGCGCACCTCGAGCGTGAAATCCGCGCCCTCGGTGCGCGTGCTCAGTTCGAGCACGCCACCGTCTCTCGCATACTTGCGTGCATTCTCGAGCACGGCGAGCAGGGCCTGTTGCAGCGCGCCGCGGTCGACAATCGCCGCGGCGCGTTCGGTGCCTTCGTGCAGCAGCAACTGCATGCCCACCTGCGAAGCCAACGGTGCAAACAACTTCGCCGCATCACGCGCGACCTCCGCGAGGTCGCCGGGCCGCAGGTCGTACGCACGTTCGCCGCGTTCCATCTGGCCGAGGTCGAGCACGTTCTCGATGAGCATCGACAACCGCGCGGATTCGCCGGCGAGCAGGCCGAAGTACTCCCGCTGCTTTGCGGGCGTGACCTGGTCTTCGGTCAGCACCTCGGCGACGAGCCGGATCGAGGCGATCGGGGTCTTCAGTTCGTGCGTGACGCCGGTCAGGAACTCGCTGCGCGCGCGCATGGCGAGGCTTTCGCGGCGCACGGCGCGCAACGCAAACCACAGGCTGCCGGCGAACACCGCGACGAGCACGAGGGTCGCCGAAAGCACGGCGCTCGGGGACGCAAACCACGGCGGTGCGGGCACGGGTGCCGGCGCTACCCAGACGAGGCCTTCGAGCACGGTTTCGTGGTCGCCGCGCGGCCTTTCGAAGCTGAGGCCCGGCACGTCGGGGATCGGTGGCAGGTTTGTGTTCGTGGTCGCAAGGCGGGTGCCGAGGCCGACCAGCGAACGCAGGTTGGTGGGGGCCGTGAGCGCGCCCGCGCCGCTGCCGCGGTGTTCGGGATCGGGAAACCACAGCAGCAGTTGGCCGTGCTCCGCGCGCGCGAATGCGGACTCGGCGAACGGTCCCGCACTCTGCGCGAGGGCGAGCTGTTCGCGCTGGTTGGTGAGCTGTTGCGCGCACGCGCGCAGCGAGGCCGCTGGTTGGTATCGTTCGGCGAGGCGATCGCAGACGGGCTCGGCGAGCGTCCACGGCAACGCAGGCACGAGGGCTGGCAACCACTCCGGCGAACGACCGCGCGCGGCGGCCAACAGCGCGGCGCCGGCGAGCAGTTCGCAGTTCTGCGCCTGTCGCAGATCGCCAGGCGACCACCTGGCCAGAGCCGTATCGAGTTGCGCGAGCAACGTGTCACAGCGCGCCGTGTCGCCCGCCCGCTGCGCTTGCCACGCGGCCGCGAGCACGACCGGCAACGCCGCATCGCCGCGCGGTCCCTGCGGTCCCAACAACTCGTCAAACTGCCGCGCCGCCTCGGCCGCATCCGCGCGCACGAACTCGGCGATCTGCGCCTGCCGCAACCGTTCGGCAACCACGGCATCCTGCGCTGGTCCCGCATCCTGGCGCAGCCACCCGATCGACGGTGGGATCACCACCGAGCCATCGGCCACCGTGAAGCGGTCCGCAACCGGCACCAGCTCGAGCACCGCCGGCGCACGCAAAGCTGCGCGCAGCGCCTGCGCGAGTTCGTTGGCGCGCGAACGCGCATCGAGTTCGGCGCGCGCGTGCGCCTGTTCAGTTGCTTGCAGCAGGCTCCAACCAACGAGCGCGACGAGGCCCGCGCCCGAGCACAGCGCAAACAGGCCGATCAGCGTCCAGGGATTGCGCGTTGGGGAGGCGATCGTTTCACGCTACCGGCGGGTGGGTCGGAGTTGTCAAGCAAGTGTCGCGGTCGGGCGGAATGTGGTGCATGGGTGTTGGCCGTCCAGACGCGCGCAACTGCTCCCTATCAGCGCCATTCGCCACTTCTGGCTAGTAGCTCGCACGGCCACTTCCTCGTCCGGCCACTTCCCCAGTCGCTCAGACACCGCGTCACCGCGGTCGCAGATGACCTTGACCAGCTTGCTGATGTCGGCATCGCTTTGACGGAGATGCGGTCCTCCGATGCCGTCGTCAGATTGTCAGGTATCGAGCGGGGTTGACAACTGTGGCAAGGTGTAGAACGCTAGGCATTGGGTGGTGGCGGGTTGAGGCAAGCGCTCGAGCTACCGACCGCCACACTCGGGGCCAGCATCGCTTGCGGCCCCGCTCCTTCACCGAACTTGGGGATCTCTCCAAGACCCGGAACCGCTCATGCAATCCTGTTTAACATCGCCGGCAAGCTTCCTCCTGAGGTTTGGTTGCTTTCTCCTCGGGTGTGGTGCCGCGGTGCCGCTCGCGATCGCACAGTGTTCGACCCAGTGGGTGCCGGGCGAAGGCATGCCTGGTACCAATGGTCGGGTCACGGCGACCACGCTTTGGGATCCGGATGGCGCCGGTCCGCTGCAGCCTCGGTTGGTTGTCGGAGGCCTGTTTCGTTGGGCGGGCACAGTCGAGGCACAGGGCGTTGCGCTCTACGATCCGGTGGCCGGTCTGTGGTCGGCGCTGGCTTCGGGCGTGAACGACGTACACTGTCTCACGACGCTGGCCAACGGGGACCTCGTGGCAGGTGGCACTTTCACCACTTCGGGTGGCGCGATTGCCAACGGGATCGCCCGATGGAATGGCACCGCTTGGTCACCGCTCGGTTCAGGTATGAACGGCGGCGTGTACGCCCTCACGACACTGCCCAACGGAGACCTGGTGGCCGGAGGCACTTTCAGCACAGCTGGTGGCGTGAGTGCGGGCAACATCGCGCTCTGGAATGGCACCACTTGGTCACCGCTGGGTTCGGGCGCCGATAACAGCGTGTCCGCCCTCGCGACGCTGCCCAATGGCGACCTCGTGGCCGGGGGCTCTTTCACAACTGCGGGCGGGGTGGCTGCCAACCGAATCGCGCGCTGGAATGGTACCACCTGGTCGCCGTTCAGTTCGGGCATGAACAACCCCGTTCTGACCCTTACCAGGCTGCCCAACGGGGACCTCATTGCTGGGGGCCGCTTCACGCTGGCGGGCGGCGTGGGGGCCAACTTTCTCGCGCGCTGGAATGGCGCGAACTGGTCGGCGCTGGGCTCGGGCCTGAACGCATGGGTGTTCGCCACCGCGGTGCGCCCGAACGGGGACATCGTGGCAGCGGGCTCGTTCTTCACTGCAGGTGGTCAGAGCGCCCTCAGGATCGCACGCTGGAATGGCACCAGCTGGTCGCCGCTGGGGGGGGGCTTGCCCGACTGGCTGTGGGCCCTCGCGACGCTACCCAATGGAGACCTTGTGGCAGGAGGCGGATTCAGGGCTGGGGGTGGTGTGAATGCCCAGAACATTGCGCGCTGGAACGGCACCAGTTGGTCGCCGTTGGGTTCAGGCATGAACGACACCGTGTCCGTTGTCACGGCGCTATCCAACGGCGACTTCGTGGCAGGGGGCGTGTTCTCGACGGCGGGCGCCGTGACTGCCAACAACATCGCACGCTCGAATGGCACCAGTTGGTCGCCGCTGGGCTCGGGCATGTTCGGCGAAGTGATGGCGATCAAGCCGCTGCCGAACGGGGATCTCGTGGCAGGGGGCCGCTTCACGAGTGCGGGCGGCGTTGCCGCCAACAACGTTGCGCGTTGGAATGGCACCAGCTGGTCGCCGCTGGGTTCAGGCGTTGCCGGTGATGTGCTGGCTATCGCACCACTACCGAACGGTGATCTGGTGGTGGGAGGCAGTTTCATCACAGCTGGTGGCGTGAGTGCCACCGGGATCGCGCGCTGGGATGGCACCACTTGGTCACCGCTTGGTTCGGGCGTAAGCGGCATCGTCCGCGCCCTCACAACTCTGCCCAATGGCGATCTTGTGGCCGGCGGCGCTTTCACCGTTTCGGGTACGACTGCCAACGGGATCGCACGCTGGGATGGCGCCACCTGGTCACCGCTTGGTTCGGGGGTGAGGAGCGTCGTTCAGGCCCTCACCACTCTGCGCAACGGCGATCTTGTGGCCGGCGGCGCTTTCACCATTTCGGCCGGCGCGATCGCCAACGGGATCGCGCGCTGGGATGGCGCCACCTGGTCACCGCTGGGTGCGGGCCTGGACGGCACCGTCGCCGCCCTCGCGACTTTGCCCAACGGGGACATCGTTGCAGGAGGCACCTTCCTGACTGCAGGTGGCGTGAGTGTCGACCGGATCGCGCGCTGGGATGGCACCAGTTGGTCGCCGCTGGGTTCGGGCGTGGACAATAGCGTGCGCGCCCTCGCGACTCTGGGCAACGGGGACATCGTTGCAGGAGGTGCCTTAATGACTGCGGGTGGCCTCGCGTCCGTCTCGGTGGCTCGCCTCACCACAACTTGCCCGGCGACCGTCACCGCCCAAGGTGCTGGCTGTGTGGGTTCCGCTGGTCCTCTGCTGGCCACGGCGACCGAGTTGCCGTGGGTTGGCGGCACCTTCCGTTCCTACACCACTGGCATGGTGTCGAATGGACTTGGCTTTGCGCTCGTCGGCCTTGGCTCGCCGGGCACGCCGCTGGCATCGCTGCACCCGGCTGGCAGCCATGGGTGTAGCCTCCACGCGAGCCCCGACAGTGTCGTCCTGCTCCTTCCCAGCGCCGGAGCGGTCACGTACGAGTTCTCGATCCCCAACAGCACCGCGTTTGCAGGAGTTGCCCTGTTCCAACAGGTGCTACAAATCGAACTAG
>JADZDL010000171.1 GCA_020851075.1 Planctomycetota bacterium | reverse complement strand
GAGGCGAACGTCCGGCCTCCAGCGCTTCGCGGTTCTCCGGCTTGGCCGAGGGGAGCCACGGCGCGCTGGAGGCCGTTCGGCTTTCAGGCGGCGATTTCCTGAGGCTGCGATTTCCAGGAACCGCCCCCGTCTGGTCTCAGGATCGGGTTGCGATGGGGCCGATAGCGCCCGGGCATGGTGGTTAGTGCACCCATACCCCAGAAACCCATTCCGCTGGGTCGGGCCCTAGCGAACCTGGGTCGGCTCCCCAGGGATCAGGCCGGGTTCACCCTTCTCGAGCTCATGATCGTCGTCGCCATCCTGGCGATCATCGCCAGCGTGGGGGTGCCTAACTACATCTCCGCCCTGCGCATCGCGCGCATCGGCAAGGCTCGGCAGGAACTCGTCACCATCGCTCAGGCCGTGGATTCCTTCATGGCCAACAACGGCGGCCAGCTGCCGCTGACCTTGCATCAGGCGGGATTCGGCAACAAGCGCGACCCTTGGGGCGTGCCCTACTGCTACCTCAACTACGCTGACGGTACGGGCGACGGGCTGGACTGGGCGATCGATGCTGGCCTCGTGGATCCTTCGGCCGTCAAGGTGGCTGCGGCCGACATTCCGGGCGCGCGCGCGAATGCGCCTCGCCTGGCGAGTTTTGGGGGCATCGGGGACCCGCGAGGCGAGGTGGGGCCAGACACTCGACCAGGAATCGAGGCGCGAG
This sequence comes from Planctomycetota bacterium, assembly GCA_020851075.1. GTDB lineage: Bacteria > Planctomycetota > UBA1135 > UBA1135 > UBA2386 > JADZDL01. The sequence goes on along the minus strand of JADZDL010000171.1, from coordinate 11,704 downwards.
AAGCGAGCCTACCTGGGTTTGCCCGAAGGTTTGCCCGAGGGTTGGCTCAGGACCCGATGCAGGTGGCGCCCGTCGAAGGTGGTGGCCGCGGCGCCGCCGCGACCGCTGTAGCAGCCGAGGTCGTGAGTGTGGTTGGCAGAGAGGTGACCACCGCGGAACGAGAAGTTCTCGTGAGCAGCCTTTCGCGGGCTGGCGCGGTGCGGATCTTCGCCGGGGTGGCGACCGAGACAACCCGCCGACGCGATCGATACATGTTCCCGCTGAACACGGACTACGACCTGTTCAGCCTGGGACCGAACGGCCGCACGACCGTCTCACTCGGCGAGTCGTTGGGGCAGGACGATGTCATCCGGGCCAACAACGGCGGCTTCTTCGGAACCGCTTCTGAGTACTGAGCGCCGCCATGCCGAAGTTCCATCCACGCCGCCGTCGGATCGTCGTTGATCGCCCCTTCCAGTGGAGCCTGTGCCTGCATGGCATCCTGCAGGGCCTGTTCGTGCTCTGCGCGGTGTCGTTTGGCATCTTCGCGCCGTTGCTGTGGCAACTCGGGGAGCGGGCGCCCAACGCCGTCACCGACGTCGACTCCGCGATCGTCATGCTCTACATGCACGAACGATTCTGGACGGTTGCCGGCCTGTGCTTGCTGCTGGTCACCTTCGCCGCGCTGAGGATGTCGCATCGCATCGCGGGGCCGCTCGTTCGCTACAAGCGCAACTTGCGGTTGATCGCCGACGGGCGTCTGCCGCCGCCGCTGCGCACCCGCGCGCGCGACTACCTGAAAGAAGAAGTCGTCTGCCTCAACGAAGCCGTGCAGGGGGTGCGCGAACGGGTTGATGCCATCCGCAGTGCTGCCGCGCTGGCGCGACGCGAACTGCAGGTCGTCGTGGACCAAGGTGCGGAAGTGTCCAAGGCGAAGATCGCGTCTCTGGTGGAGGCGCAGCGGCAGCTCGAGGTCGCCATCCAACGATTCGAAGAGACAGGCGATCTCGATGGTCTGCCGGCGTACGACGAAGGCCGCGCGAGTTTGTCGCTGGCGTTTGCTGGGTCCGGACGCGAGGAAGGCTGAGATGGAGCGCACCGAGAACCGCGGCCTGGGCATCCTGACTACGCGCCTGGGCCGGCGTTTCGTGCTGATGTTCCTCGGCTGCGCGTTCGTGCCGCTCGTGATGTTTGCCTGGTTGTCCCTTTCGCACGTGTCGGCAGAACTCGAACGTCTCGACGAGCGCATGCTGCACGATGGCGCCAAGACGGCCGGGATGGGGATTGCCGCCAAACTGAGTCAGCTCGGTGGCGATGTCGAGCTGCTGCGCGAGATCGCGCGGCGGTTTGAATCGGCCGGTGCCCTCGGGAGCCCAGGTGCTCTGCAGGATCCGCTGCGCCGCCGCTACAAGGCAGCCTGGATCCTGAACGAGAGCGGGGGCCGAGCGATGTGGGGCGGCGAGCCGATCGGCAAAACCGTGCTTACGGCGAAGGACCTTCTGCACCTCGAGTCCGGGAAGGCGCTCGTGCGCAGCCTGGACCGTCCCGATCGGTTGGCGGCCTTTGCGGCAATGCAGCCGGAGGCGCCCGCCGCGTCGATGCTGGTCGCCGAACTGAATCCGCGCTGGCTTTGGGATCCCGAGGATCTGCGCAGTCAGGGTGCCGATGTCGCCATCTTCGATGGGGATCGGCACGCGCTGTTTCATACCTTCCCGAGTCTGCCGGACTCCGCCTTGTTGTTCGCGGCGGTGCAGAAGCAACCGGCTTCGGGCGCGGTGGAGTGGGTTGCCGGCGGCATTCCGCACGTGGCCCGCTACTGGCGCGCGTTCCTGCTGCCCCAGTATGGGCTCGATGTGCTCGTCGTGCAGTCGCGACCTCGCGCGGAGACGCTCGCGGCGGTGAATGGCTTCTCGAGGTGGTTCCTGCTCGTCGCCGTGAGCGCGCTGCTGTTTGTGCTGGTGACCAGTCTCGTGCAGATCCGTCGCACGCTGGGGCCCATCGTCGCGTTGGGGGCGGCGACGCAACGGGTAGCGCTCGGCGACTTCTCGGCGCAGGTCTCCATTCGCAGTCGCGATGAGTTTGGGGACCTGGGGCGCGCCTGGAACCACATGATCCACCAACTGGCAGAGAACGTGCGCCGGCGAGAACTCACCGAACGCGAACTCGTCGACTCACGCGATGCCGCACTGGCCGCCGTGGTTGCCAAAGCCGAGTTCGTCACCAACGTCTCCCACGAGTTCCGCACGCCGATGGCGGAGATTCTCGGCGCCACCGAGATCCTGCTCTCCCTCGACGACACGGATCCCGCCGCGCGCATGGAGTTTGCCTCGATCGCCCATGCCGGAGCCGAGCGCCTGTCGCGGTTGGTCGACGACGTGCTCGAACTCGGTGCTGGAGCCAACTGGGATCTGCAGCCGACCGATGTCGTGGCAACGATCCAGGATGCGATTTCGGATCTCGCCAAAGCCACAGCGCAGCGTGTGTCGCTGCACACGGATGGCGACGCCCCGCGCGTGTTGGCGGTGGCGCATCGCCTCACTGATACCTGGTTGCGGCTACTCGACAATGCGGCCAAGTTCAGCGATCCGACGGCTTCGATCGATGTGCGAGCGGAAGTGCGTGGCGATGCGGTGGTCGTCGAAGTCGAAGACCATGGCGCCGGCATCTCGCGCCTGGATCTCGAACGCATCTTCGAACCGTTCCATCAGAGTGGTCGCGATCAGCTCATCGACAAGGCGAGTGGCACGGGCCTTGGCCTCTCGATCGTGCGCAACACCGTGCAGCGCCTCGGCGGGCGCGTCGAAGTCGACAGCGAGTTGGGCAACGGCGCGACGTTCCGCGTGATCCTGCCGATCGCCAAGATCGCGAACGAGGAGGCACGAGTGCCGCAGCTGCAACCAGCCGCGATCAACTGATCAGCAGGTGGCGGCCTGCAGGTCCTGCCACAGTTGGGCGATGTGTTCGCGTTCGGTGTCGAGCGCGCCAATCGAGATGCGCACCATCCAACGGCCATCGAGCTGGGCTGGGGTGAGCCAGGCGCGGCCCGTCGCGTGCACGCGCCGCAGCCATTCGAGCGTGTGGCGGTCGAGTGCTTCGCCGGTGACGCCCGCTGGCTCGTGGCGCACGCACAGGGTCTGCAGCGGTACTGGCGCAAGCACGCGCCACGGCGCTGTCGCGATGATCTGTTCGGTGAGCCAGCGCGCGTTCTCGAGATCGCGGCGCAGCCGGGCCTGCAGCCGCTCGGTGCCGTGTGTGCGGATCAGGCTCCAGAGTTTCAGCGCGCGGAAACGCCGGCCAAGCGGGATGCCCCAGTCGCGGTAGTTCTTCACGCGGTCGTCGACGGCGGTGCGCAGGTAACTCGGATTCGTGCTCATCACGCGAACGAGGTGGTCTTGATCGCGCACGAAGTAGGTCGAGCAATCGAAGGCGACACCGAGCCACTTGTGTGGGTTCACGACGATCGAATCGGCGCCTTCGATGCCGTTCCACAGGTGGCGGCATTCGGGCAGGATCATCGCGGAGCCTGCCATCGCCCCGTCGACGTGCAGCCAGAGGCCGTGTTCTCGGGCGAGCTCGGCGCAGGCGGCGATCGGGTCCATCGCCGTTGTCGTGGTCGTGCCCGTGGTGGCGACGATGGCGCAGGGGCGGCGTCCGGCAGCGAGGTCGTGGTGGATGGCGGCGCGCAAGGCGGTGGCGTCAAGGGCGCGGTTGTCGTCGACCGGGACCTTGCGCACGAAGTCGCGGCCAAACCCCGCGAGTAGGGCCGCTTTGTCGACCGAACTGTGGGCGTCGGCGCTCGTGTAGACGACGAGGGGGGCTTCGCCGGATTGCAGCCCGCCGCGAGTCGCGCCGTGTTGGGACGTTCGTTCGCGCGCGCAGATGAGGCCGACCAAGGTGCTCGTCGACGCGGTGTCCTGGATCACGCCGCTCCAGGCTGGCGACAGGCCGAGCATCTGGCGAAGCCAGTCGACGCTGCGTTCTTCGAGTTCGGTGAGCGCCGGTGCCGACTGCCACGCGAGTCCCAGTACGCCGAGCCCCGTGCTCAGGAAGTCGCCAAGTACGGAGGCGAGGTCGCCGTTGGAAGGGAAGTAGCCGAAGAAGTTCGGGTGTTGCCAGTGCGACAGGGCCGGCAGCAGCAGCTGGTCGACATCGCGCAGCACGGCGGCGAACCCCTCCGGGGTCGAGGGCGGCGCCGCAGGCAGTTGGGCGAGCAGTTCGCCGGGTTGCACCGTAGTTTGAACGGGCCGACTCGCGCAGTTGGTTCGGTAGTCGGCGATCCAATCGACGACCTCATGGGCCATTCGGCGGAACTCTTCGGGGCTCATCGAGGTCTGGGTCATGGGCACTTGCGGGCAGTGGTCGATGTCATCGACGATGTGGGCGCAGTGCACACGATCGGCGCGCGGTGGAGGACTTTCCAGGATTGCTTGCCGCGGCATGCAACCAGTGCGCAGTTGCGCGGTGCGAACGACGGTTCCCTTGCGAAGGTTCTCCACAGCCGTGGGCGAGAACGGCCTCCGTTGGCCTTCCTGGGGCGGAACTCGCGGTTTGTCGCAGGAGCGTCTGATCCACAAACCTTGACGCAGAACTGCGAGGAATGAGCGTCGTCGCTTGGTATGCTGCGACGACCACGCGGCTGGTTCGCGGTGTCGTTCACGCACGAACTGACGTGGAGAGTGCAAACAGTGCAGTCCGATGAGTAGCCCGCACGGAACACCGGAGCCCTCGCGTCCTTCTTCGACGCAGATCGCTGCAACGATTGCGTTGCTCGGCGATGATCGTGGCCCCGTGCAGGCCGCGGCGCGCGAGCGCCTGCTGCGTTGGGGAGACGATCAGGCCGATCCAAACCAGGTGCGCGAGCACCTGCGAGCTGCCGCCGAAGCCGAGCACCTGCTGACGCGAGTTCGTTCTCGAGCCTTGTTGCGCGAGTTCGAGGTCAGCGATTGTCTGCGCACGTTCGCGGCACTGCGGCTTGGTCGTGGTGGGCGGACCTTTGCGCCGGCACTGCTTGAGGGCGCGGTGTTGCTGTCGCAGATGGTGCGCACCTTCGTGCCCGAGGCATTCGAACTGGCCTCGCGCCTGCGTTCGATTGCGGGCTCGCTGCGCAAGGAGTTTGCCGGGCGCAGTCTGCCGGTTTGCGCGCGCCGCCTGGCCGAGCGCCTGCACGGCGAGATCGGTCTGCAGGGCGAACCGGTGGTCGGTGATGCAACGGTCCCCGCGAAGGGGGCGCCGGCCCAAGGCCACGCGAGTGCGCTCGATCTCGACCATGTGTTGATCGATCGTGTGCTCGAGCAGCGGACTGGCGTGCCGGTCAGCCTCTCGCTGATCTACCTGCTGGTGGCGCGTTGGGCGGGGCTGTCCGCAGCGGGCGTGGCGATGCCCGACCACTTCCTCGTGCGATTGCACGGCGTTCGGCCGGTTCTGCTGGACCCCTACCACGGTGGGCGGTCGGTGACCAAGACGGATTGTGCGCGCTACCTGCGCGCGAACGGTTACGATCAGGTTCGCGAGCATCTTCGCGACCTCACGGATCGCGAGGTGCTCATCCAGTACCTGCGCAGCCTGCAGCTGGCGGCAGCCTACCGGGCCGTGCCCGAGGCGCGTCGCACGTTGGGCCGCGCGCTCGCCTTCCTTGAAACGAACTGACGGAACCCGTTTGTTGAGCCCCTCCCCGGCGCGTCGGATCCCCTGCTGTGCTCGTTGGCTGCTGCTGGGTGCCCTCGTCACCTCGGGTGGTTGCGCGGGCATCTTCCAGCAGTCGCGCCCGCCGGTGCCGCAGGAATACTCGGTGCGCGTCGAGGCTGCTGGGGGTGTTGGGGCCGTCGGAGCATTGCGCGTCGGCAGCGCGGAGCGCGAGATCACGCCGCCTGTGGGTGGGTATCTCGCGGGCTTTGACCTCGGCCGGCGCAGCACCGCGGTGGCAACGCCTTTGAAGGTGCGCGTGCTCGTTTTCGAACTCGCCGACCGGCGGTTTGCCATCGTCGGCCTCGACAACCTCGGCGCGATGCGCGAGGACACCGATTGGTGGAAAGCCGGTTTGCCGGGTTTTGCGAACGGCGATGTGTTTGTGTGCTCGAGCCACACGCACGCGGGGCCCGACCTGATCGGCCTGTGGGGTTCGCACCTGTGGAACTCCGGCCGGGATACCGGATATGTGGCGCTCGTGCGCGCCGCGCTGCGGCAAGCCGTGGTCGAGGCGCAGGCCAACGCGGCGCCGGCGAGGCTCGTGCGTGGTCGCGCCCGCATGCCCGCGCAGGGTCTCGTCAAGAACAGCAACCGCCGCGAGTGTTTCGACCGCCGCGTCGAGGTGTTGCAGGCGTTGGCGCTCCAGGATGATCGCCCGCTCGGCACGCTGTTGCACCTGGCTTGCCATCCAGAGGTGCTGCCGCGTCGCAACACGATGATCAGTGCCGATTTCGTCGGCGAGCTCTGCGATCTGTGGCGAGAGCGGGGCCATGGTCAGGCGGTGTTCGTCAACGGCGCGCTCGGCGCGATGATCTCGCCGGACGTGAAGCCGCGCGACACCGAGGGGATGAAGAAGTTCGGCGTGGCCGCGTGCGAGCTGGCCGAGCAGGCGCTCGCCACGGCCGAGCCGGTGCCCGTCGATGCGATCGAGGTGCGCCGCCGCGACGTCTACGTGCCGATCGAATCGTTGGGTTTCCGCCTGGGGCAGCTCACGATGGCCTTGCAGCGCCAGTTGTTCGACGGCGCGGCGCGCAGCACCGTCGGCTACCTGCGCATCGGCACGTTCGAGGCGGTCGCAGTGCCAGGTGAGATGGAACCCGCGCTGGCGCAGAAGGTCCGCGCCGAGCTGCACCGGGCCGACCTCGTGCTGTTTGGGCTCTGCGACGACGAACTCGGCTATCTGCTGCGCGAACAGGATGCGCGCGATCCGGAGTTTGCCTACGAACGCGACGTGAGTGCGTGCCTGCGGGCTGGTGAGATCGTGCGCGCGGCGATCACGGGCCGTTGACGGTCGGGAGCCCGGCGCTCACCACCGATACGGGTACGGCAACCAGTGGTTCACGGTCCGGAAGGCCGGGATCACCACGTACGGGACCAGCTGGTTGGCGATCACGAACGTGACGATGAACATGTAGGGCACGCGTTCGAGCAGTTCCATGAGCGCTCGCGCCGGTTGGAACAGGCCCTTCACGACTCCTGCGCCGTCGAGCGGCGGCAGTGGGATCAGGTTGAAGATCGCGAGGATCAGGTTCAACAGCAGGAAGGTCCCGGCGATGCGTCGGATCGCCACTTCGGAGCCACCGTCCGGTTGGCCGATGTACCAGAGCACGCCAAATGCGATCGCGGCGAGCAGCACGTTGGCGAGTGGTCCGGCGGCGGACATCACGGCGGCTTTGCCCGGATTGCGCTGGGCCCACAGCACGTTGATCGGCGCGTGGGCGAAGCCGAAGCACCAGTTGCCCTGGCTCATGTAGAGGCTCAGTAACGGCAGCACGACCATGCCGAAGGGTTCGCGCTGGATGTGCGGCAGCGGGTTCAAGGTGACCTGCCCACCGTAGTAGGCGGTGCGGTCGCCGCCGAGCATCGCGACCCAACTGTGCGCGGCTTCGTGCACGGTCGCGCTGACCAGGAAGGCGACGAACCAGATGATGGCGTTTTCCCAGTTCACTCGTCGTTCTCCGTGGCCTCAGCGTCCGCCGACTCGGCGCTCGCCGCCAGTTCGGCCGTGATCTTCTTTACCTTGGTCTCGGTCGCGGCGAGCTTCTGGCGGCAGAAGGCCAGCAGTGTTGCCGCGCGTTCGACCTTGTCCGTGAGCACGTCGAGGTCGATCTCGCCGGACTCGATGTCCTGCAGGATCTGCTCCAGTTCGCCGCTGGCCTCCGAGTAGGTGGGGTCGTCGCCCTTCTTTTTCTTGTCGCTCATGGGGCTTCTTCGTGTCGCTCAGGAAGATTGCTGGGTGATCTCGGTTACGTGTGCGGTGGCGCGGCCATCGCGGAACTGGATGACCAAGGTCTGGTGAGGTTGCAGGCGCGTGGCGGACGGCAGTACCCGGCCTTCCGGCGAACGCACGAGCGCGTAGCCGCGGCCCAGCACGCGCGCCGGGTCGAGCAGACGCTGGCGAGTCGTCATCTGGTCGAGTCGCGCCGTGGCGCGTTCGAACTGGCGCTGCACACCAAAGCGGATGCGGGCCGTAGCGGCCTGCAGATCGCCTTGTTCGCGCGAGAGACGCAACATCGTCGCCGCATGCAGGCCGCGACCGGCTTGCGCGAGTGTGTTGTGCTGCCGTTGCAGATGTCGTTCGGTGGCGCGAACGACTTCGCGCGCGAGGCCGGCCAACGATTCGCGCTGGCGGGCGAGCCATGCACTGGTGAGGTCGAGCAGCCGACGGGCGCGCGCTTCGACTTCGGTGCGCGCATCTTCGGCCAGGGACACGAGGAACGCCGCGACCGCGGTTGGAGTCTTCTCCGAATGCGCAATCGCGTCGAGCACCGATTGGTCGCGCTGGTGGCCGATGCCGACGAGGATCTTCAGCGGGTGCTGGGCCACGGCAAACGCCACGTCGCGGTCGTCGAACCAGGCGAGGTCGGTGCGCGAACCACCGCCGCGCACGATGCACAACACATCGAAGTCCGCGGCGTGCTGCGCAAACCAGCGCAGGCCAGCGAGCAGGCTCGGCTTCAGTTCGTGGCCTTGCACCTTGATCGGCACCAGGGTCACTGCAAAGCCAAACTGCGACTCCTGGAGTTGGCGCAGGAAGTCGTTCCAACCATCCGAATCGGGACTCGACAGCACGCCGATGCGCAGCGCGGGCACGATGAGTCCAAGACCACGATTGCGCAACGCGAGGCCCTTCTGGGCCAGTTCGCGCAGGATCTGTTCGCGCGTGAGCGCCAGCTTGCCGAGCGTGAAGCTCGGATCGATGTCCTGCACGACGATCTGGAAGCGGCCCGAAGCGACGTAGAAGTCGACCTTCACGAGCATGCGCACTTCGATTCCATCGCGCAGCGTGAACGCGTCGTCGCCACCGCCAGAGCCACTGCTGAACTTGTGTTGCAGCCGCTCCGCCGTGCCGCCAAACAGCGCCACCTCGACGACGGCGAGTGGGCGCGGCTGGTCCTTGGCCTTCTCGACGAGCTGGAAGAAGCGATGCTGGCGGCCGGCGCCCTTGTCGTAGTCGACGACTTCGCCTGTGACCCAGAACGAGTCCGCAAACTGGCGGCGCAGGCCGTCGCGAACGAGCGTGTTGAGTTGCGCGATCGTGAGCGCCGGGCTGCCCGTGGGGTCTTCTGCCGGGCTGGTCGCTGCGAGACCGAGTTCGCCTTGGCGAACGGGCGCCTTCGCCGGCGCTGCGGCCGGTGTGCCCAGGGTGCCGGCGAGCAGCGACGAAATCTCGGGCGCGAAGTCGAACAGGTGCCGGCTGAGCGCTGAATAGACCTTCTCGACGTGCGCGGCGGGAACGCGCCAGACCTTCTGGCGCGGATCCCAGCGCCGGCCCGGCAGATCCTTCACCACCGCCACGAGGTCCTCGCGGTAGGAGAAGCGGATCAGCAGGCTGGTGCCATCCTGGTCGAGTTCGACGGAGCCCGTCATCGCGATTCGTTCATACCGGATCGGTGTTGGCGGTGAGCGTCAAAACTGCGGCGCGGGCCGCTTCGACGGCTTCGTGCATCGCGATCGGCCGGCCCGCCGCGCGCGAGAGATCGGTCATGAGGTCGGGCGACAAGCCGCACGGCTGCACCGCGTACCACGGCTCGAGCTCCATCGCGATGTTGATGCCGATGCCGTGCATCGAGACCCAGTGCTTCACGGCGATGCCGATGGAGGCAAACTTGCGGCCGTTCGCGAACACTCCCGTGCCGTCCACCGAACCCTTGGCGGTTACACCGAACGCCGCGGCGACAGCGATGCCAAACGCCTCGAAACGGCGCAACCAGTCGCGGAGGTCGCGGCGCGGCAGGTGCACGATCGGGTAGACGACGAGCTGGCCGGGGCCGTGGTAGGTGATCTTGCCGCCGCGTTCGATTGGCACGATGCCTTCGCGGAGGTCGGCCGGCGGCGTCGCTCGGCCGGCGGTGTAGACCGGGTCGTGTTCGACGAGCAGGATGCGCCCCGGATCCCTGCCCGCGTGCACCTCGGCTTGCAGGGTCCGCATCTGCTGCAGGACCCGTTCGTACGGGGCGCGACCGAGATACTCGACATCGGGGGGCACGATGGACACACTACCTCGCCGTGATCCCGGTCGTTTCCCTTCTGTGTTGCCTCGCTGCGCAGCAGCTCAGCGCGACGCCGTTTCCGGCCGAAGTCGGCCAGGAAGTCACCGTGCTCGCCGTTCGCAACGCGGAACAGGAGCCGTTCGCGAAGCTCGCGATCGCCGTCGAACTGCCTGGTGGCGAACGCCGGCCGCTAGGTCTTTCGGATGAGCAGGGCGAACTCAAGTTCGTGCCCGAAGTGCCGGGACAGTATGTGTTCGCTGCGGACATCGAGGGGATCCGGGTGCTGGCGCCGCACCGTGTTGTGGCGGCCCGCAGCCGCTGGTGGGCGGCGTTGGTGACGGTGCCGCTGGGGCTGGCACTCTTGTGGCGCAATCTGCCTTGGCGCCGTTGGTTGCCGCGGCGCGGCTGACGCTGCCGCGGTGGGGCTGCGGCGCCTCTTCCTGGCGCCGCCTGCGAGTCTTGCTACCTGTCGCTCAGCCGCCGATCACGCGATCGATATGGCTCTTCACCGTGCGCAGGTCCTGGTTGCCCGTGAAACGATCCACTTCCTTGCCGTCGCGGAAGAAGATGCAGGTGGGCACGCTCATGATGCCAAGGCTGGCGGCCGCATCCTGGGCGCTGTCGATGTCGATCTTGTAGACGTCCATCTTGCCCTGATACTCGCCGGCGACTTTGTCGATCGTCGGAGCCAGGGCCTTGCACGGCTGGCACCAGCTCGCGGAGAAGTCGACCAGCACCGGGACCTTGGCGTTCTGCAGGGTGCTTTGGAAGTTGCCGTCGGAAAGTTCAGTGACCATGTTCGGTGATTATAGGGCTCGGCGGGAGCGCCGAGCGGTCGCGTATTTTGTCCATCGCTCGGGGCAGCGCAAGGGTGAGCCCAAGAGCCTGGGCCACAAGTGTCAATTCCTTGGGCTCCACCGGGCAGAACCCGGAAAAATGAAGATCCCCGGCAGGAAGATCCCCGCCATGGCGATCCTTCGCCAGAGTCTGGCACGGGGCGAGCCCGAGCCGGCTCAGGCTTCGCGGTTGAGGGCGGCGAGCAGGCGGGCCGTCGGCACGCCGTTCATCGAGGCGACCGTCTCGATCGTGTCGTGCGGGTTGAAGCCGCAGTGGCTGCAGCCACCGAGGTGGAAGTCGCGCATGAGCACCATGCCGAGCGAGGGGTCGGCGGTCAGTGCCTCGAGCATGGTGGTCTCGGCGGTGAAGCGGCTCTTGTTCGAAGTTTCCGATGGGTTGGTCATGGGTGCTCTCTCTGTGAGTTTCGTGGGAACTACTCGGCGTTGAGGATGCTGACGCGCTGGGCGACCTTGCCGGCGATATCGGCCAGGGCCTTGGCGGACAGCGAGTTCGGGTGGGCGACGGTGATGGGTGTACCTTCGTCACCACCTTCGCGGACGGCGATCTCGATCGGGATCTGGCCGAGCAGCGGCACGCCGAACTCGCGTTCGATGCGCGCGCCACCACCCTGGCCGAACAGGTAGTACTTCTCGGTGTGCCCGGGCGGCGTGAACCAGGCCATGTTCTCGACGATGCCGAGGATCGGCACG
>JADZDL010000170.1 GCA_020851075.1 Planctomycetota bacterium | reverse complement strand
ACGGGCACCAAGCACCTGCTGACGGTGGGTGAGAGTCGAGTCTTGTTGGACTGTGGGCTCGTGCAGGGGCCGCGCCGCGTTGCTGAGGAACAGAACCGCAACCTGCCCTTGGCAGGCTCGAGTGTGGATGCTGTGGTGCTGTCGCATGCCCACATCGACCACTGTGGTGCTTTGCCGCGTTTGGTCAAGGATGGCTTCCGCGGGCCGATCTGGTGCACGGAAGCGACCGGCGACATGTTGCGCATGATGTTGATGGACTCGGCGCATATCCAGTCCCAGGATGCGCGGCACCTTCGCAAGCGTGGACAGTCGTTTGAGCCGCTGTATGACGAAGAGGATGTTGAGCGCACGTTGCGACTCGTGCAAGCGAAGCCGTACCACCAGCAATTCGAGGTGACGAAGGAGCTGCGCGTGGAGTTTCTCGACGCCGGCCACATTCTCGGTGCGGCGATCGTGGTGATGGACTGCAACGTCGGCAGAAAACAGCGGCGCATCGTGTTTACAGGTGATCACGGGCGCAAGAACCTGCCCATCCTGCGTGATCCGGAGCGCATCCCTGAGTGTGATGCGCTGATCACCGAATCGACGTATGGCGACCGGGTCCACGGTCAGCGCGTTGACATGATGGCGGAGCTCGCGCGCATCGTGGCGGAGGAACTTCACGACGGCGGGCGCATCGTGATTCCGGCGTTCTCCGTGGGCCGAACGCAGTCGGTGGTGTTGTTCCTTGGGCAGTTGATGCGCGATGGAACCCTGCCCCAATTGCCGATCTTCGTCGATTCGCCGATGAGTCGCGAAGCCACGCGCATCATGGGCAAACATCCGGACCTGTTCGACGCAGAAACCTGTGCCTTGCTGAAGTCAGGCCACAATCCACTGTTTTTCGACGGAGTTCGTTATGTCGCCGATGTCGAAGAGAGCAAGGCGCTCAACCAGGTTCGCAGCGGCGTGATCGTGTCGGCATCAGGAATGTGTGAGTCGGGGCGTGTTCTGCATCACCTGTCGCAGACGGTTGGCCGTCGCGAGGACTGTGTGCTGATGGTTGGTTATATGGCCCAAGGCACGCTTGGCCGCCGCCTGCTCGATGGCGAACGCAAGGTCAACATCTTTGGCGAACCCCACTCCGTGAACTGCAAGGTGCGCTCCATCGACGGATTCTCTGCCCACGCCGATTGGCAAGAACTGCTGCAGGCCGAGCGCCACCTCGCCGGTCGCTGCCGCCAGGTGTTTGTCGTGCATGGCGAAGATGGGCCCGCCGAGGCTTACGCAGGCCGTTTGCGGGAGGCGGGCTTTGCCGACGTCGTGGTGCCGAGCAAGCGCGATATCGTTGAGATTGCCTGATGCGAGTCCCGTTCACGAAGATGGAGGGTGCGGGCAACGACTACATCTACGTCGACGCGATCCGGACCCCCTTCGCGTTGGCGTCGGCGAGCGCCATGGCGGCACGCTGGAGTGACCGTCACTTTGGCATCGGTGCGGACGGGTTGATCGTCTTGTTGCGCGGCGAACGAACGCCGGTGCGCATGGCCATGTGGAATGCCGATGGCTCGCGCGGCGCGATGTGCGGCAACGGCCTGCGGTGCCTCGCCCGGCTGGCTTTCGACCACGGTCACGTGACGGAGCGCGAGTTTCTCGTCGAAACTGATGCGGGCCCACGCCGCGTCGAGTTGCTGGATGGCGACCAGGTTCGCACGGAGATGGGGGAAGTGCGCTGCGGTCCCCCGTCGAGTCTCGAAGTGGCCGGCCAGAGGATCGAATATGTGCCTGGCGATGCGGGCAATCCTCACGCGGTGGTGTTTGTCGAGGACGTCGAGCGCACGGATGTCGTGCGGCTGGGCCTCGCCATGCAGGCCCGTCGCGATCTGTTTCCCGACAGCGTCAATGTCGAGTTTGTGCAGGTGCTTGGCGAGGACCGGTTGCACCAGCGCACCTTCGAACGGGGCAGCGGCGAGACCCTGGCCTGCGGCACCGGCGCTGCGGTGGCGGCCCTCGCGGCGCGACAGGCTGGGCACTGTTCTGGCCACTTGGTGACCCTTCTCCTGCGCGGGGGGACGTTGCGCGTATTGCTGTCCCGAAGTTCCCTTGCCATCGAGGGCCCGGCCCGTACCGTCTTCACTGGCGAAGTTGAGAGCTTCTGACGCAACTCGCTTCCCGACTTCTCGCATACCTGATTCGAGGACCCAACCGTGTTGCACCTGATCTGGATCATCCCGCTCGCCATCTTCCTGATTTGCATTCTGTGGGCAGTCGCGACCTACAACGGCCTCGTCGCGCGCCGCAACGAGACCAAGAATGCATGGAGCCAGATCGATGTGCAGCTCAAGCGCCGCTACGAGCTGATCCCAAACCTGGTCGAGACGGTCAAGGGTTACATGAAGCACGAGCGGGAGACGCTCGAGAGCGTGATCCGGGCTCGTCAGACCTGCGTCGATCTCAAGAACGCCGGCAACATCGGCGAGCTCATGAAGGCGGAAGGTGCCTTGACGCAGTCGTTGCGCGGGTTGTTTGCGGTGGCAGAAGGCTACCCGGACCTCAAAGCCAACGAGAACATGCTGAAGTTGCAGGAAGAGCTCACTTCCACCGAGAACCGGGTCGGCTTCTCGCGCCAGGCCTACAACGATGCCGTGATGCGTCTCAACAACGCGATCGAGCAGTTCCCGGCGTCGATCATCGCCGGCATCGGCAACTTCAAGCAGGCGGAGTTCTTCGAGGTCGAATCGGCCGAAGAGCGCAAGGTGGTCAAGGTCTCCTTCTGACCGCAGCTGGCTAGCAGCGCTGGCTTCCGGCAAGTTGGCTCGTTTCCGCGTTTCCATGGATCTGAAGAACCACGTTGTCCTGTTGTCCGGCGCCACCGGTGCGCTGGGGGCCGCGTTTGCGACGTTCGTGCTGAAGAACGGCGGCAAGGTCGCCGCCGCGGTTCGCAAGTCACGGCAAGTCGCCAGCGTCACTGCCCTGCTCGGGAGCGAACGGGTGCTCGCGGGTTGTGTTGGACCAGGGGACAGCGAAGCGGCCGCCGGCTTCGTGAAGGGGGCGCAGGATGCTCTGGGGCCGATCACGGCGCTGGTCTGTGCGTCAGGCCATTGGAGCGGCGCCCCGGTGGGCAAGGAACCTGCCGGCGAATTGCTGGACTTGCTCGAAGCCAATTTGCTCTTTGGTGCCAACCTCGCGCGCGCAGTGATCGGCGGCATGCGTCGGCGCCGCAGTGGGTCGCTGGTATTCGTGGGTAGCGCGGCCGTAGGCGCAGATGGCGCGGGCGCCAACTACCTGGCCAGCAAAGCGGCCGTTCACGAATACGTGCGTGCGCTCGCGCGCGAACTCGATGGCTCCGGGGTGCGGGCAGCTGCCATCCTGCCGACCACGATCGATACCGAGCAGAGTCGCAAGTTGATGCCCGAAGCGGACCGTTCCCAGTGGCTGAGCCTCGACCGGGTCGTCGAGGTTCTTGCGCAACACGCATTTTCGGGCACTACCGGCGCAGGCAGTGATGGGGGCCCCCTGTATCCGCTGCGCAAATAGGGCTACAAGCCATCCATGGTCTTCCGTCGCCGATACGCACTGCGTCTGGCACTACCGCTTGCTGGCGTCTTGTGTGCGGGGGGCATCGTTGCGCAGGCGGTAGGCGGGACTCAGGACGGCAGTCAGGATTCGGCAGCTTTTCGCAAGGCGGTGGCGGCCGCCGAAGCCTGGATCGCGACGGACCAGACGTCCGAGGAATTGCTGCAGAAGGCGGTCACCGCCCTGCTCGTTGAGCCCACACCGGGCATTCGCTGGTTGGGAGAGAAGCTGCCGAAGGCGCTCGAAGCGCGCACCGAAGTGCGCAGCAAAGGCTTCATCGCTCTCGCCACTCACGTGTGCCTCGAGTTCCTGAAGCGCGGGAACTCGAGCGGCATGGTCTACGAAGGCCAGTTTGCCGGGTTGAAGCCCTTGCAGCCGTTCGTCAGCGACCTGTTCTTCGAGTTGTTGCTCGACACACCCAACTGGTATCCCGAGACGCATCGCATCCAGCTGGTGCCTGCCCTTCGTGACTTGCATCTGACGGCGCCGTCCGCAGCGCGCGTCGAAGGGGTGATCGCGATCGTCGACAACGCCGCGATCGAGCCGGATCCGTTGCGGCAGGCCTTGGCTTGCATGCTGTGGCAATGGGGCCGCAAGGAATACGCGCAGGTCTGGATCGACCAGCTGCAGCGCGAGAATGTCGAAGGCGACACCGAAGATCGCGTGCGCACGCAGCTCCTGCTGGCGGATCTGCAGTACCGGTTGCGCGAGTACCGACTCTCGGCGGCGACCCATCGGTCCCTCGAGCTGATGGCCGAGAAGTCGCACTACCCGCTGAAGCCGACCGACTACTACTCCGCCGCTTGTGTATGGGCGCTTTCGGGCAACGTGGACCGCGGCATCGAGGCACTCGGCAAGTGTGCCGCGCTGCAGGCGGCCCCTGGCACCGACAGCTCGCACAAACTCGAACGGAAGTTGTTCGAGAAGGACCCGGAGATCGCTGCGCTGCGCGCGGATTCCCGGTTTGCGGCCATCTTCGCGAAGATGTTCCCGGACGATCCAGGCGAGAAGGGCGGACGCTGACCCTTGGCTTTGCCAATCGTCCTGTTGTTGGGGTTCCTCGTCCTGTTCGGGAGCCTCACGCTAGATCCGCCACTGCCCGGCAGTGGTTCCGTCACCAGCGTGCTGTGGACTGCGAGTCTGTGGCCGTTGCCCTCGCTGCTCGCCATCGTTGCGCTGCGTCGCCTGCGCCGGCGGCTGTGTTTTGGTGAGACGTCCGGGCTGCACCCGCGCGTGTGGTTGCGCATGTCCGTGCTGGCGACTCCTGCCGTTGTCTACCTTGTGGCCGGGCCCGGCGGCTGGCACGACATGACGTGGCAGTGGGCGGCGGAAAGCCACCTTGCTTCGATCGGTCTCATGGCGTTGCCGCTCGTGGCCATCGAAGTGCCGCGCATGCTGCTGGCCGCCGTGGCCCAGGTATGGCTCGATGGCGATTCGGTTCCTGGGGCTCCATTTCGCCAATTGCCGGGCTTTCTGGACCTCTGGCCGATCCTGCGCCTGCGCCTGGCCTGGCCGTTGTTGATGGTGATGCCGTGTGTGGTGCTTGGCACCGCGCTGGACTTGTTGAAGCTGGCGCCGGTCTGGCACGAGTTCTTCGTCAACACGTCGGTGGGGGCCACGCTCGGCATGCTGGGCATGCTGGTGCTGTTCGGGCTCCTGGTGCCGTTCTGGTTTCGGATCAGCTTCGGCGTGAAGAGCAACCTGCCCGAGCCGGTTGGCTCCCTGCTGCGCAAGACGGCGGCAGCGCTCGGATTCTCGCCGTCGCGCGTCTACCTGTTGCCAACGGGCGGTCGGGCGATGAACGCGATGATGGTGGGGCCGCTGCCAATCGGTCGCATGCTGTGCGTCACCGATGGGTTGTTGGGCGCGATCGATGAAGAGTCCCTGGCGGGCGTGGTTGCCCACGAGGTCGGGCATGCGCGCATGGGGCATCCAGGCCTGCTGCTCACGTTGACGGGAGTCGTGCCGGTGCTGCTGCTGTCCCCGGCGACGGCGCTCGATCCCCTGAGTGCCGACCCGCTTTGGCAAGCCCTGTTCACGCTGCTCGGCGTGGTTGCGGTCTGGTCGATCGTGCGGGCGTTGGCGCATCGTTTCGAACACGAAGCCGACATCGCCTCGGTGCGCGCGCTCGGGGCGGGGCCCTGTTCTCGTGCGTTGCTGACCGTGAGTGGTGCGGCAATTCCGATTCGTCATTCGTGGCTCGGACGCGTGTCGAGCCTGCATCCGGAGGAGCGCCTGCGGTGCATGACGATGCTGCGATATGAGCTGGAGCCCGAGTTTCGCAAGCAGTTTGACGCGACGGGGCGGCGGTTGCGCGTGGCGATCCTGATCGGCCTCTTGATCTCCGTAGTGCTGGCAGGGATCACCTGGGCTCTCGATTGGCGCTTCGAACGGGTGATCTGGCGACTCAACTCCGGGGATGTCGCGGGCGCGGTGCAACTCGATCTTGAGATCGGCACGGATATCCCCGCGCGATGGACGAAGACCTGGAAGCTCGTGCGCGAGGATCTTGGGGCTGTTGCGGCGATTACCCCTTCGGCCACGTCCTGGGAGGAGGCTGCACCACAACTCGCGACCGAGGCCTGGCAGCGCGGCGTTGAGGTGATCCTCGCGAAGGGCTCCGCCGCGGCGCGGCCCTGGTTTGCACTGGCGGCCGAAGGTGGCAAGCGCGCGCCAGACCGGATCATGCGGCGACTGCTCTACGAGTTCTGCCGCGCCGCGGATCAGTCCAATACCGAGCGCATGGACGAGGTGCGCCGACTCGTGCGCCGCCTGGGTGTGCCAAAGGGCCTGGAGCCCGTCTTCGCGCAGTGAACCGCGGGGTCTAGTAGCGATTCACTTCGACGGCCCAGGTCATCTCGCGGCGCCACACTTCGTTGCCACGCCGGTCGAACTCGCGAACGCGCGTATTCTCGGCGACCAGCGTGTGCCCGTTGGGCAAGCGGTCCGCATCGCTCGGCGAACTAAGCCCCTGCAGCTCCCAGACCACCTTTCCTTCGCGGTCGAGTTCTTGCACGAGGCCCTTGTTGCGCAGGGTGACGAGCGTATTGCCGTTGGGCAGGCGATCGGCGTCGTGCACGTTGGGCAGGTTGCTGACGCGCCAGACGACTTCTCCCTCCGGCGAGACTTCGAGGACCTCGTCCTTCAACACATTGGCGATGAGCGTGTTGCCGTTCGCCAGCCGGTCGCAGTCAAACGGTCGGATGTCCTTGTCAAAAGACCACACGATCTTGCCGTCGTTGCTGACCTCGATGACGCGGCTGCCGAACGTATCGGCGATGAGCGTATTGCCGTTGGGCAGGCGGTCCGCGTCGTAGGGGTTCTTGAGGTCTTCAAACACCCAGACCTGGTGCCCCTTGCGGTCGACTTCCTGCACCCTGCTCACGGAGAACTCGGTGATCAACAGATTGCCGTTGTCGAGGCATTCGGCGTCCCAGGCGCCAAAGACCTCATCGAGCACGAACACTTCGCGGCCCTGGTCATCGACTTCGACGACACGGTTGTCGCTGTAGTCGGAGATGAGCGTAAAGCCCCACATCGCCCCACCACCGACGCCGAGCTCCGCGTGCATCAAGGTGGTCAGCGGAATCGTCGCCGAGCCGACGTGCGGCACGTGGACACCGAGTGATTCCCCCGAGCTCGCGGCGATGAAGCCGATCAGGCGTTCTCCCGAGACGAGGTCCAATCGCGCGTAGGTGGTCGTATCCTGCTCCTGGGCGCGCGGCCGCGTGAACAGGATGCCGGCCACCTTGGCCACGGGGATCTCGCGGTCAGAGCCGTCCTTCAGCTTGATCTGCAGGTTCTCCTTCGTGCTGTTGATGAGCAGGCCATCGAGGAACTCCCCCGAACGCATGCGCACGCGGTCGTGTTCTGTCGAAGCGCCGATCATGCGATCCAGGGACGGATCGAGCGCGACACCCTGGATGTCCTTGCGCGGCAGCACCAGTTCGCCAAACAACGGCGAATGCAGTCGCAGTGTCTCGGGATCGATCGACACTACCTCGCCGGAGACCAGGCTGCCTTGGTTGAGGAAGACGCGGGTTCCCGGCTTGGTGTCGACCTTGTGGTCAGGGAAGTCGATCGTGTCGCAGTCGCCAAAGGAGAGTTCGGTAATCGGCAGTCCAGGAAACGCCCCGTGGAGGAACGTCGATTCGCCGTGGAACCCGCCAAAACCACCGTCGACCTGGCTGCGGTCCGGCAGGGAGAACTTGGCTCTGATCTGGTTGGTCGTCGGTGTGACCTGGACGCGCGCGCAGGCCGCAACAATCGGGTCGGAGTGTTTGGCGAGTTCCGCGACGAGGCCCTTGGCACCGTCGTCGCTGCGGTTGTGCAAAGCGCGTAACAGGGCCGCCATCTCCGTGTGTGTGAGGGTGTTGGTGGCGATGAGCTCGCGGCACGCTGCGAGCGCCTTCTCGCCCTGCATGCGGCCCAGCGCGGCAATGCTGGTGAGGCGATGCGCGCCACCCTTCCAGAGCACCATCTGCTTCACCGCGTCGGCTTCGTCATCGCCGCCGAGTTTGCCAAGCGTGCGGATGGCGCTTTCGACAATCGACGAATCGGTGTGACCGAGCGCGCTGCGCAGCGCGCGCAGCAGGCGTGGATCCGCGTCGAGGTAGAGCGTCGTTGCGACGAGCCCGCGCATCATGCGCAGCTCGCGATCCTCCTGCTCGGTGCCCTTGGCATTCAGCGCGTCGAGGATGCGTGCACAGCGGATGTGTTGCTCGAGCACATCGAACTTCTCCTTCCTCTGCTCGATCAGCGAACGTGCGCGCCCGCCGATTTCGATGAGAGTGCGCTCGGCCTCCTCGCGCACCTGCCACCTCGCGTTGGCGAGCTGGTCGAGCAGCTGGTCCACCTTGAGCAGGTATTCGCGGTGGTCACCGTGAATGCGCGCGACGAGTGCCGAGAACATGTCGCGGCGGTCGACGAGCAGCTTGCCTACCTGATCCAGGCGGGCCACCAGGGTGTCGGTCTGGAACCCCTTGCATGCGTCGACGAGGCGGTCGTCGTTCCAGTCCTGGGCGAAAGCCGTGCCGGCGAGCAGGCTGGAGAGCAGGAAGTTCCTGAGCAATTTCATGCGGTTCATCCGGTCGGGAAGTCTACGGAGCGTGTGGCCGCCATGCTGAGTTCACCTTGGATCCGCTGGGATACGAATTCGCGGAGGGCAGCGGCCAAAGTCGCGGGAATGAGGCGAGGGGCTCGCCGACCGCCCGCTGCTGACGTAGATTCTGCACTGATCCCTCCCGATGGTTTGGACGTTGTCATCGATTTTGTCGTCCAAGCTGATCGTTCCTAGAACCCGCAGCAATCGTCGGCACCAGGCCCAAAGGCCTTGCGCCGCCGGTTTGTGACGTACCCACGTGCGAAGCACCATACTTCCATTCACGTTGGCCACTGGCCTGTTGGCTGCCGGGGGATCGGCGCAGCAGATCCGCGTCGTAGCCCCGGTTGGCGGCATTGTTCCTGGGCAGACTCCCGACGAGGACCATGGGGTTACCGTCGAGATGTTCGAGAATCCGAACCTCGATCTCTACCTGCGCAAGGCCCAGAACCTACTAGGCCAGAACAAGTACGACTCGGCGATCACCGTTCTGCAGGAAGTGATCGAGGGGAATACGGTCGAGGTTCACGTTGCCTCCGCTGCCGAGCCTGGGGCCAAGGCTGGGGAAGGCAGGCCCGCGACGGACGAAACCAAGCCTGCGGACCAACCGGCTGAGAAGCCAGCCGACAAGCCCACCGAGAAGCCAGCCACCGACCGGAAAGCAGCCGAGGGCCAGGCGGCACGCGGCAAGACGGCGGCACAGCTCGACGCCGCGCAGTCCGTGTTCTCTCAGGATGGTCGGGTGTATCGCCCGGTGCGCCGCCTGTGCCACGAGATCCTGGCCCAGCTCCCCCCGGTCGGTCTCGAGCTCTATCGCACGTCCTACGAGGTCGCGGCAAACGAGATGCTCGAACGGGCCCTGCAGGACGGTTCCATCTCGTCGCTGGAGCAGGTTGCGAATAGGTACTTCATCACCCTGCCCGCAGGCAAGGCGATGGTGGCGCTCGCAGATCGTTTGCTCAACGACGGACGTTACCGCTCTGCTGTGCAGGTGTTACGCGATCTCGTCGAGGTCTACCCAAAGGCGAATCTGGCCCGACTAGGCGTGAGCGAGGTGTGGTGCCGCTTCAAGATCGCCCTGTGCCTGCGCATGGCCGGTGAAACGGCAGCGGCGCAGGCAGCGGTTGCCGAACTGGCGGCGCAATTCCCTGACGAATCGCTGCGCATCGTCGGCGAACTGCAGTCGGTGAAGGACCTGCCACAGAGCGAAGTGTTTGCCAGCGAGGTGCTCGCGGCGATCGGCCGAGCCAAGCAGGCGACCGGCCCATCCTGGCTCAGTGGCGCCTTGCTGACCGGCGCGAGCAATTCGCTGGTGCCGCTGTGGCAGTATCGCTTCCGCAACCCCGATCCGTATCGCGAGCCCAAGGCGACCAACGCCGACCGGAACATGTGGTCGGAGGGCTCGCCCGCCGTCACGATGCCGCACGCCAATCGGTACGGGACTGGCACCTGGTTTGCGTTCGCCGGGGGCGCGGCTGGTGAGCCACCGCGCGCGATGTTCCTCGAGCACTTCCGGCTGCGCATGGTCGATGCGCTGAGCGGGGTGCTGCAGAAGGAAGGCGCCGGTGTCGACGAGCCGCCGACCCCCCGCGAAAACTACCCGCGCGTGCGCATCGCGGCCTCGGACTTTGCATTGCTGCGCCCCGTCGAAGACGAAGCCCGGCGCTACGTCGTGATGGGCTATAGCCGCAGCCTGTCGCAGGCGACGGATGTGCTGACGGCGAGCGAGTTGGTTGCCTACCAGCGCGAGAACCTCGAGCCGGCTTGGAGTTCCACGCAGTGGCTGGATGGGGAAGAAGGGCTGCGCGAAGTCACGTTCCTGGCGGCGCCGACAGTGTTTGGGGAGCGGCTGCTGCTACCGGCCTTGCGGCGCGGTGCGTACACTCTCCAATGCCTGGATCGCAGCACGGGTCGCCCCGAATGGCACACGCCGCTGCATTCGGGCGGCACTTCGTTCTTCAAGGCCCCTGGCGTGCCGGTTGTGGTGCAAGGTGGCATCGCGTTTGTCCTCACCAATGCGGGATGCCTCGCCGCCGTGGATGCCTTTGCCGGCGATCTGCGCTGGATCCGTCGCTACGAGCGCAGTGACCCTCTGCGTCCGCGCATGCGGCCCAAGAGTCGGGCACAAAACGAGAACATGCGCTACGGAGTGCAGTTCCTGCAGAACGAACTCACGAGCTTCCTGCCCAACGACATCCTCGTTCGCGACGGCCTCGTGGTGATGGCGCCGTGTGATGGCAACATGCTCATGTGCGTCGACGGCGCAACGGGGCAGCCGGTCTGGATGCTCGACGCCACTTCGCGGTTTGCCCCGTATGGCACGCTGCGCATGCTGGTTGGCGCCAACGCGACGGACCTGTTCGTGTTGTCCGAGAAGGACCTCGTCTGCATTTCGTTGCAGGGAGGCCTCGTGCGTTGGTCGCGTGAGCTGCCGTCCTGGAACGGTCCCAAGACGGATGGTCGTGGTCGCGGCACCGTGATGGACGACAAGGTGCTCGTTCCTGGCGAACGCGAAGTGTTGGTGTTTGATGCCAACAACCAGCTGCCGATGATGCGCCTGCCCCTGCCGCCGTTTGGCGAGGGTCGCGATCCATTGGCCGGTTCGTTCCACCTCGTTTCTTCCGGCCCCTGGCTGGGAGTTGGCTATGCGGGCGGGGTCGAGGTTTTCAGTTCGCAGCCCGCACTGCAAGAACTCGCGCAGGCAGCCAAGGATCCGCTGCAGAAGGTCGACTACCTGATGCACGCTGGCGCCATGCCGTCCGCGGAGGAGTTCCTGCGCAGTTGGCTGCCGACTGCCGAGGTGGGCTCCTCGCAGCAAACGAAAGGTGCTACCCAGCTGTTGGCGATCGTGCGCGAACGCGCGCTCGTGGCGGCGCGCGGCGGAGACAAGGCAGCGGTGAGTGCGCTCGATTCGGTGCTGCCGTTTGCCCTGGATCACACGGTGCGGCTCAACTGGCATCTCGCGCGGCTGGAAGTGTGCAAAGAGGCTGGCGACATGCACGCCTACGAGCAAGAACAGCAGCGCCTCTACGCTTTCATGGAAGGGAAAGGATGACGATGGCAACCACATTCTCGGCGCTGACTCTCGGCCTGCTCACCGCCGTTCTTTCCGCTCAGGAAGTGGCCTATCCGCCCGGCGTCAACAAGGAGATCCACGAAGCCGTCCAACGCGGATTGCAGTGGCTGGCCCGCAATCAGGCCACGGATGGCAGTTGGCGCAATGCAGGTGGCTACGGCACCTATCCGGCGGCGATGACGGGTCTCGCGGGCATGGCACTCGTTGCCTCAGGCTCGACGCCGACGCGCGGCAAGTACTACAGCGAAGTGCGCCAGTCCGTCGACTTCCTGATGAAGAACGCCGACTCTTCGACCGGCGTCATCTCCGTGCCGCAGGAAGAAGGCCGCAGCATGTATGGGCATGGTTTCGCCACGCTCTACCTCGCGTCGGTGTTTGGCATGGAAGAAGAGCCGCGCAAGCAGGAGAAGCTGAAGCGCATCCTCGACAAGGCGGTCACGCTGATCGGCTCGGCGCAATCTTCCGCGGGTGGTTGGATCTACACGCCTGATTCGAGCAGTGACGAAGGCAGCGTCACGGTCACGCAGGTGCAAGCGCTGCGCGCGTGTCGCATGAGCGGCATCATCGTCGACAAGAAGGTCATCGATCGCGCCGTCAGCTACATCAAGCGTTGCCAGAATGGTGACGGCAGCATTCGTTACAGTCTCAATTCCGGGGCCGATGGTCGCCCGGCGATTACTGCTGCTGGCGTAGCCGTGCTCTACAACGCCGGCGTCTACGATGATCAGCCGTTCGTCGAGAAGGCTTACGAGTACTGCAAGAAGCACATCCAGGTGGCCGTCGACAGCACGGGGCACCACTACTACACACATCTGTATTGGAGTCAGGCGCTCTACCAGCGCGGTGGCAAGGACTGGGCAGACTACTACAGCAAGAAGGCGGCCTGGCTGCTGAAGCAGCAGAAGAAGGACGGCAGCTGGGACGGTGATGGCGTCGGCACGGTCTACGGGACCTCGATTGCACTCACGATCCTGCAATTGCCTTACGCCCTGGCACCCATCTACCAACGCTGATCTGAGATGCTCTACATGCGTCCAGCCCTGCTCGCGAGTGCACTTGCTGTGTCGGTGCTTGCCCCGGCACAAGAACGGCAATTGCCGCCCGGAGTGACGGGCGAGATCGATGCGGCGATTCGCCGTGGTCTCGACTGGCTCGCCAGCCAGCAAGGCAACGATGGTGCCTGGCGCGAACGTGGTGGTTATGGCGCGTATCCGGCCGCGATGACGGGCTTGTCTGGAATGGCGTTCGTCGCTGCGGGTTCGACCCCAACCCGCGGTCAGTATTACCGAGAGGTGAGGAGTGCCACGCAGTTCCTGGTGCGTTGCGCACTTTCACACAATGGGCTCATCTCGGTGCCGAGTGAAGAAGGGCGGCCGATGTATGGCCACGGCTTTGGCACACTCTTCCTGGCGTCGGTCTACGGCATGCAGGAGGACCCGCACACGCAGGATCGCCTGAAGGGTGTGCTCGATCGCGCCGTCGAACTCGTTGGCTCGTCGCAGACCACCAACGGCGGTTGGAACTACTCGCCCGGAATGACCACGGACGAAGGCAGTGTCACGGTGACACAATTGCAGGCTCTGCGCGCGTGTCGTATGGCCGGCATCGTCGTCGACAAGAAGATCATCGATCGCGCGACGGGTTATCTGCGGCAGTCCCAGAATGCGGATGGCGGGTTGCGCTATAGCCTGTCGATGTCTTCGGGCGGCGAGAGTCGGCCACCGATCACCGCCGCGGGCGTCGTCGTCTTCTACAGCGCTGGCGTCTACGACGACCAACCGTTCGTCGAGAAGGCGTTCCGCTACTGCCAGAATCACATCGATACGACCGTGGGCGCCGGGCAGCACGATTACTACGCGCATCTCTACTGGAGCCAGGCGCAATACCAGCGCGGCGGCACGTCCTGGTCAGACTATTACGGCAAGCGCGCGGCATGGTTGCTGCGGCAGCAAGAGAAGAACGGCAGTTGGTCCGGCGATGGCGTCGGCAACATCTATGGCACCGCAGTGGCCCTGATCACGCTGCAACTGCCCTACTCCCTGGTCCCCATCTACCAACGCTGATCCCTGACAGCCGATGCTGGCAATCGCCTTCCTCAATCCGATGCTGCTCTGGGCGCTGCCGTTGGCAGCCGTCCCGATCATCATCCACCTGCTGAATCGCCGGCGCTTCCAGCGTGTGCCCTGGGCCGCGATGACGTTCCTGCTCGCGGCGATGAAGCGCAATCGCAAACGCTTGCGCATGGAGCAGTGGCTCGTACTGCTGTTGCGCACGCTGGCGGTGTTGTTGCTCGTGTCGCTGGTTTCGCGCCCGCAGCTCGGCGGCGGCAGCCTGCTCGGCACACGCACGCATCACGTGATCGTGCTCGACGATAGTGCGTCGATGACGCAACGCGCGGGCAGCACGACCTTGTTTGACCGGGCCCAGGATCGGGTTCGCGCGCTGGCCGATGATCTGACGATGCGGCGCAGCGGGGACCTGTTCTCGATCGTTCGCACGAGTCATGCCACGCAGCCTGATATGTGGGGCGAGCACGTGGGGCCTGAGCTTGGTCGCCGCGTCGGGACCAAGCTGAAGGAATGGACGGTTGGCGATGGTGCGCCAGACCTCGGCGCCGTTCTGAAGGCCACGCAGCAGCGGGCTGGTGAAGTGCAGGAAGCGTCGCGCACCGAGTACTACCTCGTCAGCGACCAGCGCGCCCACGATTGGACCACCGAGGACGACAAACCGCGCCCGGCGATGGTGGCCGCATTGGCGGCGATGAAGGGCGACAAGGAGCACATCACGGTGCTCGGCATTGGTGGCCAGCAGCCCAATCTTGCGGTCACTGAGGTTCGTTTGACCGACCGTGCCGCGGTGGCCGGCGTCAGCGTGGCGATTGCGGTCGATGTGCAGAACTTCGGCCTCGATGCGACGCAGCCGACCACGGTCGCCGTCGAAATCGATGGCAAGAGCCAGGTCGTGCGGCCGGTGCCACAACTGGCGCCTGGCCAACGGGTCGCAATTCCGATTACGCACACGTTCCAGCAGGCCGGGTTCCATCGCATTGATGCGCAGCTTGAGGCAACGGAACACTTCCCACTCGACGATCATCGCGCGTTTGCGATCGAAGTGCGCGAGAAGAGCAAGGTGCTGCTCGTCGATGGCGAACCCGATGCAGAGCAGGGCGAGTGCTTCTTCCTGCAGACGGCGTTTGAGCCGGGTCCCGAGGCGGTTTCCGGCATCGAGACACAGACCATCACGGACACCGCGCTCGCCGATACGGATCTTGAGCCGTTTGACCTGGTCTGGCTTGCGAACATGCAGTCGCCTTCCGCGGCGACTGCGCAGAAGCTCGAGAAGTTCGTGGCCGCCGGTGGTGGGCTCGTCATCACGGTTGGCGCACTCGTCGATTCGACGCGCTACAACGAACTGTTCTGGCGCGACGGCAAGGGCCTGCTGCCGCTGCCGCTTGGCGAGATCGCGGGCGATCCGGATCGGCCCGAACACGCGATTCTCGTGCGCAAGGACCATCCCGTCTGCGGGTCGCTCGGTGAGTTGCTCGACCTGCTCACGAGCCGGGTGATGCTTGTCTACCGCTGGCTCACTATCATCGACGACGGCAAGCAGAACGCGGCCATCATCGCGCGCATTCGTGATGCCGAAGGCCCGCCCATGCTCGTCACGCGCAGCTTTGGCAGCGGCGGTGGTGAGGTTGCCTTGTGGGCAATCACGGCGGACAAGTTCTGGTCCAACATGCCGAGCACGGACCTGCTGCTCGTCTACGCCAACCAGCTGCATCATTTCGCTGCGCGCCGGCGCGATACCTCGGATACCAACCTTCTCACCACCGGTGTCTACCGCCTCGCGTTGGATCCGGGCATCTATCGTGCGGACGTGGCTGTGCGGTCGTTGGAGGCCGAAGGCGAGGAGCAGACGTTTACGGCGACGGAGCCTGCTGCGGCAGGGTCGGAGAAGCCCGCGGAGAAGCCAGCCGAGAAACCCGCGGAGAAACCCGCCGAAAGCAGCGTGAGCGCGATTGCGCCAGGGACCCCCGCTGCCCTCACCCTGACGGTGCCGATGGCAGAACTTCGCCAGCTCGGCGCCTTCGAAGTCGAACTGTCGCGACACGATGGCGCGGCCGAGAAACGTATGTTTGCGCGCAATGCGCCGATCGTCGAGAGCCGTCTCGTGGGCTTCCTCGACAGCGCGTTCGGGCGGCTCTATCCGATCGAACTGCAGTCGCGCGTCACGTTCGTGAACGAAGGTGGTGGCCTCGGCGCAGCTTCCGGAGAAGGTGAGATCTGGCGCTGGATTGCGGGTGCGCTGCTGTTCGGGTTGTTGCTCGAATCACTGCTTGCATGGAGGTTCGGGCGCCGCTGAGCGGCCCGGAAGAACAGCATGGAAGAGATCCTTCGCTGGTTGGCCTCCTGGAGAGGCATCGAAGTCGAGCCCGGCTCCGAGCTGCAGTTCGAGTTCTCGAATTTCCCGACGGGCGGCCTCGGCATGCTCGTCCTGATGGGCTGCGCGCTCGCGATCCTCGCGGTCGGCTTCATCTATCGTCGCGATGGCCACAATCTGACGATTGGCCAGCGCATCATCCTCGGTTCGCTGCGCGCGCTTGCCGTGCTCGTGGCGATCGCGCTGTTGCTCGAGCCCAACCTCGTCACGGTGAAGCGCGAGACGCGGCCCGGCCACACGCTGCTGCTCGTCGATACTTCGCAATCGATGACGCATCTCGATGCGTGGCGTCGTGAAAACGTGCAGGCGCAGGCCTCGGGTTGGCGCGCGATCGGGGTTGCCGACCCCGCCAGCAGCACGCGACTCGATCTCGTGAAGGCGCTGCTCGCGCACGCCGATGGCGAAGTGGTGCGCAAGCTGGCCGCCAAGAACCAGGCCCAGCTCTATTCGTTCTCGGGCAGCATTGACCAGCTGCCGCTGATTCCGCCGCCGCAGAAGCTCGGGCCCGATGGCAAGCCGTTGCCACCGACTGCCAACGGGTCGGCGCCGAACGAGCTGCCGCCGGCGCCGCGACTCGACCTGAACCAGCTCGCGGCCGATGGCCGCTTCACCAATCTTGGCGGAGCCCTGCGCACGGCGTTGGATCGCAGCCGCACGTCGGAAATCGCCGCGGTCGTCATCGTCAGCGACGGTCGACGCAACGCGGGTCCGCAGGGTGCGGAGATTGCGCGTTTGCTGAACCAGCGCAAGATTCCGCACACGTTCGTGCTTGGCATCGGCGATCCGTCGGAGACGCAGACGGTGGCGATGTCGCGCTTCGACGCGCCCGAGAAGGTGTTCCAGAAGGACCCCTTCGAGATGAAGACCACGATCACGGCGCAGGGTTACGACAGCCTGTCGGTGACCGCGCGCCTGGTTCGCATCGACGACAAGGGCCAGGAAGAGGTCGTTCGCACGCAGCAGGCGGTGGTCGGTGGCGAACACACCGAAGTGCAGGTCGAGTGGAAGGAGCTCAAGGTCGAGAACCCTGGGCGCTATCTGTATCGCGCGGAGATCCAGCCACCCGATGGCGAACCACCGTCGCCCGAGCGCCACAGCAAGGTCGTCGCCGTCGAAGTGCTCGGCGATCGCTTGCGGGTGCTGTTGCTCGCGGGCACGCCGAATCGTGAGTTCCAGATCCTGCGCAACCTGCTCATTCGCGACAAGACGATCGATGTGTCGTGCTGGCTGCAGAGCGCGGATCCGAAGTTCCCGCAGGATGGTGACGAGGGTGTCACGCTTGAGAAGTTGCCCGAAGAACTGCAGGAGTTTGAACCGTACGACGTGGCGGTCCTCATCGATCCCAACCACGAAAAGCTGACGGCGACGTTCTGCAAGAACCTCAAGCAGCACATCGTCGAGGGCGGCTGCGGGCTTTGGTGGGTCTGTGGCGAGCAATACACGCTCGATGCGATGCGTTCGACGGTCTCGACGGCGCCGCTTGCCGACATCCTGCCGATCGTGCCGGATATCGACTTCGCCGATAACAAGCTGCTGGGCTTTGGCAAGGCGTTCCGGTGGCCAACGCCGTACGCGTTGTCCCCAGAAGGTGAGGACGGCATCGGTGCGAAGATCGCGAAGATTGCCGACGGCAAGGACGAGCGGCGCATCCTGTGGAGTCGTCTGCCTGGGTTCCACTTCTGGTTCCCGGTGCTGCGACTGAAGCCGGTTGCGGTCTGCGTTGCCGAAAGCACCAACCCTGAGTTCAAGCGCGATGGGCATGGCATGCCGCTGATCGCGATGCAGAACGTCGGCGCCGGTCGCGTGCTGTTCAATGGCACGGATGAGACCTATCGGTGGCGATCGATCTACGAAGAGGCCTACAACCGGTTCTGGGTGAACGGCCTGCGATATCTCTTCGAAGGTCGCATGCACGCTGGCAACAGCCGCATTCGCCTGGCGGTCAACGACGACAAGATCGATCTTGGCGAAGCCGTGGATCTGCGCGCGGACGTCAAGGACGAGACCCTGCAGCCGTATGTCGCCGAGACGTTTGAGGTCACGATCGAACGCGAAGGGCAGAACGGCGAGAACGTCACGATGGCGGCCATTGAAGGTCAGCCAGGTAGTTTTGAACTGCAGTTCCGGCCGACGGTGCTCGGTTCGTTCCGTGTGCGGCCGGTGCAGAAGATCGGCAAGCCGGTCGAGGTTGCGTTCCAGGTGACGGCGGCACAGATCGAGCGCGAAGGGCCGATGGACCGCGCCGAACTCAGCGCGATCGCGTCGGCGGTGGGCGGCGAACTGTTGGATACGCCGGCGCAACTGCTGGCCGCGCTGGATCGTATTCCGTCGCGCTCGGCCACCGACACGTTCCGCACACCGCACGCAATCTGGGACGGTTGGGCGACGGTGGCGTTCCTGCTGGTCATCCTCTCGGTCGAGTGGCTCCTTCGTAAACGCTTCAACCTGCTATGAACTCGACGACCCTCCCTGAGCAGATTCCGGCCTCAGCGCCGAGTTCGACGCCGAGCTCGACGCTGGGTGCGGCGCGGGTTCACTTCGAGCAGCTGCGTGGTCGTGCACGCCGCGGCATCTGGATCGAGACGTTGGGCCTGCTGGGCCTGCTGTTGATCAGCTTCGCCGTGCCGAGCTTCCTCACCGATCGCGGTTTGCGCCTCGAGTGGGCGTTCCGCTTCGTGCTGCTGGCGAGTTTCCTCGTGGTGCTCGCGCGCATCGTGATGCGGCGCCTCGTGGGGCCGCTGACGGTGCCGCTTGGCGACGAAGAGATGGCGCTCGCCGTCGAGCGCCAGTCGCCCGATGTGAAGCAGGCCCTGATCAGTTCGCTGCAGTTTGAAGGTGCGCTGCGGCAGCCGCGGCGCGGGGACTCACCCGAGCTGATGACGGCCGTCATCGACGACATGCGCGGTCGCATCGCGGCGATTCCGTTTACCAAGGCGATCGATGGTGGTCGCGTGCGCAAGTTCGCCGGCGCCTGCGCGCTCACGCTCGCGTTCTTTGGCGGCTGGGCGGCCATCGACGGGGCTTCGCTGAGCACGTGGGCGCGGCGCAACCTGTTCTTGTCGAACGTCGACTGGCCGCGCTACACGACCCTCAATTTTGCCGAGGTTGGCGCCGGCGAAGTGCGTTTGCCGCAGGGCGACGCGTTGACCGTGCGTGTTGTCGTGCAGGGCCCGATGCCCGAGCAGGTGTTTGTCAACTACACCTATCGCGGTGGCGAGAAGGGCACCGAGCCGATGAGCCTCACGGGCGAACGGGAGTTCACGTGGGTGCTCGACGCCGTGATCGAGGACGTGGTGCTCACGGCCGAGGGTGGCGACGCGTTGCCCGTCGAACTGCGCATCAAGGTCGTCGAGCGTCCGCGCATCCAGGATCTCGCGGTGCAGGTCACCTACCCGGACTACATGGAGCGCGAGACCGAAGTCGTGCCACCGACCGAAGGGGACCTGCGTTTGCCGCGCGGCGCCAGGCTGACGCTCACCGGCAAGAGCCACAAGGCGATTGACGACGCCTTTGCGTTGTTCGGCAACGATCGCAAGGTGCCATTGCAGCGCGGCGCCGATGGGTTCTCGTTTGCGGGCGATTTCCAACCGGATGCGTCGGGCCTGCTCGTGATCGACGTCATCGACAAGGACAAACTCGGCGCTGGTGCCCCGCCCAAATTGCTGCTGCGCGTCGGCGACGACAAACCGCCGACGATCGACTTCCGCCTGCGCGGGATCGGCACCCTCATTACGACGCACGCGATCCTGCCTGGTGACCTGAAGGTCAAAGATGACTTCGGCCTGCGCGCGGTCGATGTCTCCTACCGCGTTGCCGAAGAGGCTCCCGCGGACCAGAAGCCACCGGAAGAGGCGAACAAGCCGCTGGAGGTGCCGTTTGCGGTGGCTGAGGCGAAGCTTGGCAGTGAGTTGCCCAGGAGCGCGCTGCGCTTTGAGACCACCGCATCGGTCGACTTGCGCCAGTGGAACAAGGAGCCTGACCAGAGTGCGCCGACCAACCCCATCCGGCCGGGCATGCTGGTGTCGCTGCGCTTTGGGGCCACCGACAACTTCGGTCCTGGCGAGCCGCACCACGCCTACGGCGAGACGTTAACGTTCCGCGTCGTCACCCGTGAGAAGTTGTTGGAGGAGCTGCGCCGTCGCCAGGTGGAGCAGCGGCAGGAACTCCAGCGCATCATCGATGATGAGCAGTCTGCGATGCTCGAACTGCGGGAGATGGTCGAACTGAGCGCTGCCGGTGACCGCACGTCCCTGGTCAAAGCGCGGCTCAAGGTCCTGGCCCGGCAGCAGCAGACGCTCGGCCGGCGCGTGGCCTTTGTGGGCGACCTCTACCAGCGCATCCTGTGGGAGTACGAAAACAACCGTCTCATCGAGGGCAACAAGGTCCGCCAGATGGAGAACGTGATCCCGGAGCCGCTGGCCACCATCGCCAAGGATGCACTGCCGGCCTCCGGGCGGCTCGTGGATGCCTACGCCAGTTCGGGCCAGGCTGCGACAAAGGCTGACTCCCTCGCAAGTTACGACGATATTCTGCGACGGCTCCAAGCGGTCCTCAAGGAAATGGAGCAGGCGGAGAGCCTGGCGGCCCTCCTAGAGGAGCTGCGAGTCGTGATAAAGATAGAGGATTCAGTCATCCAGGAAGTCGAAAACCGCAAGCGAGCCGAAGAGCAGAGCGTCTTCGGTAGCGGCAAGGACGACGGCAAGGACGACTCGCCGAAGAAGCCGAAGTAGTTGACCCTGATCGGACCTGCGCAAGCGGGCCCTTCTCACTGTTTGAGGTTCCCATGATTTCACGAACGATCGCCCTGATCGCGGCTCTGTTGCTGGCCATCGCGACGCCCTTAACGTCGTCGGTGCGCGCCCAGGATCAACAGGCCCCGACCGTCAGCAAGCAGGAGATGGCCCGCAGCAAGTTCCGTGATCTCACGGAACGCATGACCAAGCTCATGGCGGTGCTGCAGCAGTCCGAGCCGGAGGGCAGCAAGATCATCGCCGCCGGGTTGCAGTATGTGCAGGAAGCCAAGATCCACGAGGACATGGCGCACGTTCGTGTGCTACTCGAGAAGGACAACTTTGACGATGCGCTCGTCGAGATGACCGAGGTTCGCAAGGATCTGCAGAAGCTCTACGAGCTGTTGCAGAACCGCAACACCGACCTTCGCAAGCTCATGGAGGAGATTGCTCGACTGCAGGCCTTGAAGGACCGCGTCGAGAAGCTCGCCAAGGAGCAAGGCGAGGAGAAGGAAGCTTCGGCGCGCATCGAAGAGCTGCAGAAGCACCTGAAGGACATCGAAGCGCAGAAGCAGCGCGCCGAAGCGTTGCTCGCGCAGCAGAAGGAACTGAAGGAGCAGACCAACCAGCTCGGCATGGAGGCCGCCGCCGAAGCGACGAAGCCGGTCGAGCAGAAGGAAGGTCAGCTCAAGGAAGACACCGAGAAGTTCGCCAAGGATCTCGAAGGGCTCGAAAAGAAGGATGCCGAGATCAAGGATGCCGCGGCTGCGGCGGCTGCGAAGGCAGCAGATCCGAAGGCCGGTGAACCCAAGGCGGGCCAGCCGAAAGCGGGTGAGCCCAAGGCTGGCGAACCCAAGCCCAGCGAGCCGAAGGAGAGCAAGCCCGGCGAAGGCAAGTGCAGCGGCAGCGCCGGTCAGGCTTCGAAGTCGATGGGCCAGGCGCAAAAGCAGCTCTCGGACAAGAAGCCCGAGAACGCGCTGAAGGACCAGCAACAGGCGATCGACAGCCTCAAGAAGACCGTCAAGGAACTCGAGCAGATGGCGGAGGATGCCAAGCGCGAACTGCTGAAGCTGCCGTTTGAGCAGCTGGCGAAGAAGCAGGAGGACACGCAGCACGCCACCGACACGCTCTCCAAGGAGATGGAGAAGTCCGACGCCAAGTCCGAGGACGGCGAGAACAAGCCGACGCCGGGCAAGAAGCGTGTGCAGCAGGCCGTTCCGAAGCAGAAGGCCGCCGCTGGCACGTTGAAGGAATACAAGCCTGCGAAGCAGAAGCAGCAGGACGCCAAGGAAGACCTCGAAGCTGCCCAGAAGGAGCTCGAGGACGCGCTGGCCCAGTTGCGTCAGCAGCTCTCGGACGAGGTTCTGCGCGCACTCGAAGAGCGCTTCACGGCGATGCTCGCGAAGCAGCGTGAACTGTCGGTGCAGACCAAGACGTTGGACCGCACGCGTCAGAACGTGCTCACGGCCAACGGGGACCTGCCGAGTGCGCTGGCCGAGAAGATCCAGATCGTGGCCGGCGGCGAAGGCGACCTCGAAGTCGAGGCTTCGGACGCTGTGAAGCTGCTCGAAGAAGATGGCACGACCGCCGTGTTCCTCGAGATGACGGGCGAACTCAAGGACGTGCTGCACGGCGTCGCCAAGCAGTGCCGCGCGAATGAGACGGGGCAATCGGTGCAGGAAGGTCAGGCTGAGGTCGAAGACCTGCTCACGCTGCTGATCAACTCCCTGCGCCGCGAGATCGAGAAGCGCGACGGTCAGCCCGGCAACTGCAACTGCAATGGTCAGCCGCCGCTCGTGCCGATGTCCGCCGAGCTCAAGATGCTCAAGTACCTGCAGGAGCGCGTGAACAAGTCGACCAAGGAATACGACGCGCGTCCGGCGGAAGCGAAGGCGGGTGACGCGGCCAAGACCGATGCCGAGAAGCTCTCGAGCAAGCAGGGCCGTGTGCAGGAACTCATGCGCAAGCTCGCGATCAAGCAGAACAAGGAGAACGAGAGCGAGGGGGGCCGATGAACCTCCTTCGCAGAGCCCTGTTTGCGCTGGTTGCCTGCAGCGCGGCGTTGGCGCAGGGTGACGGTCAGGAGGCGGAGCCGCGCCAGGTCATCAACCCGTTCAACCCGTTCGATCGTGGGGCGTTCGAAGCGACCGCCACGCAGCTTGGCGCCACGGCGCAGCAGATCGAGCAGTTTGGCAAGAACATCGGCGAGTTCGGCCTCGGCCGCGCTTCCGACATGCTGATTCGCGCCGCCGTGCCGGCCTTTGACGCGGCCGTGAAACTCCAAGAGGACAACAACCCGGTGGCTGCGCTGGAGCTCACGAAGGTGCTCGCCGCGACCGAGGTGCCGCTGCTGCGCGCGCACGTTCGCTACCACCTGGCGCAGATGTTCCTCGACTCCGATGACCCGGAGCGGGCGAACGACGTGCTCAACGACTACCTGCGCGACGACATCAACCAATCGGCCCTCGACGGCGAAGCGGCCTACTACTACGCCCAGTCGCTCGCCGAGATTCCGGTGCCCGATCTGGCGGTGCCGCGCTTCAAGGCGTTCTTGCAGTGGTTCCCTGAGGCGAGCGAACGCTTCCGTTCGGCGGCGCACCAGCGCATTCTCGAGTTCGAGCGCCAGCAGGAGAGCCAGTTGCACGCACTCGCGGATGAGATGAAGCGCACCAAGCGCGATCTCAAGAAGCAGAAGACGGACAAGCCGGTCCAGCTTGATCAGCTCAAGTACCTCGAAGAACTGCAGAAGCTCATCGAGATGTACGAAGAGATGGAGAAGCAGTCCAGCGGCCCACCGTCGGGCAATGGCCCTTCCTCCAATCCGGCCTCGCAGAGTGCACTGCCTGGTGGTGAGGCGACGCTCGGCGATCTGCAGACGCACCCGACGCTCGCCGATCGTTGGGGCGGCATGAAGGATCGCGAACGCAAGGAGATCGAAGCGCAGCTGCAGAAGGACCTGCCGCCGCAATATCGCAAGATGCTCGAGGGCTACTACAAGAAGCTCGCCGACACTGCCGACGCCAAGAAGTGATGCCGAGCCCGAGTCACCCCCGATGCTGAGAGCCCTGCTTGTCGGATTCCTCCTGTGGCCGTCGCTCGCCGCGCAAACCGCGCCGAGCGGCACCGTGGTCACGGTCGATGGCCGGTCGCTGACGGGCGCGTTCTCGGTGGATGCCGAAGGGCGTGCGCACGTCGTTGGGTCGACCGGAACGACGGACCTTGCACTCGACGAGGTGATGTCGTTTGTGCCGCAGGGCGCAACCGCGGCGGTCGTTTTGACCCCGCACCGGGTTTGGTTGCGTTCCGGGGTCGAGTTGCCAGCCGTGCGCCTCGCAGGGCTCCCTGGAGCCGCTGGCAAGCCCGCGAAGCTCGTCGTCGAGTTGCCCGTCGGGGCAACGGTAGAACTGCCGCTCGGCGTGTTGCACGCGGTCCGGCACGGTGGCACCGAGCGCCCCGAACCGACCTCGTTTGGTTCGGATCTGAGCGCGCCGCCACTCAACAACGACCTCATCTATGTCGTGAAGGACGGCAAGGCGACGCGTTCCTCGGTCACGATCGTGGGCCTGCAGGCCGACAAGGTCGACTTTGAGTTGCGCGGCAAGGCCTTCGACTTTGACCTCTCTGGCGTGACGGCGCTGGTGTTTGGCAAGAACACCGGTTTCGCGGCGGATCGCCAGGCCAACCCGCGCGCGACGTTGGACCTTACGACCGGCGAACGGCTGCTCGGTCGGCTGCTGCAGTTTGGCGAAGTTGCGCGACTGCGCCTCGACGAGGGCGTCGAAATCGAGGTGGCGGGTTCGCGCGTGCTGCGCCTGGGCATCGCGAGCGATCGCCTGCGCTGGCTGTCGGATCTCACACCAAAGGTCGAGCAGACGCCCGCGTTTGACCGCGTCTGGCCGTGGGCGAACGATCGTTCGATCGGTGGCCAAGGCTTCGTGATCGGCGGGACCAGCTTTGCGCGCGGCGTCGGCATGGTGCCGCGCACACGCCTCACGTACGACCTCGGCGGCAACTACGACGTCTTCGATGCGATGATCGGCATCGACGATCGTGGTGGCCCGCAGGCACACGCCGTGTTCCGCGTGCTTGCGGACGACAAGGTCGTCTTCGAAGCCGGCGATCGCACGCGCGGCCTGCCGCCGATGCCCGTTCACATCCAACTCGAGAAGTGCCGCCGCCTCGCCATCGAGGTGGACTTTGGCAAGAACTACGATCTGGGTGACTACTGCGCGTTCGCGGATGCTCGCGTCGTGCGGCGGTAGCCCAAACCCACCCCCGGTTTGCCCATGATGCTCGCCTGCGCCGCCGTGCTCTGCGGCATGCAAGATCCTCATCTCGCCGCCGTGCTGGCCAGTGAGTCGCGTCGCACGGCCACCGTGGAACGGTGTAGCGCGGCGGTGTGCTCGGTGATGTCGATGGACTCGCCGGGCGGCGGCAGCGGTGTCGTCTTTGACCCGGCAGGCTTCGTGCTCACGAACTTCCACGTCGTCGGCCAGCCGGACAAGGACTACAAACGACCAGAGCCGCCGCAGCCGCCCGAGGCCGTACTCGCGGCCTGGCGCACGGCGCACGCCAATGCCCCGGCCGGTGCGGAGGAGCAGTTCCAGAAGGAGTGGCAGGAAGCCTGGGTCGAAGACCATCTCCCACGCGGTGCCGCGCACTACAAGAACAAGAAGGTTGGTCTGCCGGATGGGCAGCTCTACGAAGGCGAGGTGCTCGGCATCGATCCGGGCAGCGACCTCGCGGTGCTGCGTCTGCTACCGAAGACGCCCGGGCAGACGTGGCCGGCGATCCAATTCGGCGATAGCGACCAGTTGCTCGTGGGGGAGACGGTGTTTGCGATGGGCAATCCGTTCCTGCTCGCGACGGACTTCACGCCGACGGTGACCTTCGGCATCGTCTCGGGCACGCACCGCTATCAGGAAGGGCAGGGCCAGCGCATGTTGGTCTATCCGGACTGCATCCAGGTTGACGCGGCGGTCAATCCTGGCAATTCGGGCGGGCCGTTGTTCAACGAGGCGGGCGAGATCGTCGGCATCAACGGTCGCAT
Organism: Planctomycetota bacterium; assembly: GCA_020851075.1. Taxonomy (GTDB): domain Bacteria; phylum Planctomycetota; class UBA1135; order UBA1135; family UBA2386; genus JADZDL01. The sequence goes on along the minus strand of JADZDL010000170.1, from coordinate 12,079 downwards.
CTCGATCGGCGATCGTGGACGCGTCAACGTCGGCGTCGGTTTTGCGATCAGCAGCAACCAGATCAAGAACTTCCTCGGCGACCTGCTCGCCGGGCGCCACGCCGAACACGGCACGCTGGACATGAGCGCATGGTTCATGAACTCCGGCGCCGGGGCAGCACGGCGGCGCGGGGTGTTCGTGCAGCAGCTATTCCGCGATTCGATCGTGGCAACGGCCGGCGTTGGCCTTGGCGATGAGATCCTCACCTTCAACGGCACCGAAGTGCGCTCGGCCAACCAGCTCGCCACGCTCGTTGGCGTGATGCCGGCGGGCACCTTCGTGAGCCTCAGCTTTCGCCCCAAACTCGACAACGAGACCTGGGGTGACGAACGCCTCGTTCACGTGGAGTTGACGAAGCTCGACACGGGCTCGAGTCGCGATGGTGTTGGCGCGGAGGCGCGGCTGGCGAGTCGCAACAACCGCCGGCTGGCCGCCCAGGCCATCGTGCAGCGCTGGAGCGTGCTTGGTGCGCCCGGGATGGCTTCCGAATGGGTGGTCACCGATCCCAGCGGAGTGGCGACGCGCGCCATCTGCGACGGCAAACGGCTGCGTCTCGAGATTGGCCCGCTGGTGCTCGTTCGTCAGTCGAAGGACGACGGTTTCGCCGTCGAGAACGGGGCCGCGCGCGAGTTGTCCGTGGAAGAGCGGGCGCGCCTCGAGCGCGAACTGCTCTGCAATCCGCTGCTGTGGCCGCGCGGCAACTGGCGCGATCGTTTTGCCAATGCGGAGTTGCTCGGCGGCGTCAATGTCTACGGCGCACCCGCGTATCGCCTGGCGTTGCCTGGCGATGGCGAATGCGAGGCCTGGGTGCGCGCCGACGGCACTCCGGCCGGATGCACGTTCCGGGATCCGCTGCGCCGCGCCAAGGTGGAGTGGTTTGTCGGCGAGAAGAGCCTGCGCCTGGTCGTCGACGACAAGGTGGAGATGGGCTGGAGCGCCGCGGCGTTGCGACAGGGACTCGTCGACGAAGCCTGGTTCCGGAGGCCGTGATGCACAAGCACCTGCTATTCGCATTCTCGTTTGCGTCGGTGCTAACTGCACAGTCGCAGGATTTTGGCAAGGCCTACTCTTTTGAAGAGCGCAAGCCGCGCACGCGCGTCGAGCAGGTCATCGACCAGCGTATGCCGAGCATCGTCAAGGTGCACGGCGCGTCGGGGTTGGCCACGATCAGCGCTTACGCCACCGGCATCATCGTGAGCAAGCAGGGGCACATCCTCACGCTTGATCAGGTGATGATCCAGAAGGACCGCACGCGCGTCGTGCTCTATGACGGCTCCGTGCATCAAGCGCAGTTGTTGCCCGAGGAGCCCAGGTTTGGCGTCCGCCTGCTGAAGATCGATCCGGCGCTCGTAAACGGCGAATTGCAGCCCGTGTGGCCACCGGCGGAGGCCGAAGCCCAGTTTCGCACCGGACAGTTCGTGGTTTCGCTCGGCAACAGTTTCCGTCTCGCAGAGTTCTCGGAAAAGGTCAGCGCGACCTTTGGTGTAGTCGTTGGCCGCGCCAACACCGCGCTGCGTTATCGCATGGCCGACGTCAAATATGACGGCGACCTCATTCTCACCGACGCCTGCAACAACCCCGGGCAATTTGGTGGTGGGTTGTTCACGTTGGATGGCCGGTGGATCGGCCTCAACATGAAGTTGCTCGACAGCAAGGAGACCAACACGATGGTCTCCGCGGCCATTCCCACGCGCGATCTGCTGCCCTATCTCGAAGAGCACGTGCTTGGCAAACACACCGCAGAAGCTGTCGTCAACAAGCCGGTGCCGTGGACGGGAATCGTGCTATTTGAGCGTGCTGGCCTGCAATCGCCGCCCGCCTATGTAGATCGTGTGATCACAGGTTCGCCTGCCGACACACTCGGTCTGCGACCGGATGATCTCGTTGTGCGCATCAACGACTACTCGATTCGCACGTGCCGCGAGTTTCGGGAAGTGCTCGGCCGCTTTGCCGCCGGCGAGACCGTGCAGGTGACGTGGAAGCGCGGCACGAAGGTGCAGCAGGCCAGCATGGTGTTGGCATCGGAGCCGAAGAAATGAACCATTTCGTACGCGCGATCGGTGTTGCTCTCGTGCTCGGGCCCGCGTTGTTGTCGCAGCGCGGCACCGATCCGGATGAGTTCGAGCATCTCGAACCGGTGCTGCAAGCGGCGTTGGCCAAGGCGGCGCCGTTCGTCGTTGCGGTCGAGACCTTTGGTGGCACGCGCACGATTTCGGGTAGCGAAGGACCAACGGACAGTGATGAGCCACCAGCTCCTCGCGTGCCGCCAAAACCCGCAAAGAAGCCCGAGAACAAGCCCGCGGAGCCCAAGTCCGAGGAACCAAAGCCCGACGAGCCAAAGCCCGACGCCCCGAAGCCCGACGAACCGAAACCAGCGGAACCGAAACCGGGCGAAGAGGGTCCGCCAGCGCCGCAACCGGTGCCAATGCCCGGTTCCGACCCGAAGCCCGACGAGAACAAGCCCGACGAAAAGGAGGGCGACGAAGACAAGCCCGGCAAGAAGAAGGGCCTACCCCTCAAAGCGCCCGGCTTTCAGCAGACGCTCGGCAAGACCACGGGCATCGTGCTCACCGCCGACGGTTGGATCCTGGTCTCGCGTTTCGCGCTCAATCTCGAACCGACGACGATCCTCATCACCGTGCCGGGGCGCGGCACCTTCCATGCGCAGCGCGCGGGCGAAGACACGAGTCGTGGCATCGCCTTGGTCAAGATCGACGCTACCGACCTCCCCGTGCCCGAGTTCGTGCATCCTGCGAACGTGAAGATCGGGCAGTGGGCGTTCGCGTTGGGGCGCACGTTTGCGACCGAAGAACCGACGGTGCACATCGGCATCGTGAGTGCGCAGCGGCGCGTGTTTGGCCGCGCGCTGCAGATCGACGCCTACACCTCGCCGGCCAACTACGGTGGTCCCGTGGTGGACGTGCACGGTCGTGTGCTCGGCATGGCCGTGCCACTGTCGCCAGCCGGGCGCAATGCTGGCGTCGAGTGGTATGACTCGGGCATCGGCTTTGCGGTGACGATCGCGGACATTCCGCACCTGATCGAACGCATGCAGAAGGGCCAGGTGCTGCAACGTGGCTGGCTCGGTGTGCAGTTCGAATCATCGTTCTTGGGGCCTGGGGCCAAGATCTCGAGCACTCCCAAGGACGGCGTCGCCGCGAAAGTGGGCATGCGCAAGGGTGATGTCATCCTGGAGGTTGATGGTGTTGCGGTCATGAACGGGCCGCACTTCCAGATGCTCGTCAGCTCCCATCTGGGTGGGGATTCGATCACCATCAAGATCCGCCAGGATGAAGGGGCTGAGCCCGTGGTAATGGGGCCGCTGGTGCTGCTCGACGCGCCATGGTCCGAGCAGAAGCAGAAGAAGGACACCGATCTGCCGGCGTCGTTTTCGTTGCCGGAAAAAAAGTAGGCGCGATGATGGGGGCGTGACGCGCCCTCTTGCCACGCTCCTCGTTTCGCTGACCTGCGCCATGATGGCGTGTGGTCGCCGCGGCGATGTGGGCGATGCCGAGCGCCCGGCTTCGCCGCCCCAGCGCATCGTCGCTGCCTCCCTGCTGGCGACCGAAGTGTTGCTCGAAATTGCGCCCCACGCGCGACTGGCTGGCGTGCACGAACTCACCGCGGACCCGCGGTTCTCGCTCATCGTCGACGCGGTGAAGGACCTTCGTAAGGTCGGTGCCGAGCCCGAACAACTGCTCGCCGTGCGCCCGGATCTCGTGATCCTCGATGCCTTCACGCGGCCGGAGACCGTAGCGCTGCTGCAGGGCGCGGGCGTGCCGCTGCTGCGCACGCAGGCGCCCGCGAGCCTCGACGATATCGCCGCCAACATCCGTCGCATCGGCCACGCCTGCCATCTCGACGTGGAGGCCGAAGGGCTGGTTTCGCGCATGATGACGCGCGCCGCCGAAGTGCGCGCCACTGGCGGCGAACTGGCGCCGTGGCGCGTCTGCAGCCTCGATGGGGCGCTGCACACCTATGGGCGCGGTTCGTTGTTTGACGCGATGCTTGGCCTCGTCGGTGCCCGGGATCTCGCTGCCGAACGTGGTGCGGGGCCGTTTCGCAAGCTCGACGTCGAAACGGTGCTCGCGTGGCGCCCCGATGCCCTGATCATCGCGGCAGCGCCTGGGCACGAAGACCGGGAGCTGCAGTGGCTAGAACAGCAGCCCGGACTCGCGCTGCTGCCGTGCGTGCGCAACCATCGAGTCCTGTTCGTGCCGGGGGCTTTGTTGGCCTCGACTTCGCAGCATTTCGTGGAGCTTGCCGCCTTCGTGCAGAAAGGACTGCTGCAATGGGGCAAACCATGAGGTGGCCCAGCACGAGAATCGTCTTGGTCCTCACGGCAGCCTTGTTTGCCACCGCCCTGCTCTACCTGGGGCTCGCGCGCGAAGGGGCTGGATTGGGCGACATTCTCAGCGCGCTGCGTGGCGTGGACGAAGGCGATCTGTCCCCTGCTGCAGACGCCGTCAGGATCGATCGCTACGTATTCCTGCAGATCCGGCTGCCGCGCTTGGTGGTCGCCGCGTTCGGCGGTGCCGCGCTCGCCATGGCGGGAGTGGTCATGCAGGCCGCGTTCCGCAATCCGCTCGCATCCCCGGATCTCGTGGGCACGGCCGCGGGCGCGGCATTTGGCGGTGCTCTCGCGATCGTCTTCTCGCTTGCGGGCATTGCCGTAATCGCCGTGCCGCTTTGTTCGCTCGCGGGCGCCACCTTGGTGACCGCGCTCGTCTTTGTGCTCGCCGGCGCGCACCAACGCTTCTCGACCTCGAGCTTGCTGCTTGCAGGAATCGCGCTCAACACCTTGGTGGGTGCACTCACGGCATTTGCCGTCACGTTCACGTTCGACAACTACACCGCGAGCTCGCGCGTGCTGTTCTGGCTCATGGGCGGCCTCGAATCGCGAACGTGGGATCACGCGTGGATCACGATGGGTGGGTTCCTGCTGTTTGCCGCCGGCATCGTGCCGCGTGCACGCGAACTCGACCTGCTCACGCTGCGCGATGACAGTGCACACAGTCTCGGCATCGATGCGGCGAAGGTGCGCCGCGTATTGCTGTGGTTTGCCTGTGGCCTCACGGCGACGACGGTTGCCAACACCGGCGGCATCGCCTTCGTCGGCCTCGTTGTGCCGCATCTCGCGCGACTGGTTGTCGGCCCAACGCACCGCGCGTTGTTGCCGACGGCCGCACTGCTGGGAGCGCTCTTGCTGGTCGTTAGCGACCTGCTGTGCCGCCTTGCGCCAGCAGATGCCAACCTGCGGCTCGGTGTCGTGACGGCGCTGCTCGGCGCGCCCTACTTCCTGTTCCTGCTGGCGCGGCATCGCCGTGGCGAGGCCCTGTGAACGCGCTCGCAGCCAAGAACCTGTCGCTGCAGCGCGGCAAACGCATCGTGCTGGATGGCGTCGATCTCACGATGCGCCCCGGCGAGCTCGTGTTGCTCGCGGGTCGCAACGGAGCTGGCAAGAGTACACTGATGCGGCTCCTGCTCGGTGCGGAGCGGCCCGCGAAGGGCACGGTCACGCTGCACGATCGCCCGCTTGCGGAATGGCCGGCGCTCGCGCGCGCGCGCGAACTCGCGTTTGTGCCGCAGGAGGCCGAAAGCCACTTTGAGTTCACGGGCCGAGAACTCGTCACGATGGGGCGGCACCCGCATCGCGCGCGCAGCATGTCGCTACAACCCGACGATTTCGCTGCCGTCGAACGCGCGCTCTCGGCGGTCGACGCCTTGCCCTTCGCGGATCGTGCGGTCACCACGCTGTCGAGCGGCGAACAACGTCGTATCGCCGTGGCGCGCGCCCTGGCCACCGAAGCGCAACTGCTGCTGCTCGACGAGCCGACGAGCAATCTCGACCTCGAGCACGCGCTGCAGCTTGTCGTGCTCCTGAAGAAGCTCGCTGCTGCCGGGCGCGGTGTGCTGATTGCCTCCCACGACCTGAATCTGCTCGCGCGCCACTGCGATCGTGTCGTGCTGCTGCACGAGGGGCGGGTGTTTGCGGATGCGTCACCCGAACAGGCGTTCAGCGTGGCCAACATGGCCACCGTGTTTGGCGTGCAGTCCCTGGCGCCGAGCAGCTACTTCCCGCGCGATTTCAGCCTCTGAGCCGGCCCACCCGCAGGGTGACCCGGCTCAGCGATTGCCGGGACGCCGCAACGCGGGATCCATCAACCCCGAGATCGACGCAACCAACCCCGCTGCGACGTCTCCTTGGAGGCCGGCGTCATCGCCCGCTCGGGAAGTCCTCTTCGCGCAGTGCAAACGGCGCAAAGCGGCGACGCCATTCCGCCGGCAGTTCCTGCTTTTGCATCGCATCCATATCGACTGCCACCGTGGTCACTCGCGCCTTGCACAACGGCCGCGGATCATCCCCACGTGTCATCCAGAACCCAAACTCCACTGAGGACTGGCCGATGCGCAGCACACCGATGTGCACCCACGGTTCGTCGCCGTAGCGCACCGGCGAGAAGAACTCCGCCTCCAGTTTTACCGTCGGCAGCCCGAGTTTGTCCTCGTGCATGAGCTTCGAGTACGGGTGGCCGAGGCCATCGCTCCACCAATCCTCGAACGCGCAGTGAAAGTAGTGCAGCAGCTTTGGGTAGTACGCGATCCCGGCGTCATCGATGTCGCCGAAGCGATACCGCAAACGCGTACGGTAGGTCATGCGCCAGCGCCGCCGACCTTGGCGGCGGGTTCGTCGTCGCGGTTCTTCTCGCTATTGCGCATGCAGAAGTCCGAGAGGCCGGCGACATCGCGGGGCAGCTCTGGATAACGCGCCAACTGGGCGAGCAGCACATCAACGGTGGCCTGGGTGTCGGCTTCGGCCGAGTGCGCACCTTCGAGTTCGCGCCCACAATAGTGGCGAACCGCGGCGCCGAGATTGCGCGGTCCCATGAGGAAGCGGTCCCAGTTTTCCTTCTGGTTGAAGATGACCTTCACGTCCACCTGGTGGCGCCCCTTCATGTCAAACGCGATGCCATTGCGCTTGCACTCGGCGAGCCACAGCGGGATGTCGTAGTTGATCTGGTTGAAGCCGGCGATGTCGCTGTCGCCGAGGAAGTCGACGAGCTTCTGCCCGACCTTCTTGAGCGGCGGGCCCCAGAACAGGCCGCACGCATCGAGCGTGTGGATGCCGGTCACCTTGGTAGCGCCCTTGCTGACCTCGACGCCCGGATTGATGCGCTGCACCAGGGCTTCGCGGGTGCCGTCGGGCAGCAAACGCACGAACGCCAGTTCGAGGATGCGGTCCTTCTGGGTGTCCAGACCGGTGGTTTCGAAGTCGAGGAAGACGAGCGGGCGGGTGAGTTTCAGGATCATCGGCGAAAGCTCCGGACACCGCGCGAGCTGACCGTCTCGCTGACCGTCGCGGTGTGCACCAGCAGGGCCATCATGCGCACCGACGAGGTGCTCGCAAGTCGCGATCTAGGATGATCGCGCGGGTGCTCAGTCGCCAGGGCCCAACGTTCCGGACCGCAGCGTCAAAACCCCAGCCGCGCATCTCACGCAACCCAACTGGCCGCAAGCTGCTGCAGCTGGGCGGCCCACGCGCTGCGCGGTTGGCGCCCACCTTCCAGCGCGACGAAGGCCGGTCCCCATTCCAACTTGTCGTCGGCAGGAACGGTCGAGTCGCAGGCCTGGAACAGCAGCTCCTCCTCAAGCGCCCGCATGCGCTGCATGCGGGACAACAGCATCGAAGTCGCCTCCGCGAAGCCTTGCCGTTCGGCCGAGGTCAGTTCGCTGACGGGCTCCCAGAACATCACGAGGGAGTGCACAAGGTCGGTGACTTCGTCCTGCATGCGCAAGAGGTCGCCGATCGCCGCGCAGACCGCGTCGTCGCCGCGCATCGCCAGGGCGGGCCAGAGGTGCTCGTTCTCCTTGCGGAAGTGCGTCGCCAGCAAGAACTCACGCAGGAACCGCAGCAGCGTCGCTGTGTCCTGCGCGGGCAGATCGCCGCCGTTCCGTACGTGCTCACCAATGGCGCCGAGGACTTCGAGGCCGAGGCGGACGACGGAATGATCGGCTCGCAGGTTGTCGGTATGGCGAGGCATCCGTGGCAGGCGTTGGGCAGATGGCCCTTTCATGGCGCGATCAGGAACAGCCTGACAGCACCAAGATTTCGGACTACCCCCTCATTGCCGGGATGTATCGGCAGAGTGGGTAGAAGAGATTTCCACAATTCGCCTTGCGTTCGACGAACGGATACCTAACTTGTGGCGAACTTCAACCGAACAGAGGTCTCCATGATGTTCGCTCGCCAACGGTCGCTCCCCTTCCAGAACCCTAACCTGGTGACTCGTTCCGGGTCGCCATCCCTGCTAGGTGGAGCCCAGACTACTGGGGCCCAGATTAGCGGGCGCCAGAACAGTGAGCGCCAGAACAGTGGAACACTTCGTTCGCCGGTTCGGCTCGCGACCGGCCCGATTTCCGGGCGGGTTGGTGCGCCGGTAAGGGCGCTCCGTGAGCCGACGAACGGTGGTCGGGTGGTCGTGGCGAGGAAGGTCTCCCAAGGGCCAAAGCCAGTCTCCGTCGTTGGCGCTGGGCGCGCTCCCATCGTGGTTTGCGCGCCGAAGGCTCGCAGCGAAGCGGCACCCTTGGAAGGTGCTCCGGGCTTTTCCGCAAAGCGAAACCAGCATGCCGTGGAGCTCGTGGGCGCCTGTATGATGATTGCCGCCTTCCTGGTGCTTGCACTCTTTGGTTGACCCGGCGGGAAGCTCCGGCTCTTCGCCGGTCCTTCGCCGATCCTTCTGCGGTTGCACACCATCCGATCCTCGAGTCATCTTGACCTGCCGAACTCGCCAGCCCTTGCTGGCAGGCCACCCACACAGAGGCCGAACATCGTGACAGTCGAACTTTCGAAGCGAACGGGCACCGAACCAGTTTCGGAATCAGTGTTTTCGAAACCAGTGTGTTCCAAATCAGTGTGTTCAAGACCAGTGAGGACAGTGCGATGAAGCTCATGCTTACGGAGAAGCAGATTCGTGTCCTGCGCTACTTCCGCGACTACCGTCGCGAAAAGGGCATCGCACCGACCTTGGATGAAGCTGCGCAGGCTCTCGGGGTGAGCAAGATCACGATTCACGAGCACCTCAACCAGCTCAATCGCAAGGGGGCGATCCACCGCGACAAGGCCAAAGCTCGCGCGGTGGCGATCCTGCACGACCCGGACGCCAGCGAAGACGATGCACCTCGGGCGGCCGTTCCGACGTTGCCGCTCATCGGCATGATCGCAGCCGGCCGACCTATCGAGGCGCTCGAAGATCGCCAGGACATCGCCCTCACCGAGTTGGTGCCGACGGGCGATCGAATCTACCTGCTGCGAGTGCGCGGCAAGTCGATGATCGAAGATCACATCGACGATGGTGACCTGGTCGTGGTGGAGCGCCGCGAAACCGCCAACGACGGCGACATCGTAGTGGCCATTCTGGATGGTGAGGAGGCGACGCTGAAGCGCTTCTATCGGGAGCGCAACGGCTCGATCCGACTGCAGCCGGCCAACTCCAGCATGGAACCCATCTACACGACGCGGGTTCAGGTTCGTGGTGTAGTCCGCGGCGTCATTCGCAAGTTCCGCTGATCGAGAGGCGGCCGTTTCGTTGCCTTCCCGGCGGACCGTACCCGCATGCCCTTCCCGGTTCCCTCTTCTGGCTTCTCCGACGATCCAGCGGATCACGATCAGCCCACTTCAGGCGATGCGTCCGCAACTCCGCCGCGGCGTGTTCCCCCGGGCCGTGTGCAGAAGGGGCCGTTCGTGGATCAGTGCGTGCCGGGCAAGTACGCGTGGTGCCGTTGCAGCAAGAGTTCGCAATACCCGTACTGCGACGGCACGCACCGTGGCTCCGAGATCACACCCTTGAAGGTTGTGTTCGAGAAGCCGGTGACGGTGGTTTGGTGCGCGTGTGGCGAGTCCTGCAACAAGCCGTATTGCGACGGCTCACACGGTCGGCTCTGAAGCCTTCTTCGGCGTGATGAGCCAGCCGTCGCGCAGTGCAACCTGTTCGGCGCTGGCTTTGCCATCGAGCTCAAGCCATGGCGCCCCTGGGCTGGCCATGGGCACCACCGTTCGCCGCACGATGACACCGCGTCGCGCGAAGAGCACCTCAAGCGGTTCGCCAACGACGGCGACCGCCTGGAACACGTCCTGCCAGCGATCGTTGTCGACGCGCAGGCCCTGCAGCGCGAGGATCTCGTCGCCCGGGGCCAGTCCGCCGAGGTGAGCGGGCGCGTCAGCTTGCAGCGAGGCAATCGTCGTTCGCCCCGCATCGAACGTGATGCCAAGGTGGGGCCGGTTCCCTTCCCGCGTGGTCAAACGGACGCCAAAGGCGAGCAGCAGGTCCTGTAGATCCGGATCCAACGAGGACGCGGTCCACGACTCGAGCGCGCCGATTCCCTTCGGCCCCATGGTGCGTTCGACGGCGGCGTGCACGTCGGCAAGCGTGTAGCCGCGGCCCTTGTTGTAGGTCTCGCGATAGAGATCGCGCAATACGTGGTCGAGGCAACGTTCGCCCTTGGTCTCCCGCCGCACCAGCAGGTCCAGGCAAAGGGCCGCGATCGAGCCGTTGCCGTAGTAGTTCTGCGACGAGTTGCGCGTGTTCTCATCGGGCCGGTAGAGGCGGATCCACGCGTCAAAGCTCGATTCGGCGAGCGACAGCCGAAAGCGGCCAGGCGAGTTGCGCATCGCGGCAATGCTGCGCGAGAGCACACCGAGGTAGTCCTCGCGCGAACCCTTGCCCGCCCGAAGGCACAACAGGTCGTCGTAGTAGGCGGTCCAGCCTTCGATGAGCCAGAGCAGCGAAGTGTAGTTTTCCGTTTCGTAGTCGTAGTTCCAGAACTCGACCGGGCGCAGCCGCTTGACGTTCCACGCGTGAAAGAGCTCGTGGGCGGCGAGCGACAGGAACTCGCGGTAACCCTTCTCCCTACGAAGTGCGGTTCGGCCCATCAGCAGCGTGGTCGACTCGCCGTGCTCCAGTCCACCGTGGCCGTCCGCAGTGAACATGCACTGAAACTGGTAGTGCCGGTACGGCAGGGGGCCACCCCATACGTTGCACGCCGCGTTCACGATGTCCGTAAGGTCCTCGACCAGGGATGTGGGGGCCTTGACGCCGTTGAGGCCATCGAGGATCACCGCATGCGGCACGTCCGCCACGCGCCAGTCGATGCGAACGAACTGGCCGATCAGGCACGGTGAGTCGAGCGCGTGGTCCAGATCGCGGGCCAGCAAGGTCGCCTGCGACCGACTTGCCGCCGGCTTGAGCAGGCTGGCGCTCGCCGCCGCCGAGCCAGCGGTCCCCAAGCCCGGCGTCAGGCTGGTCCCGGCGCTGGTCCCACTCGGCTCCGCGAGGGGGAGGCTGCAAGAAAGGTCCCAGCCCGCGGGCATGTTCACCTGGATCCTGGCCGGCAACTGCGGCTGTCCCAGCGGCCAGAGCAGCAGGCAGGCGTGGTTCCAGTAGCCGTGTTCGGCGGTGAGATCCGCCGTGCGCACGCTCAGCTCATGAGCGTAAACACTGTATTGGACTAGGATTCTGGAAGTGTTCGAGTGGGGGGTGAGGCGATACCGGTTCTTGCTCACCTTCACGCATTCGAGGATGGTGCCGGTCTTGGCGTCGACGGCCCCGACCCGGCTCAGCTGGCGCGCATACTCTCGCACGAGGTAGCTGCCAGGAGTCCAGGTCGGCAGAAAGAGGATGATGTCGCCCGACGCCTTGCCAATGGCGGCTCGGTCGAACTCCAAGGTCACGCCGAGCTGGCGCGATTCCGGGCTGACTGCATCGATCGTGTATTCGAGCACCACCGCCGTCTCCTCTGGGTAAGCCACTTCGTTGGCCACGCTGCCTGGCGCTTGCTTCCGGTCTCTGGAGACTCGGAACCGGTCACCTACCCGGCTGGCCCCGACCGCTTCACCGTAAGCGCCTCACCGGCCCTCATCAAGGCTTGGTCGGACGTCCTAACCAGTTCGCGCGGAGCGCGTTCGGCGCAAGGTTGCGCGAACTGGCTTGTCCGCATTGCCTTGCCGGCAGTGCCTCGTCCGCATTCACGATGGCCCGGCGT
>JADZDL010000169.1 GCA_020851075.1 Planctomycetota bacterium | reverse complement strand
GCGTGAATGACCGCGACTACAAGAACGTGGCGAAGCGCAGCGTCGGCAAGACGTGCTACTTCCTGATCAAGGATATGGTGGTCCTGCCGAACGGGGATACGACGGTGTGCTGCGCGGACCTCAACGGGCGCGGCGTGATCGGCAACATGAACCAGAGCTCGATCCGCGACATCTACCACACGAAGAAGCGCCAGGAGATGCTGCGCCTGTTCGCGGCCGGTCGTAAGGACGACATCGACCTGTGCAAGGGATGCACGGGCTACTACCTGTGAGCTTGCCCCTGCGCTTCTAGCCTAGAGCGTGCTGTTCTGCAGCATGCGCTGAAACTCCAGCAACGAGCGCTCGACGCCTTCCACGAGCGGGGTGCAAGGCACGCCGGGGAACCTGGCCTGGATCGTGCGATCGTCGAGATCGCTGACGAACAGGTTCACGGTGGCATCGGCCGCAACCTCGAGCTGGCATGCGCTGGCCATGCCGAGCTTCGCGGCGACTTCGCGGATCAGTGCCAGGAACGCGGTGATCTCGACGGTCTGGCCGCGGATATTGAATGCACCAAACCCGGCGAACGGCTGGTGGGTCACGGCGGCGAAGTGAGCGCCGACGTCTTCGACGAAGTGGTAGTTCTCGCGGCCGCGGTAGGGCATCGAGAACGGCATGGCTTTGCCGCTGCGCGCGCCGGCGACGACGAGCTTCATCGCGGTGGTCGGGGCGGCGGTGCGGCCACGATCGCGGCCCTTGCCGTAGGTGGTGTTGAGGCGCAAGCAGACCGTCGGCACGTTCGTGCGCTGGGCAAACAGACGGCAAAGGTGCTCGCCCGCGAGTTTCCAGGTGCCGTACCGATTCGGCGGTTGCAGGGCATCGGTCTCGAACACGATCGGGCCCGGAGACAGCGCGCGCGGGCCGTAGACGGCGGCGGAGCTCGCAAACACGAAGCGCTGCAGCGGTTGGTGTAGCCGTTCGGCTGCTTCGAGCAGCACCTGCGTGCCGCCGACGTTGACGGCGAGGCCACGCGCGGGATCACTGTCGCAGTCGGGGCTCTGCAGGCCACCGAGGTGCACGATGTGCGTGGGTTGAAACTCGGTGACGAGGCGCTGCACTGCCGCGGCGTCGCCGAGATCGCCGGCGGCCAGCACGACGCGCGGGTCCAGTGGGGTCGGCAGCCACAGCGGGAGCAGGCCGGGCGATGCGCCGCGCGACGCGACGACGATGCGTTCAAAGCCGGTGGCGAGCAGGTCGCGTACGGTGACGGCGCCGATGCAGCCGGTGCCGCCGGTGACCAGCACGCACCGACTCACGACTGCACCTGGATCACGGCCTTCGGCGTACGCGCGCGGATCGAATCCGACAGCGCAGTGAGTGCGTTCTCAAACTGGTAGAGCTGCGTGTAGACCTCGACCGGCAACACGCCGCGCTGCAGCAGCAACTGCGCGTTGTCGTAGTCTTCGTGGCTGCTGCCCATGACGCCCTGCATCTGCTGGCCCGTGCGCGTGAACGCAGTCGCGCCGAACGTGACATCGCAAGGATAGGTCGCAATCGTGCAGATCGTGCCTTCGGGCTGCACGGCGAGGCCGGCCGTCGCGAGTGACGACGGCGCGCCGGAGCACTCGATGAGTACGTCGACGATGCCGTCTTCGAAGGAGTCCCCAAAGCGCGTGCCGTCGAGCGCTTCGACGCCGAGCTTCAGGCGTTCGTGCAGCGGCACTTCGTTGGTGACGACGATTGGCACGAAACCGCGTTGTTGGGCCAACGCGAGGCGAACTTCGCGATCGCGTTCGACGCCCGTGATCGCGACGCGAGCTCCGGCGGCGCGCGCGAGTTCGGCGGCCATGAGGCCCATGATCCCGCAACCGGAGACGACGACGTCCATGCCGGGTTGGATGCCGCATTTGCGCAGCACACCTTGCGCGACCACGGACAGCGGCTCGATCAAAGCCGCTTGCAGTGGCGTGATGCCAGCGCGCAGAGGTACGCAGCGATCGACTTCGAGGATCGCGCGCTTGGCGAGTGCGCCATCGCGGTGGAAACCGATGATGCGCTTGCGACGGCAGTAGTTCCACTTGCCGCGCCGGCAGCCGCGGCAGCGTGGGTCCTTGCAGCCGCGCATCGCGAGCCCGCAGACGATGTCGCCGATCTTCATGCCGGCATAACCCTCGGCGCCGGGGCCGAAGGCGACGATGCGCGCGCTGAACTCGTGGCCTAGCGTGCGCGGACGTTGCACCCACGCGAAGTTGGGCTTGCCGAGGCAGGCGCTGTTGTCCGAGCCGCACACGCCCGTGAACAGTGGTTCGACCAGCACTTCGCCGGGGCCTGGATCGCCGATCCAGACATCCTCGACGGCGAGGTTGCCGGTGACGCGTTCAGAACTCGGATCGATGGCTTCGGTGCCGATCAGGCGCAGCGCGGTGACGGTTGCGGTCATGGCTTGGCGGAAGTGCGAGGCAGGTTGTTTTCGGGGCGGCCTTCAAACCACATCCGGTTCTTCACCGGGGCCGCGAGGGCATGAATGCGATCGAGCAGGCCGGGAGGCAGTTGTAAGGTGGTCGCGGCAAGCGTGCTCGCGAGTTGCGCTTCGTCGCCGATGCCGAGCACCGTGCTCGCGATCTGCGGGTTGTCGATCGCAAAGCGAATGGCGACCTGTGCGACATCGAGTCCTTCGGCGTCACAGAGCGCCGCGATGCGCGGGCCGATGGCCAGCACCTCGGGTGGGCTGCGATGCCAGGCGGGTGGGCCCTTTCGCGTCAGCAAGCCTTGCAGCAGCGGCGATGCGGATAGGAGGCCGATGCCGCGCGCGGCGCACAGCGGGGCCAGTTCGGTGCTGAGCTCGTCTTCGACGAGGTTGTAGTGCGCCCAACTCAGCACGAGATCGACGTCGCAGGCTTCGAGCAGCGAACGCAGGTAACGAACGGGCAGGCCCGTGATGCCGACATGGCGAACGAGGCCTTGCTCCTTGAGTCGCAACGCCGCGGGGATCGCTTCTTCGAGCACCTGGCGGCGATCGCCAAACTCGACGTCGTGGATCTGGTAGACGTCGATGTGGTCCGTGCGCAGGCGGCGCAGCGATTCATGCAGGCTCGCGGTGACACGCGCGGCCGAGAAGTCGAAGCGTTCGAAGGTGTCGCGGCAGCATTTGGTCGCGATCGTGACACGATCGCGCCGCCCTTGCAGCGCTTCGCCGAGGCGTTCTTCCGCGAGTCCGAAGCCGTACAGCGGTGCGCTGTCAAACCAGTCGATGCCGGCGTCGATGGCCGCGTGTACGGCGCGAATGCCCGCCGCCGCGTCAACCGGGCCGTAGACATCGCCGAGCGTGGCGGTGCCGAATGCGATCTCCGACACGGTGCGGCCCGTGCGGCCTAGTGGGCGTCTCTGCATTGGTTCATTCGCCTGCGACGTCGACCCACTGCTTGGACGCGGCGGACTTCAGCACGGCCTCGCAGACCTCCTGCGTGAGCTGCGCCTGGCGGAACGTCGGTGCGGCTTCCTTGCCTTGGCCGAGCGCTTCGAGGAAGTCGGCGACCTGATGCACGAACGAGTGTTCGTAGCCGATCTGCAGCCCAGGAACCCACCAGTGGCTCATGTACGGCATTTCGCGGTCGGTGACGTGGATCGAGCGCCAGCCGCGCGTGAGCGAATCGTCGCGATGGTCAAAGTACTCGAGGCGGTGCAGATCGTGCAGGTCCCAGCGGATCGAGGCGTGCTCGCCGTTGATCTCAAAGGTGTAGAGCGCCTTGTGGCCGCGCGCGTAGCGCGTTGACTCGAAGGTGCCGAGCGAGCCATTGCCAAAACGCGCGAGGAACGCGCAGGCGTCGTCGATGCCGACAGCCTCGACCTTGCCCGTGAGGTTGTGCTTCCGTTCCTTGACGAACGTCTCCGTCATCGCGGTGACGCTGTCGATGCCGCCGTTCAGCCACATCGCCGTGTCGATGCAGTGGGCGAGCAGGTCGCCCGTGACGCCGCTGCCAGCGACGTTCTTGTCGAGTCGCCAGAGGCCGGTGCCACCCTGCGGTAGTTCGCTGCTGATCGTCCAATCCTGCAGGAACACGGCGCGGTAGTGGAAGATCCTGCCGAGCTTGCCCGCGTCGATGAGTTGCTTCGCGAGCGTTACCGCGGGCACGCGCCGGTAGTTGTACCAGACGATATTCGGCACCTTGGCGCGCTCGACGGCGGCAATCATGTCGGCACCTTCGGCGGCAGTGCGCGCGAGCGGCTTCTCGCAGAGGATCGCCTTGCCCGCGGCGGCGGCGGCAAGCGCGATCTCGCGATGCGTGTCGTTGGGCGTGCAGATGTCGATCGCGTCGATGTCCTTACGATCGATCATGCGCCGCCAATCTGTCTCAACCGACTCGTAGCCCCAGTTGTTGGCGAACGCGGTGACGTCGCTGCGCGTGCGCGCGCACGCGGCCTTGAGCACAGGCTGCAACGGCAGATCGAAGAAGTTGCCGACCTTGCGGTAGGCGTTGCTGTGGGCGCGGCCCATGAAGCCACAGCCGATCAGACCGACGTTCCAGGGTTTCTTGTTCATCGCAGGGTTCGGAGATCAGGGAGTGGTGGGACTAGTGGTTTGGACTACGACCAGCCGTGCGCGTCGCGCACCTTGAGCATGGCGCCGAGGATGTCGTTCCAGGTCTGCTGCGTCTCCATGACCTTGTTGGGGAACATGCAGCCATCCCAGCACATGTGGCTGATCGCGCGCGTGGGTTGCTTCTTCTCGTCGCGCAGCCAGTAGCCCGCGTGGTGCGTGATATCGAGCTTGCCGTTGGGGTCCTTCGGCAGGCAGTGGCGGCCCGTCTTGTCGTGCGAGCCCGAACCGAGCACCGTGGCGTCGTTTTGTGCGATGTGGAAGTCAAACGTCCATGGCCGCAGTGCCGCCGTCAGCTTCGTGTAGGCCGCGTCGAGCACGCTGCGATCCTTCCAGTCGTAACCTTCGGGCAGGAGGCGGTCCTCGGGCGCGTTGTGGCCGAGCGTGTAGAGCAGCGTGTGCGCCATATCAGCTTGGAAGCCGATCACGCCTTTGCGGTCGGTCAGCTCGAGCAGTTCGACCATGCGCTTCCAGCTGTGCATGCCGCCCCAGCAGATCTCGCCTTCGGCAGCGAGGCGTTCGCCATGGTCCTTGGCGATGTCCGCAGCGGCGCGGAACGTCGCCGCGATGGTCTTCTGGTTGGCTGCTGGATCCTTGCTCCAGCCTTCGACGCCGCTCGCTGAGTCGATGCGGATGATGCCGTACTTGCGGATGCCGATCTCGCGCAGCTTCTTGCCGATCTTGCAGGCTTTCTTCACCTGCGTGAGGAACGCGGCGCGTTCGGTTTCGTTGCCCATCGCTGAGCCACCGCCGGTCGGCGGCCACACGGGCGCCACCAGCGAGCCGATCACGAGCCCGCGGCGCCCGACGTTGTCGGCCAACGCGCGCAGTTCGTCGTCACTCGCATCGATGCTCGTGTGCGGCACCGACAAGAACAGGTCCACGCCGTCGAACTTGCGTCCGTCGACTTCCGCCTTCTGCGTGAAGTCGAGCATCGTGTCGAGGTCGATCGGCGGGTGATCGGTGCCGGGTTCCTTGCCGACGAGGCCGGGCCAGGTCGCGTTGTGGACTTTGGGGAACGCGTGGACGTGCTTGGTCATGGGCGCTTGTGGCGGCGTGGCCGCGGGGGTTGGCGGGGCCGGACTCTACTGGGGCCCGCGGTCAGGCAGAAAGGGGGGAACGGCTTTCGTGGTGATGCTCTTGTTCTGGCGACCTCCCGGCCCTTCCATGACCGCATGCTCGGCGAACGCTTCGATCGTGCCCTGGTGCTCGCGTCCGAACTGCACCGCACCCAGACGCGCAAGGAGTCGGGCACGCCGTACGTCGCCCATCTGCTGTCCGTGGCCGCTTTGGCCATCGAACACGGCGCGGACGAGGATCAGGCGATTGCGGCGCTGCTGCACGATGCCGTGGAAGACCAGGGTGGGCTGCCGACCGGCGAACGCATTCGCGGCCTGTTTGGCGATCGGGTTGCCGAACTCGTGCTCGGCCTCACCGACGCGGTGGTGATGCCAAAACCGCCGTGGCGCGAGCGCAAGGAACGTTATCTGCAGCATCTCGCCAAAGCGCCGGCGGATTTGCTGCTGATCTCGGCCTGCGACAAGCTGCACAACGCGCGCAGCATCGTCGAGGACTACGCGGTGGTGGGCGCGAAGCTCTGGCAGCGCTTCAGCGGCGGACGCGACGGCACGATCTGGTACTACCAGTCGTTGGCCGCGATCTTCCGGGCGCGTGGGCCCGCGCGATTGGCGGGCCTGCTCAGCGAGCTCGCGGAGCGGATGAGCCGGTTTGCGTAGAGCGCCGGCCCCGCGCGATCACTTCGCGGCGGTCATGCGGTCTTCGACGACCTTCGCGATCGCGGTGGCGAGGTTCTTCAAGTTCTCCTTATCGGCGCCCTTGTCGGCGTTGAAGGTGACACCAACCGCGGCGGTCGGCTTGCCGTCCTTCATGCAGATCGGCACGGTGACGTCGTACGAGCCGACCTCCTCCATCGTGACCGTCAGGTTCTTGGCCATTGCCTTCAGATCTTCGGGATCCGACGGCTTGCCGAGCTTCTCGGCCATCGTGCTGGCCACGGCGATCGGGCCGCTACCACCGGCCGGCGTGGTGTGCACGGTGAGCCGGGTGACCTCGGGATGCATCTTGGCCACGGATTCGACGATCGCCTGCGTTTCGTTCTGCGGCGCCGTGGGCGTGCTTTGGCAGGCGGTGACGAATAGGGCGGAAAGAGCCAGCAGCGAAGCGAAACGGAACGACATCGTAAGTTCTCCTGTATCGACGGACCGGAACACGGTCCAAGGGAGGAGAACGCTAACAGGGGCTGGCCTTGGTTCCAGTCTGCAACTGTGCGCAGGGCCCTTTGGGCGGCATCCGTCCGGCTACTCCGGTCAGCGCTTCTTCTTCTTGCGGCGCTTCTGGGGATCCGAGAAACCGCCCTCAGGGGTCGATTCCGGCTGCTTCATGGTCATTTCGAGCAGCGCCAGCTGGCTGCGCAACGGCACCTCGCCCTCGGTTCGCGTGATGCGTTCACTTTGGCCGGTCGGCAGCACCCGGCGGGCCTTCACGTTGTCGGCGAGGGCCGCCCCGAGCACTTCGTCGACGACGCGCTTCTTGAGCTCGGGATCGAGGACCGGGGCTGCGACTTCGACGCGGCGGTCGAGGTTGCGCACCATCCAGTCGGCTGACGACAGGTAGACGAGCGGGTTGCCCGCGTTCTCGAAGTAGTAGACGCGGCTGTGTTCGAGGAAGCGATCGACGATGGCGACCACGGTGATGTTGTCGCTGAGGCCGGGCACACCGGGGCGCAGACAGCAGACACTGCGCACGCAGAGTTGCACCTTCACGCCCGCGCGCGATGCTTCGTAGAGTGCCGTGATGACCTGCGCGTCGGCGAGGTTGTTGAGCTTCGCTTTGATCGCGGCTGGCTTGCCGGCCTTCCTGTTGTCGATCTCGTTGCGGATCAGCTGCAGCACCTTGTCGCGCAGTGTGAACGGCGCCACGAGCAGGTGCTCCATCTGCGGCACACGGGTGTAGCCCGTGATCATGTTGAACGTCTCGGCGACTTCTTCGCCGAGATCCGCGCGGCCGGTCAACAGGCCGATGTCCGTGTAGAGGCGCGCTGTGGTCGGGTTGTAGTTGCCCGTGCCGAGGTGGCTGTAGCGACGCAGGCTGCCGTCATCTTCGCGGCGCACGACGAGCGTGCACTTCGCATGCGTCTTGAGCCCGACGATGCCGTACACGACGTGCACGCCAGCTTGTTCCATGCGGCGCGCCCACTGGATGTTTGCTTCTTCGTCAAAGCGGGCCTTCAACTCGACGATGGCGGTCACCTGCTTACGATGCTGCGCAGCTTCGATGAGCGCTTCGACCATCGGGTTCTTCACGCCGGCGCGGTAGATCGTCTGCTTGATCGCGAGCACCTTCGGGTCGCGCGCGGCGAAGCGCACAAAGTCCTCGACGGTCGAAAACGACTCGTACGGATGGTGCAGCAGGATGTCGCCATCGCGCAGATCCGAGAACATCTCGTCCGGATTGGCCCAGCTCCACACGCGGCGCGGTTGCACCGGTGCATCCTTCAGCTCGGGTTGTTCGACGATCTGGTAGAGCTCCATGATGCGGCCGAAATTGACCGGACCATCGCAGAAGTAGACGTCGTCGGGTTCGAGGCTGAAAGCCTTCGTGAAGCGATCGACGACGTCAGGATGCGCGCCGTGATCGATCTCCAATCGCACAGGTTCGCCGCGGCGGCGCTTGATGAGCTCCTTCTCGATCGAGCTCATCAAGTCGGTGCCGTGCGCTTCGTCGACGTCGAGATTGCTGTCGCGCGTGACGCGGAACGTGCTGGCGTGCACGACTTCCAGGCCCGGGAACAGCTCGCGCAGGTTCTCGCGCACGATGTCGGCCGTAAACACGTAGGCGCGTTGCCCTTCGATCTCCGGCAGGCGCAGGATGCGCGGCAAGGTGCGCGGCACCTGCACGACCGCCATGCGCAGCGTGCGGCGCGCCTGGCGCGGATCGAGCAGTAGCACGGCGATGTTCAGCGACTTGTTCAGCAGCACCGGGAACGGGTGCGCCGGGTCGACCGCCAGCGGCGTGAGGATCGGGTAGACCTCCCGGTGGAACCAGGTGTCGACCCACTTCTGCTGGGCGAGGCCGAGTTGCCGGATCGGACGGAACTCGATGCCGACCTTGGCGAGCTCGGGCAGCAGTTGCTCGCGCCACGTCTTGTGCATCAAGGTCGTGAACGCGTGTGCATCGGCGCGAATGCGCTCGAGCTCCTCGGTCGCCTTCATGCCGTCGGGGTTCTCACCCTGCAGCCCGGCGTCGACAAGTTCCATGACGCCGGCGACGCGGATCTCGAAGAACTCATCGAGGTTGGTGCTGGCGATGGCCAGGAACTTCACGCGCTCCAGCAGTGGCGTGGTCGGATCCTGCGCCTCTTCGAGCACGCGGCGGTTGAACGCGAGCCAGGACTGCTCGCGGTTCACGAACAGGGTCGTCTTGTCGATCGACGCCAGGGGCGCCGTGATCGGGATCGGGCCGGCGGGCACCGCGGCAATGGCTTGAGGCGAGGGCGCACTCGCCGGCTCCGGGCTGCCGCCGCCGGTGCTCGGGGGCACCGCGGGATCGGGTTGGCGCTGCTGGCGGCCGAGGAGGCCCAGGATCTCTTCCTGCAGGCGGTTGGGTTGAATGTCGGGCATCTCGGTCATGGTCAGCCTTGGCAGTATCGGCTCGATTCGAGCGCACCCGCACTGGGAAGGCCACTCAGGGGAATGTTCTTCACCATCTCTTCACTATAGGCCCGAGTCAGAGGATCCTGTCCCGGCCTGGGGCAATTCGCCCATTCGCCGGTCAAGGTCATCCCAAGTTCTGACCGATCCACAGCTTCGGATCGAAGCGGCATGTCCAGAGGGAGAACTCAGTGTCGCTACGAATCGAAGATCTGCTCCGTGCCATGGTTGGGAAGGGTGCCTCGGACCTGCATATCAAGGCAGGCTCCCCTCCCGGGTTCCGCATCGACGGGGAAGTGCAGCAGCAGGAAGAGCTGGGGGCACTTTCGCCGGAAATGACCGCTGACCTGGCGCGCCAGATCATGAGCCCTGAGCAGCTGGAGCGCTTCCAGAAGGAGAAGGACATCGACTTCTCCTACGCCGTGAAGGACCTCGCGCGTTTCCGCGTGAACGCGCTGCACCAGCGCAACGCGGTGGGCCTCGTCGTGCGCCAGATCCCGGACCAGATTCCCGACCACAAGAAGCTGGGGCTGCCGCAGATCTGCCTCGACCTCGCCGCCAAGCCGCGCGGGCTCGTGCTCGTGACGGGGCCGACCGGTTCGGGCAAGTCGACCACGCTCGCGGCGATGATCGACTACATCAACCAGACCGAGCACGGCCACATCCTCACAATGGAGGACCCGCTCGAGTTCGTGCACCCGGACAAGAAGTGCTTCGTCACGCAGCGCCAGATCGGCCAGGACTGCTCGTCGTTCCGCGAGGGTCTGCGCCGTGCGTTGCGTCAGGATCCGGACGTGATCCTCATCGGTGAAATGCGCGACCTCGAGACCATCTCGATGGCCATCACGGCGGCCGAAACGGGCCACCTCGTGTTCGGCACGCTGCACACGACGAGCGCCATTTCGACCATCGATCGCATCATCGACGTGTTCCCAACCGACGCGCAGCAGCAGGTTCGCGTGCAGCTCGCCGGCACGCTGCAGGGTGTGGTGTCGCAAACGCTCGTCGCCAAGCAAGGTGGTGGGCGCGTCGCCGCGCGCGAGATCCTCGTCGCTACCGACGCCGTGCGTTCGCTGATCCGCGAAGCGAAGTCCGCGCAGATCCTCAACATCATGCAGACTGGCAAGCAGTACGGCATGGTCACGCTCGAAGACGAGCTGCTGCGCTACTACGCGGAAGGCCAGATCGGTGCCGACGACACGGTCATGAAGGCCAACCGGCCCGACGACGTGCGCCGCCGCCTCAGTGAGATCAAGGTGCAGGCGCCCACGCCCACGGCGGCGACGACCGGAATGTCCGTGCGCGCAGCTGGCACGCCATCGGCGGCAGCACCCGGTGCACCCGGCTCGAGCATGTCGGGCATGGGCGTGCAAGGCGTTCGCATGCGGACGCCACTGCCGACCAAGCGCTGAGTTGGGGTTAGGCCTGAAGGCCTGCCATGCCGCTGCCTTGGTCAGCGGCCACTGCGCAGATCGAGGCCTTCGAGGCTGCACAGCGAAGAGGCGTCGAGGCTTATGCGATTGCCTCTTCCGTGGCGCCTCACTTGCAGCCTGCACCATCGTCGCGTCCTCGGTGCCCCCACTTGACAGGTTGGTCGAGGCATCTTCCTATCTCCGAATCACGAAGAGTGGATGCTGCGGCAAGTGGATGCTGCAGCGTTCATGGGAACCGTCAGCAAAGCCGGAGCCAGAGCGATGGTCAGAAAAAGCAGCTCTCTCTCTCTCTCTCTCTCTCTCGTAGCCGTTTGTGCGACGGCTCGCAGCGGTCAGGCCCAGATCCACGGGAATTCGTCGAGCTCCAACTCGAGTTCGGGAGGGGAGTCCGAGGAGGAGGAAGCACAGGTCTATCGTGATCCACTTGGCGTGCCGCACATCGTCGCGACAAGCGAGCGTGCCGCTTGGTATGCGCTCGGTTACGAGCAGGCTCGAGATGGGCTGCTGTGGATCCAGTACGCGTGCAAGGCTGCCAAGGGCGAGCTGACCTGGGTTCGGGGTCGGGTACTAGTGCCGGTGCCGCAACAGGCTCCAGTGCCCATGGTGGATGCGAGCGGCTTGACGAACGACCTCGCCGTTCAGCTCCTGGGAGCCAGCCTGCGTGGCATGAGTGTGAGCAACCTTCGCACGTTGTTTGCATCCAGCTCAACTCAGGTGAACTTCTACGACAATTGCGTGGCCTTCGCCGATGGGGTCAACGCATACCGCCAAGCGGTTGCGACCAGCCTGACACAAGGAACGCCTGAGTATCAGCTGAAAACGTGGCTTGACACCCACGCCTTGCCCAGCAATCCAGGCGGACAGCCCAACCTCCACTGGGTCTATGCCGAGGCCGTGGACCCGGTTGATATCGCTTCGCAGGGTGGTTGGACAGCGGCGTTCTGGTCCTTCCTCGGGGCCGAGATGCAGGTGGTGAACTCCATTGGTTCCAGCTACACGTTCCAAGGTGGGGGCTTCGTGGAGCCCGTGGATCCGGACCCTGTCGTCGACGTGCTGGCACCTGGGTTGGGAGCGGCCTTGATGGGCCAGATCCGGCAGTACGCCTCAAGCGTGCCTGGCGCGCCGTCTGCGATGTGTGGCTCCAACACCTTCGCCTGGGCACACGGCTTCTGTCGCGACTCGTCGACGAGTCCGCCGACATTCTATGCCGGCCTCCTGGCGGACCCGCATCAGGGGAGACCGTTCCATGGTGCGGACTTCCCGGGGCAGTTCAAGAATACGCCAAACCACATGTGGTTTGCGCATGTGCAGGTAACTCCGCTGGGGGCGTCCACGCCGACGTTGGACGTTTTCGGTCATGTGCCGTATGCGGCAGCTGCCTTTCAGTCGTGCCACAACCGAAACATCGCGATGGGTGGTACTGCGGGAGCGCCCAACCACACGGACCACTTTGTGGTTAGACTCAAAGAGGCGGCCAATGGTGGTCTTCCTGACCCAGCGCTCCTCTACTATTCGTATTACCACGACACCTTCAATAGCAACAATACCTACCAGCCGCTCACGGTGGTGAACTGCACCATCTTGCGAGATGACGGAGTTGCGGTCCCAGTCCATTGCTGGCGCGCGGGGTCCTTTGGCGTCGCTTTGCCCAACTTGCTTCAGCTGCGCGCCTACGTCGCTGCTTACGACCCAAGCGCCAACCCGCAGCCAGTTCCTCACCCAGGATTACCGGTGGTCTACGGCGAACGCGTTGATGACACCAGTTCTGCTCCACCCCCGCGTTGGAGCGTCAATACGCGAACCAATCCTCCGAAGAGTCGGTATTGGGCTACGCCACAGACGGTCAACGGCGTCCTCATGACCAGCCCGATGTTGGTTACCTTGCGCTCGCCGATGGATCGGGCAGTCGCCGGCAATCCTCAAGGAGCAAGCAGCCCACAGACACGGAGCGAGGCCCGTCACTGGCTGATGCTCCGAGATTTCTGGGAATTGAACCACGCCGATTCGGTTTGGGACGTGCCCAAGAGAACCAACAGTGGAGCTCTAAACGTCAATGTGTGTTTCGCCGATCGTTACGGTGGCACGTTCACTACCCAGCTCTCCTCGATTCCGAAGCGTGGGGTCGATCAGGATCTGGCGAATGATGGCTACACATCGCTCGACAAGGTTGCCTTCTACGGCGGGTTTGCCGGGCCGGTGCCAGCCCGACACCACCTAGATCGCATGTTCGACTGGCAGTTTGGGAGTTCCGGCACGGCAGATCGCCCGGCACCGCTCGAGTACTTGGATTACAACATGAACGGCCAAGGTGTTCCGGTAGATCCGCCGATCGGAGCGTTCAAGCCATACACGTTGCAGGTGCCAGCTCTGAACTTGCGGTACCCTCCAACCAGGATCTTCCCGGCATCGTCCCAGGGGCCGTGGGCCATAGAAAGCGGATGGTTCGCTTCCGCGACTAATGACGCGATATGGGGATACTCAAGGAAGCGAGATGAAAATAGTTGGCAGGGGCCAGTCAGCCCACCAATGTTCTCGAATCTCGTCACGCCACAGAACTACTTGCTCCAACACGCGCTCGATCTCGGTTGCGCATACCAGAGCAGCTTGCTTGGGTTCGAAGGGGTCGACCGGCATCAGATTGTAGTCGAGCAGTTCACCCGACAGGCGGAGTACGCGTACACCAACGGTAGTTCGGGAGTTCCACCCATGACGAAGGCGCAGATGCGCGAGTTCGTCGTTACGCCAAAGCTGCATGTCGAGGCTGGAAGTCCGGTGGCGATTCGACAGTTGCAGCAAGTGCTGGCATCGGGAACTGATCCTGAGAACCCTCTGAACCGAGCGCAGAAGGAACTGGAGTTTTTCTCTGACCTGTGGGACGTCTTGACGTCGCCGTTGCCGGTATGGACTGCCAAGAACTGGGCTAACTACGTGCCGGTTGGCGGGACTGGGGTGAGCCTGCGCAGTCTCTGGGTCGACCGCAATGATCCCAACCATCTGGATCAGATCTTCTGGTACGACGACCCGAACAATCCGGCGGCCCCCCGGTGGATCGACATGCCGCCGAGCGCGCCGCTGATCGACTTCGTGTGGAGCGACTCAGACCTCGGGCACGGGCTGACCACCGGCGCAGCGCTGTCGAGTGGGCTGATGTCCGGGCCCGAATTGGCAGACTTTACCAGTTTGGTTGGCCTGCTTGCCAATTGGGATCTTGGGACACCGGCCGCTGACCGCTTCAAGGCCTTGCCGACGTCCTCTGCCGCTTGCTTGTACGAGATGATGCGTAAGGGATATGACGCCAAAGAGCCGACCTATGGTCGTAAGTGGCGACCCATGCAGGGCGGCGTCCCGCAGCAGCTAGATTCCAAGGAGTGGAAGGCGTTAGAGGGCATCGCCTTTCCCGCGGCCCAGCTGGCCACCATGATGCCTGGCGGTCTGAATCCTCCTTATGACGCTCTCTATAGCAATGTGCTAGGTCGGAATGTGCGAACGGCTGCCCAGCTACTCCCCAGCCACGTCAATGAGCTGGTGAAGTTCTTCCTGGAACTTGGCAGCCACTACATCGACCCGGCGTACAACAATGGTAATCCGTCGCGCAAGTTCTTGCGGAGTCAGCTTGCTGGAGGGTCGATCCTGCCCTTCTTGCCCGCCACTTACCCGCTGACTGGCGGTCTGGAACGTCTTGCGGTCCTGCGGCGATTACTTGACACGCAGGACTACTTGCTGGGCGGCCTTGGCAATTCGTCGCTCCCACCAATGTCGCAGTGCTTTAGAACACGTGCTTTTGACCACAATGGCACCCAGCTTTGGCCGGTTGGGGCCTTGGATGCGCCGTGTGTCGGTGGTGGATTACGTTCTGTGTATTGGGTTGAGGATGCCGCAGATCCGCGTCACCGCCCGTCGCAGGGCTTTCAGCCATTGTTCATAGGAACTCACGGGTCGTACGCGACGTTGCTTGCGATGTTCCCGCTCCAGGGGGCAAACCAAGGGAGTGTCGAGTCCTACTTCTGGTGTACGCCTGGGGTGCAAGCCATGGGGCCAGACTTGAGAGGCCCTACGCAGACGTCAGCGAGATTCAATGCGCACATGAATGCCTACGCAACGAACAGCCTCTGGCCGAGCTACTACAACAACTTCCTCTCGACATTCGTGTCGATGGTTATACATGTGTACTGAGTCCTGGAACCGATAATTCAACCATCGGAGAAACCATGCTTTTCATCGAATCGGTGGCGCAAGTTCTAGGTAGCTGCTACCTGTACATGATCCTGTTACTCTTAGTTGGCGTAGAAGTTGATGCACAACATCCTGTGCTGGCGCCGACATCGAACACCACGATCGTCGTGACTTCCGCGCCGCTGCGGTATAGCTCCATTACTGTGCCTGC
>JADZDL010000168.1 GCA_020851075.1 Planctomycetota bacterium | reverse complement strand
CCCGACGACATCCTCGTCATGCACTCGGGCAAGACGGTGGAGATCAACAACACCGACGCCGAAGGCCGCCTGTTGCTCGCCGATGGCTGCAGCTACGCCGCGCGCGAACTCGGCGCGGACATCGTGCTCGACGCGGCAACGCTCACCGGGGCCCAGGGCGTCGCCACGGGCGACCTGCATGCAGCGGTCATGAGCAACGACGAACACGTCGAAGCCGCCCTGCTCGCTGCGGGCCGCGCCACGGGCGACCTGTGCTGGCCGCTGCCGTTTGCGCCGGAGTTCTACCGCGCCGAGTTCCAGAGCCCGATCGCCGACATGCGCAACTCGGTGAAGAACCGCAGCAACGCGCAATCGAGCTGTGCTGCGGAGTTTGTGCATTGGCATCTCGATGGCACGAAGGCCCGCTGGGGCCACGTCGACCTCGCCTATCCGGCTTTCCGCGGCGACCGCGGCACCGGCTTTGGAGTGGCACTGCTCGCCGAGACGGTCCGCCAGCTCGGCAAACACTGAGTAAAACCCTGAGGCAAGTTGCCTGCGCAGCCCACGCCTCGCGCCCGGCTGCGTAAACTGCAGTCTTCCCGTTCCCCCACCCATCCGACGATGTCCCACACCACCCGCTGCGTGCTCGCCTTGTTTGCGTGCACCACCGCAGGCCTGCCCACCGCAATCGCGCAGGATGCACCCCACTTCGCTTCGCCCGTGCGCCTCATGGCCGGCGAGAAGATGCTGGGCCACAACCGCTTGTTCCCATCGCCCGTCTTCCACGACATGAACGGCGACGGCCAACGCGACCTCGTGATTGGCGACCTGCGCGGCCGCCTCACGATTGCCTTGCGCCTGCCCGGCAGCGGCCCCGCCAGGTTCGGCGCTGAGACCAAACTGCTCGGCGCCGACGGTAAAGAACTCGACTTCGCCAATTGGTGATGCATCGGCATGAGTCCACAGTTCGTGGACTGGAACGCAGATGGCCAGATCGACATCGTCGCGGGCACCTTCGACGGTTCGCCCCACCTCTCACGCGGCACCGACAAGGGTTTTGCCGCGCCGGAGCAGATCCTCGATCGCGAGGGCAAGCGCATCGTGCTCGACCAATTCTGGAACTTCGACACCAAACAGTGGGATCGCGCCTCGCGCAAGCCGGGCGAAGAACTGCACCTCGGCGGCGGCCACGCGACCTCGGCGATCGCCTGGGATTGGGATGGCGACGGGGATCTCGACCTGCTGCTCGGCGACCACGCGAGTGATCACGTCTATCTGCGCCGCAATGATGGCACGGCCGCGAAGCCTGCCTTCGGCAAGGACAACGAAGCGCTGCAAGCCGGCGGTTCGCCGCTGCTCGTGCCCGGCACCGTAGCAACGTTGCGCGGGCTCGACTGGAATGGCGATGGCAAACTCGACCTGCTCGCCAGCGGCATGGGCGATGCCTACCGGCAAGGCGAAGGCGGCGGCGTCTACGTGTTCTTGAACACGGGTGACAAGACCACGACGCTCGGCGCTCCGATCACGCTCGTGCCCCGCAGCAAGAAGGACGCAGACCAACCGGCGCGCCCCGATTCCGGGCTCTACGTGGACGCCTTCGACATCGACGGTGATGGGGATCTCGATCTCGTTGCCGGCGCCTATTCGCACTGGTCACCGAAGGGCAAAGTGCTCGACGATGCGCAACAACAGCGTGTCACTGAGCTGCGGGCGGGCCTCGCGGAACAGCAGCAGAAGATGCAGGCCCTCCAGGGCGAGATTGCTGCCGCCCACGAGAAAGCGAGCGCCGGCCTCAACGAGGCGGAAGCGAACAAGAAGTACTCCGAGCTCTACCAGGCGCGCCAACCCGAACGCGCCGTGATCCAAGAGCAACTGAAAGCGCTCAACGAAGAACTCGATGCACTCGTGCCGGCGGCGAAGCGCGAGTCCTTCGTGTGGCTCTACGAGAATCTGGCCAAGGGTCCAGTTCGATAACCCGCGATTCCGCCGCGGTCCCCGTTGTGGACCGCGGTTTGCCGGAGTCGCGTCCCCGCCTTGCCAAGAACGCAGTATCGTGAGCATGGAGGATCCCATGCTCACACCACACACGCTGCGACCACTCGGGGCCGTACTCGTCCTGCTGTCGTCGCTCACGGCCCAGAGCCCGGAGAACAAGAAGGCGGAGGCTGAGTTCCAGCGCGCTGAGAAGGCCGTCGCCGAGGCGCGCTACCCCCAGGCGTTGACGCTCTACAAGCAACTCGCCGCGCGGTATCCGAACACGGCCTGGGGCAAGATGGCCGGCTTGCGCACGCAGCCCACGGCCTACCTCGGATGGGGCGATATCAAGCGCAATGGCCCTTCCAACAACCGGGTCGACGTCGTGGTCATGGGGGACGGGTTCGGCCTCGACGACCAGAACGAGTTTGATGACATCGCCAGGTCCGTCGCCGACGTCTTCCGCAACCACAAGATGCTCGGTGAGTACTTCGCGTACC
Source organism: Planctomycetota bacterium (assembly GCA_020851075.1). GTDB lineage: Bacteria > Planctomycetota > UBA1135 > UBA1135 > UBA2386 > JADZDL01. The sequence continues at coordinate 62,911 of JADZDL010000168.1, read as the reverse complement.
ACAACTTCGTGCGCGAGAACCTGACCAGCAAGGACCAGGGCATCAGTGGATTCGGGCGCACCAAGGAGACTGCGCTCGGCGGGTTCGTCGCGGGCTCGGTGCAAGGCCAGGTCGGGGTGGACCAGCAGAAGGCCCAGGCGATGTTGCAGCAGCTCGACGAACACGACGGCTACGCCATCGCCATCGTCAAGGCCGGCTCGAGCGGCACCGGCGGCGGCGGCATCGCCGCAATCGGCGGCCGCGCCGACGAAACGCTCGTGCACGAATGGGGGCACGCCTTTGGCGGCCTCAGCGACGAATACAGCACGTTCACGGGTCATCGCGGCTCACCGCGGGACACCATCAACGTCAGCACGAGCGACGACGAGAAAGTCGCGCCGTGGAAACACTTCATCGCGGCCGGCGTGCCCGGCGTGGGGACCTATCGCGGTGCCGATGGCCGGATCAAGGGGGCTTGGAAACCCACTTCGGGCGGTTGCACCATGGAGAACGGCAATCAGTTCTGTCCCGTGTGCCGTGAGGCCATGCTGCTCGCGATCTACCGCCGAGTGGATCCCATCGACTCACAGGAGCCAGAACCCGTGCGCGACAAGGACAAGGCCATCGCCGCCGGCGGTGGGCTCACCTTCGAGGTCACGGTGATGCAGCCCAAGACGCACGCCCTCGAAGTGGAGTGGTTTGTCCTTCCCGAAGCGCAGGCCATCGCCCCCACGAAGGACGACCGTCTTCCCGACCGCCTGCGCCGCGGCAAACTCGCGCCGATCACGGTGACGGGCGATCGCGGCGGCAACGTCGGCGGCGGCCGCAACAAGTGGAAACTCGGCGTTCGCGACCTGCAGCCCGGCAAGTACCAGGTCGTCTGCCGGGTGCGCGACGATGCGAAACCGTCAGGCCAACAGTGGGCCTGGGTGCTGAAGGATGACCTCGACCTGCTGCGGAGTGAACGCGTCTGGTGGGTGGAAGTCCCCCCTCGGTAGCGCCTACTGCGGCGTCTGATTGCGCGTGTACCACGCAATCGGGTGCCACGGGGCCTTGCCCGAGCTGGCGCTGAGCACCGCGGGACAACTCAGTTCGTAGACGCGCACGTCCTCGAGCCCATCGACCATGAGGTCGATGCAGAGCCCATCCTCCGAAAGCGCCGTCGCCGTGATCGTGTGCGGCTTCGCATCGCGTTCGGGACAGCCGTAGTTCTCGTGCAGATCGTAGGTGTAACTGCGCACGGCAAAGCCCACCGGCAGCGTGCTGCTCGCGTTGACGGGTTCGGTGAAGCGCAGTCGGAAACCACCGGCGAGCGCAGTCACCTCAAGCAGCTCAAACGGCGTCTTCTGCTGCCAGACGAGCCGCTGCAGACCATGTTCGGCCTGGCCGAGCGAACCCCAACCACGGTTGGTGAGCCCGCACCAGAGTGCTCCATCACTGCCCCACAGGACGCGCGTGATGCCACTCTTCACGCCGCGCCGGAACGGATAGCAGGCGCCTTGCCAACGCCCGCCGACCTTCTCGAGCGACATGCGGAACACCTCGGACGAGTATTGGTCCCCGCAGAACACCTGGCCGCGGAATGGGCCGAAGTTGCCCTTCGTGTCCCAGACGAAACCCGCTGCGGACCGCCCGAGCTTGTCGTAGGGCATCCACACCGCGGGCAGGCGGAAGTTTGGCAGCGTGCGCGCCGCTTCGGCGAGGCGCAGACCACTCTTCACCGCGCCAGGAAACGGCACCTTGCTCTCCGGCAGTTTGCACGAATCGATGCCCCACGGATGACCGTGGAAGTCGCCGACTTCGAGCGGGGCAAACTTGCAGGCCGCGCACCACTCACCCTGATTGTCCGTGTACCAGACCTGCCCATCGGGCGCCGTGCCCACGCCCGCCGGCGAACGCAGACCCGCGCAAACGGGCTCAAACGTATTGCCGCCCTTGGGCACGCGAATCGCCCAACCGCGCCAATCCGCGCGCCCGAACGGTTCGTCGCCAAACGGCTTGTTCAGCGTGAGCCACAGTGATCCATCGCCCGCCAGCGTCGGCCCAAAGCAGTATTCGTGGTAGTTGCCCGACAACGGCCAACCCTGCGCCACGGTCTCCAACTGGTCCATGCGACCATCCCCGTCGGCGTCGCGCAGGCGCGAAAGTTCGCCACGTTGGCTGCAATAGAGCCAGCCGTCGAGGTCCACGAGGCCAAGCGGTTCCTGCAGGCCATCGGCCCACAACGAACACTTCGGCTCCGCCCCGCCAGCACCGGTGATGCGCCAGATTTCGCCGCGACGCGTGCAGACAAACGTGTCGTCACCGCGCTGCACCATGCCACCAACTTCGAGCACCACGTCTTTGGGCAACGGCACATCGACGATCGCGACGTAGGCCGCTTCGTCCACCTCCGAAGTCGCCGGCACCGGCGCGGGCGAAGCGGGCTCCTGCGGCAGCGGAACAAACAGGAACGAGAGCGCCGCGAATGACATCACCATTGGTAGACGACCTCCAGGCTTTCGCCCGCTTGCAACGTGTACTTCGCAGCCGCCGGTTCCCCACCAACGGTCAACCGCGCCTTGCCTCGCAACTGCGCGCTCAAATCCACCCGCAACGGCCCGCGCCGGCAATGCAGCGTGCGCACGACCTCACTGCCACCGCGCATGAGTCTGGGCACTGCAACGTCGTCGAACTCCGCAGCGCCGACTTCGACGCGGAACACCGGATGCCCGTCCGCTTGCATGCTTCTCGCGAGCACCCGACGTTTGGGTTCGCCCGCGCCCGGTTCGCCAAAGAGGAGGTCGTCAAGCACGAGCCAATCGACCCCCTTCGGTTCGATGAGTTGCCCCGCGCGACCACTCCACGTGCCCGACGCATCCACGAAGGCGCCGCGCCAGAGCCAGGCCAGTCGGCCGTGTTCGACGTCGTAGGCGTAATGCGTGCGCTGCGGCGAACCGACCATGATGCAGCGCGCCGAGAGCCCAGGTAGGAACGCTCCGTGCAGCAGCGGCCGATCGTTCGGTTCGAGCACGAGGCCAGCGTTCGTCGCGAGCCCGTTCGGCAGCGGCGCGGAGGCCCCGAGGGACAACCACGTGCGGATCGCATCCACTTCGTGCCGGTCGTTTTCGCCGCCGATCCAGAGCTGCGGCATACGCGTGCCGGGCCGCAGCGTGATCGCGTGCAGGAGCCAATCGGCAAACCACGCGGGCCGCACTCGCTCATACTGCATGCCGAGATCCATGCCCTGCGGGCCCAGCGCCTTCTTGTCAGCAAACGTGTGGCAGGTGACGCAGTTCTTGCCGCCGACACCGACGAGCTGGCGACCGAGTTCGGCTTGTTCGAGCGAGAACGGCGGCTCCTCGTCATCGCCCGGGCGCCCATCGACCGCGGCAAACAAGTCCGCGTAGCGGCGCGCACTCGCCGCCGACAACCGCGGCATGCGCACCTTCACATAGGGGCGCGCCTTGTGGCCTTCGGCAAGCACCTTCTCGATCCACGCCTTGCGCAGCCGATGGCCGACATTCGTGAGATCAGGCGGGAAACGGCCTTCGTCGCCGATGTCCTCAACCTCGGCGAGGCCCTGCTTCACGACCACCGGTAGGCCCCCCACACCGCCGCGCGCATGGCACGCGAGGCAACCGTCGCGCATCAGCGCAAAACGCAGTTCGCTGGCGTCGTCGTGCGGTTTGCCGAGCGCACTCGCCGCCGCCTGTTGCACGGAAACCGCGCCCACCACCTGCGGACAGGCGCCACTGCCAAGAGACAGGAAGGGCTTCGCTGCCGGAGCCGGCGCCGTCATGCCCTCGATCGCGTGGCAACTCGCGCACCGACGCGCGACTGCCTGCTCGCGGCCCCGCGCAACCGCCGCCGCATCGGGCGCCGGCATCGGCGCCGGCGGCACGAACGCGCGGCTCGTCGCCGAAGCACTCGACGCCGGAATCTCCTGTTCCTTTACGGAAGGCCCCGACCACAGCACTTCGAGCGTCTGCTGTCCCGCTGCCTCAGCAAACACGACCCGCAGCGAATGCGCCCCGGCCTTGAGCTGCACCTTGCCGCTGCGCCGCCGATGCGGACCGATATTCTCGTTGCGGACGATGAGCTCATCGTCGATCCACAACCACGAACAGTCGTCGCTGCCGCACGTGAACTTCCATTCGCCATCGGCCGGCACCAGCAACGTCGCCTGGAACCGCAGGGCGAAGTGGTCTTCGCGCGTCGCCACCGTCGCGTCCAGCTTCGTCGCGAGCCCTTTCGCCGCCGGCTGCTTGCCATCGAGTTCGGGCAACGCGTCCGACTCGATCTTCATCTCGAAGCACTCGTAGGCAAACCCCGGCACCGCGGCGGTCGCTTCCTGCGCGGCCTGGCTGCGCAACAACCACGAGGCGATCGCGTTCGCTTCGCCTGCTTCGAGGCGGAAGTCGTGCACCGCCGCGGGGCGATGTTCAGCCGGCTGCTGCAAGAACGCCGCGACGTGCTGGACATCGGTGCGCGTTGCCAACGATTCCAGCTCGGTCGTCACATGGCAACCCTGGCACGCCAGCTGCCGGAACAGCACTTCGCCGCGCGCCATCGCCGCTGGCGACACCGCGAACGTCGCGAGCTCAGGTTCGGCCGCGGCGAGGGAGCGCACCCACGCCGCGAGATCCGGCGCCGCGTCACCGCCGTGATGCCGCCGCAAGAACTCCTGCCCACCATCCGCCGCGTGCCAACGGGCCGCTGCCGCGAGCGCCGGGCCCGCGAGCGGTGCTAGCCGCGGCGCTGCCGGGGCCGGCAACTCGTGGCAACGTGCACAGCCAGCGCGCGCGACGGCGAGTTCACCCGCGAGCTCTTCGTCCGAGATCACGCTCGGCTGGGTCGACGTCGCAGGCGCGCTAGCTCCTGCAGCACCCTTCGCGGCCTGGGGCAACGGCTCTTGCACCTTGCCGCCACAAGCAACGGCCAGCACGAGGACTCCGGCAAACGCGAGGTGGCGCATCCCGGAAGCTTGCCCCGCCGGCATGGCATAGGCAATGCACGACCGCACAAGCCTACGGAAACACCTGGCGGGCGCTCACAGCCGCACAGCAACGCGCTGCGCACCGGCTTCCACGCGCACTTCCTGCCCGACCTCGGCGCTGCCGTAGAGCTGCAAGGAGTAGAGGCCTGGGCTGCGATTGTGGAACTCGGCGAGGCCTTCTTCATCCACCTCGGCAACCGCCAGCACGCGGCCCGCACGCCGCAGTTGCACGAGGCCACCGGTCCTCGACCGGCCACTCACCTGCACTTCGACGGCAATCGTGGCGCCCGCATCAAGCTTCACCACGAGGGGCTTCTGGGACAACACATCCTGCGGCAACTGCAACAACACGGTCTGCGCGGCAAAACCAGCTGCATGCACCACCACCGAGCAGGAGCGCGTCGTGACGCCGCCGATGGCGAACGTTCCGTCGGCCGCGGTGCGCACGGCCGATTCGAACAGATCGAGGTCTGCCTCCTCCCCCAGCAGCACGCTCGCGTTGGCGACGGGCGCGCCAGCGCCATCCACCACGAGGCCACGCAGGCGGCTGCCCGGTTCGAGCAGGATCTCGCCGAGGGCCTGCTCTTCGTTGGCGACGAACTCGCGCTCGAGCGTCCAGGGGGCGTACCCTTCGCAACGGATCTCGACGGCCACACGGCCAACGGGACACAGCGGCCAGGTCAACTCCCCGTTGGCCATCTCGACCCAGCGCGTGCGCACCGAGGTTTCGATGCCACCTTCGAGGCTCGCGAGGCGCAGCAAGGCTCCCGGTGGCCGCTTGCGCCCAGGCAGGCCGTAGACCTGCGCCGTCAGCGTGCAGAGCGGCGGTGTGTCGAGCTTCACTTCGACGTCCCGCATCGAGCGCGGCACCGCGACGAGGCTGCGCCGCGAACGATCCGCGAGCGAGACCTGCAACTGGATCGCGCGTTCGGGCAATTCGATGACGAAGCGCCCGGCCGGGTCGGTGAGGGTCGGCTGCCCGACGGAATCCGTGACGGTGACGAGCGCGCTCGGCACCGGCTGCCCGTCGGAGCCGCTCACGAGCCCGCGCACCGTGCGGCCCGCCGGCAAGACGAGGCGCAGGTTTGGCGGCGCTTCGTCGACCTTCACCTGCACGACCTCTTCGGCACTCGCTGTCGGCATTGATGGCAGACGCGCTCGCACGCGGTATTCCCCGGCCTGCAGGTCATCCACCACAAAGGAGCCATCACTGCGCGAAACGACCATCGTCTGCGATTCCCCGCCGAGGATCGTCACCGCCGCACCAGCGAGCGGCGTCGTGCCTCGCAGCACCCGGCCGAGAATGCGCCCGCCGCGCATCATCGTCACGGGTTCGAGATCGAGCGGCCGTTCGTCGTCCGGCACCCTTATGCGCAACCAACGGCCACCGCGTCCCGGCAGGTCAAATCGCGTGAGCAACGGACCTGGCTGCTGCCCACGGATCGTAAAGGAGCCATCCGCGCCGGTCATCGCGAGCAGCATGTCCCGTTCGCCACCCACGAGCTGCACGACCTGACTGCCGAACGCACCGACGTCGAGCGACACCGCGGCATCTCCGAGCCAGCGCGCGCTTTCGACCAACATGCGCGTCTGCTGCACCAAAACGCCGGCGAGGGGTCGCCCTTGCTCATCCACGACCTTGCCGCGCACGAGGGTCGCCGGCACCAGCGGCAAGTCGATCGTCTCGGCATCCCCTTCTGCGAGGCGCAGTTTCAATACCGACGCTCGACTGCGCTGGAACGCGTACTCGCCGCGCAACAACGAGAACGTCGTCCAACCTGGCGAGAATCGCCCCGGAAACTCCACCTGCCCGGCATCGTCAACGGTGCCGTACGCGACCTCACCGGCCGTGTCCGTGATGCCGACGAGCATGCCGACCCACTCCGGTTGCGCGGTTCCGTTCAGGGTCAACTGGGCTCGCACAGGGCGGCGCGGTGGCAGTTCAAACACGAGCTCCGTTGCCGAGCCACCGATCGCCAGCGTGCGCACCACGGTGCCATACCCAGGATGCCGCACGAGCGCCTGCACCGTGCCGCGGGACAGCCCGGTGAGTTCGAAGGCGCCGTTGGTGTCGGTCACGGCGGCAACCGGATCGACGAGGCCGAGTTTGGCATTGGGCGACAGGAGTTCGATGGTCGCCTCCGCAATCGGCGATTGGCCGATCGCCGTCTGCACCTTGCCGCGCACCGCGGACAAAGCCGGCCGATCGAACGAGAGGTCGACACGATTCGTCGCGCCAACCACGATGACCGGCACCGTCGCCGGTTGCCACAACGGATGGCGCGCGACGAGCCGCACCGGCCCCGCCGGCAGATTGCCGATGCGGTAGCGGCCGTTGGCCGCGGTGGTCACCACGGTCGCGCGGCGTTGGTCGGCGAGCACCGATTCGACCGCGACGCGCACGTTCGCCAGCGGGCTGTTGAGATCGTTGGTGACGACCCCGAACAACTCAAAACCACGCTGCAGTTGCAGTTCGACCGTCCCGCCGGGCAACGCCACTTCGACGAGGCCACCCGCCCACGATGGATGTGAGTACTCGAGCAGCACGGGTGTCCGCGAATCGAGACCGAACTGGAACGCTCCATCCTCGCGCGTGGTCGCCTGAGCGATGCGTTCGCGGCGCCATTCGGGCCAGACCGACAACGCGCGATGGGCAGTGACGGTCGCCCCCGCGGCTGGCTGACCGTTCGGCAACCGCACGAACCCCGCAACGCGCCGGCCCGGCGCGCTCTCGGCAGTGACGGCCGAGGCACCGGGGTTGGGAGCGTCCGGGACTTGCGGATTCGACGGCAGCTTGGGCGGCACCGGCACGGGAGCCTCTGGTGACCCGGCCACTTCGCCCACCGCCAATGGCGCACCGTGAGTGGCACGTTCGCCCGAGAACAGCGTCCAAAGCGCGATTCCCACGCCCACCAGCACCAGCAGCCCGGCCAGCCAGGCCGAGCGGCGATAATGGCGCGGAATGTCGATGCTCATCGCACCTCCGGCCGCGGCCCACCGCCGTCGAGGTGCAACCAGCGGAACGACTGCGCCATCGCGAGCACCCCTTGTCGCGTGCCCTGATCCGCCAATGCCGCCGCGTCTTCACACAAACGAACCACCTCGCGCAGCGTCTCCTCCGGCGCCACCGACTGCTGCACAGCGACCATGCCGTCGTCGAGGGCGCGTTCGAGTTCGCCCGCATGCAGCCGATAGGCCATGCGGCAAAGCTGCGCAGCGGGATCCCCCTCGGCTTCGGTGAGCCAATCCATGATCAACGTCTCCGCTTCGGGACTGCCCGCCAGATAGTGCACCGACGCGGCCACCCGACGCATGCCCGGCAGATTGGGCTCCTTCTTGCGCAGTTCTTCGAAACGCGGCAACCACAGCGGCATCATTTCGCGCGGCAGCGGCAACCGCAGCAGGTCTTCCCACGCGGCCAACTGCAGCATCGACGACAGCGGGCGCTGCTCGGCGTCGACGAGGTTGCCCTTCTGTTGCGGATCACGAATGAGCTGCAACACCGAACGCCAACCCTGCAGCGGCGAATCGGGATGCACGCAGCGCAGGATCTCGGCCTCGGCGGCCACAGCGAGAGTGCGTTGCGCATTGGGGTCATTACGCCGGTCGAGCACGTCCTTCGCCGCGGCCGAGAATCGCGCCGAAAGGCCCGTTGGCTGCCCGCAGGCGACCAGATCTCCCGGCACGGCGCCGAGCAGACGCTGCGCGAAATCATGCAGGCGTCGCCGCTTCGCATACCCCAGCGCAAAGTCCATCATGTTGGCCTGCTGAGGTGGCTGCAGGCCCGCGACGGTCCACAACAGCAACCCGACGACGCGCAGGCGTTCGGGCGAAGCCTGCGCAAGGTCCCGTTCGAGTCGCTGCACGGACTTCTCGACATCGGGGTTGTCGGCGACCTCGATCACATCGAGCAAGGTGCGCGGAAACACCGCGCCAGGGCGCAGCCAGGATGCCAACGCAAGGTCGGTGCGTGCGTCGGTGAGCCGGCCGACCGCGGCTGAGAGGTTGGCCACGGCGCGGCCGATGTAGAGATGGAACAGTCGCAGCTCGACGGCGTGCTCACCACTCGTGCGCGCGGCGATCGCATCAAAGATCGCCAGATCAAACATGCGCAAGGCTTCAAACGCTCGCCCTTCGCGCAGCAGCGAACTCGCTGCCGGCAGTGGATCTTCGACGTAGGCGACGCGCAGCTTTTCGACCTGCGCATCGTCGGGAATCTCTTTGTGAGCGCGATCGAGCGCTCCAAGCACCTGCGAACTCGGTGGCACCACAGGGTGCTCGACACCGGTCAGCGCCACGAGCAACGGTTGTGGCCCCCACGGCGCGCCGACCTCGTTCTCGATGGTCTTCGCGATCGTGTCCAGGCTCTGCTGGTGCCGCATCACAAAACTCTTGCCCGTCTCGCGACGCAACACGCTCAGCAACAGCACCGTGACCAACAACAGCACGACGGTCGCCGCAATCGCGCCAGCAAGCACCGGGTTCTTGCGCGCACGCCGCCACAGGCGCACGTGCAGCGGCAAACGACGAATGTGGATCGGCTCCCCATCGGCAATGCGCTGCAGATCGCGCGCGAGCGCTTCACCGTCCTGGTACCGGTCACCTGGCTCACGACTCAGCAACTTCTCGAGCACGACATCGAGATCGCGCGGCGGCTTGGGCAGGAACTCGCGCAGGCGCTTGGGCGTGCCGTGCAGGATCGATTGCAGCAGCGCTTCGGTGGTCTTGCCGTGCAACGGCAATTCGCCCGTGACGGCCTCAAACAGCGTGACGCCGAGCGAATAGAGGTCACTCGCCGGCGTCAGCTCGCGGCCGAGCGCCTGCTCGGGCGATGCATAGTGCAGCGTGCCAAGGAACCCACCACCCTTCGAAGTGAGCCGCGCCGACGCCTGGTCCAGCGCCTTCGCGAGGCCAAAGTCCGTCAACGCCAACGTACCGTCACTGCCGACGAGAATGTTGCCCGGCTTCACGTCGCGATGCAGCAAACGGCGCCGATGCGCAAGCCCGAGCGCGTCGGCCACACCAGCAAAGCGGCGCGACGCTTCGAGCGGGTCCATCGGCAATCGCGAACTGCGCCGCGCCGCCGCGATGTGCTTATCGAGGCTCATGCCATCGACGCGTTCCATCGCAAAGTACAACATGCCCTGCGACTCGCCGTAGTCGTAGATCGGCACGATGTGGCGATGGTGCAACGCCGCGGTCGCGCGCGCTTCGGCGCGGAACCGCTTGCGCATCGTCGAGTCCGACGAGAAGTGCGGCGACAGCACCTTCAGCGCGACTTCGCGTTCGAGTTCTTCCTGCCAACCGAGGTAGACGGTGCCCATGCCACCGCGACCGAGCAGGCCTTTGATCGTGTAGTCGCCAAGGCGCGTCGGCACATCGGACGAGCCACCGACGACCTGCTGCACGAAGTCCAACGCGTCGAGCCGCGCGAGCAGATCACTCGCCTGCTCGGTGTCGTCAGAAACCAGCTCGCGCCGCAACTCCGCCCCGGAGGTTGATCCACGCAGCATGTCGGCCATGCGCGCGTCGGCCGCCGCATCCACCTCGGAATGCCCACTCTCGTCGAGTGGATCGCGCGCCGCCGATTCCTGGGTCACAGCTTCAGTTCCTGCGCGAGGCGCTTCAATGCGCGGCTCAGCAGCAGATGGATGGCATTCTCGCTGCGGCCCATGCGCTCACCGACATCCTTCGCGGCCAGACCTTCGATCTTGGTCATCAAGATCACTTCGCGGTGATCTTCGGACAGCCGTTCGAGCGCGGCCTCGAGCAACTCGAGGCGGTCCTTGCGATCCGCATGCGTGACGGGCCCCGACCGACGATCCGCCACGGGCAGATCGGTCTTGATCGCATGCTCACGCCGCGGATCGCGCGCCGCAACGCCGAGGTTGTCGCGCAGGATGCGCGCCACCTTGCGACGCGCCAACGTGACCAGCCAGGCGCCCGCATTCGCTTCGTCGGAGAGGGTCTTCCACGAGTTGACGGCCTCGATCGCCACTTCCTGCAGGATGTCCTCGGGATCCATGCGCACGCGCAGGTTGGGGCCCATGCGCAGGTAGATCACCGAGAGCAAACGCTCACGATGCTGCTCGAAGGCAACTTCCGGGGAGAGGGACATGGGGGCACGCCGCTACGTGGGAACCAATCCATGATTCCCGCGCAGGGGTGCATAACTTACGCGAATTGGGGCCGCGGTGCGAGGGCGGGGTGGGTTCGGCGGGCCGCAGAAGCACGCGGCAAGGCTCAGTGCCATGGCCGGTTCAAAATCCGGCGGCACCAGACCCAGCCAGAATCGGCCGGGGAGACCGCCCGCCCGCCCGGCCTACCCCACTTCTCAGAGCTGGTAGACCACGACCACGCGGTGCACGACGACCGAAGTCGCCAGCGTGCGATCGAACACCAGCCGGAAGCGGAACGCCGGGAACTGGTCCGCAGCGAGGCCCGGAGCACCCGCGACACTGCGCACGGCCAGACGCCAGGCGCCGAGTTCGACCGGATCGCCGCTGACCGGATCGAGCGTGGCCCCTTGGAAGTAGGCCCGCAACGGCGCGCCGACCTGGGCGCGGACCGTCGACACCGCCGGGTCATCACTGAAGCGCACCGCGACACCGTCGACGTCCGCGTCGATCTCGTAGCGAACGTAGTGCGGGCCAGGCGCCACGTGCGTATCGCGGAAGCGCGACTGCATCGCGACGAGGTCGTCGTTCTCGGCGAGCGTGGCCACGTTGTCGGCGACCGGCGCCGGCTGCATCGTCGCGAGCAGGCTCAACGGCACGCTCGGCAGCTGCGGCAGTTCGCAGCGCACGAAACCCGCGGAGCCGTTGCCGCCAGCGATCTGCACCGCGGCACCCGACGGTGGCAGAGAGCCCGCCAAGCGATTGAAGTTGCCGCCGGCGCCACCGCGCACATCGACGAGGCCCTGCAGGTCAACCACGCGGCCCGACTGCACCACGATCGAACCACCGGAACCACCGCCACCCGGGGCCGGCGACGACGTGGCCGTGACGCCCGAGATACTCGCCGCGCTGCCGCCGTTCGCGGCAACCAGACCCGAGCTACCAAGGCGCATCGCATCGCCCGCGCGCAGCGCAAGCGCACCACCACCACCGCCGCCACCACCACCCGGCGCCCAGGTGCGCGGATTCAACACGGCAATGCACAGCGTCGCCTGACTGCCGGCGCCACCGCCGCCGGCACCGCCGACGAGGAAGTGCTGCGAACTCCTCGTGAAGCCGCCGGACGCCGGGAACGGCAACAGCTGGAGCGCCGCCCCGCCTGGCGCCGCGGGTCCCATCGCGTCAAGACGCGGCGGCACACCGAGCACCGGGTCGTTGTGGTTGTTGCTCACCACGCGACCGATCTCGCCAGCGAAGAACGAGCCACCGCCACCACCACCCGCGGCCGCCGAAGGTGTGTAGTTGACGCCGGTCGGGAACTGGTAGATGAGGCTCGCGCTGAGGCCGTCCGTCGGGAACACACTCGAACCGCGACCGCCGGTGCCAACAACGCTGCTCGCGTACGCGTGCCCCGCGAGCAGGCGCCCGTCCTCACCATGGCGACCGTCGTAGATCGGCAGGTAGCCGGTGCCCAGGCACTTGTTGCCACCCTGGCCACCGGCGCCACCAAACACGCCACCCGCGGCACCGAGTTGCCCCGCCTGCTGCGTGTTGAGCGGCAAGGTCGTCAACGAACGTCCGGCGACGTCGATCTCACCCTGCACATCGATCTCGCCCGCCACCGTGAACTGCGGCGGGTTGCTGCCGACAAAGCGCAGGCGCACGTTGCCCGGCACCACCATGCGATCGAAGTAGAACCGCCCGTCCGTCACGGTCGCCGGCAGGCCATCGAGCGTACGATCGCCGGGAATCACGATCTGGTCGGTGTTCCATTCGTAGGTCTGCTTGCCGGCGATGACCCCGAGGTCAGTGCCGAGTTCGGGCGCAAACGTGCCGTGGCGGCCATCGCCACCAATCGGCGCAAAGGTGCCCGCGCCAGCCGTCCATTCGCCACCTGAGTTCGCGCGGTCCAGCAGCGAGTCGTTGGCGAAATCCTCCAGCACGGCGACCGGGCCCACGCCCTGGCCAAACACGAGCGAGAGCGCGTTGGAGACCGTGGCGCCGGTCGTGTTCACGGTGGGGTCGAAGACCACACCCTGCATGCGCATCGACACGCCGCGCAGGTTGGCGAGCGGTGGCACGACAAACGACCACGTCTGCGAACCGGAGCCGTTCGACTGCAGAACGAGTACCCAGTAGATCTCTTCGACAAACCAGTTGCAGCCCGGCAGTCCCAGCGGGGCGAGGTCGCGAGCCGTGGTTCGCGGCAGACCGAGCGCGCAGAACTCGAAGGTCGGCGACAACGGCAAGTTCTGCAGGTTCAGCGTGAAGTAGCCCCCAGGCACCGGCACGCTGCCGTTCACCGCTTCGAGGCGCGGCACGCCATTCGTGCCCACACAGCCGGCGCCGAACGGATCGGCGCGGCCGACTTCGCGCGGGTCGACTTCGAGGAGGGCGGGGCAGACGAAGTTGGCGCCCAGGTCGAGCCACCGACCGTCGGCGCCAAGGGGCAGCCCTGTGCGCGGCGAAATCGCCGCCCAGTTCTGCGCCCCACCCTGATTGTCGGGCTCGCCGGGCGCCCAGTTGGTGTAGCCGCCGCTGGTGCCGTCGGGGCGGCGCCAGGTGCCTTCGGTGCCATCATCGCTGAGGCCAATCCAGACCGCCTGCGCACCGCCGAAGGTGCGATAGGCCCAATCGTGCTCCTCGCTCGTGCGCACGGCGGCGAGTTCGCCACCGGCCGCAATCGCGAGGTTGTGCGCCTGCTGCCAGGTAACTGGCTGGGTCAGCGCATAGAGGTGACCGTTGTCCGGGGACTGAATCCAGCTGTAAGACTGAGCCGGTAAGACGGATACAAGGAATACGACGCCTGGAACGACACGCGCGCGCATTGCTGACTCCTTCGTTTTGGTAGGGATGGACTCCGCCCCCTGGGGAGATCAGGTGCCACGAGACCGGGGTCTTGGTTGTGGCAAATGGCGAAGCTCAAAGGCTCTAGCTTCGCCTTGGGATCGGTAACAGACGATCAGACGACTTGCCGCTCCGAACGCACGGCGGCCGCGCCGGCGCGCCTATCAGCGCTTCTTCGCACCGACCACGAGATCCGTCCAAACCCCGGCCGAACCATCCGGCCCATCCTGCTTGCCAGCCTGGGCACCAACGCCCCAGAACACTTCCTTCGGCAGGGCGGTGGGCAGCTCGAAGTTCCAGCTCTGCGCATCGAGCTTCACGAGCAGGTCCTTGCCGGAGCATTCGATCGAAAACGGCACGCTGTAACCAAGGCGCAGCGCCGGTGCGTTGGCGACGCCAAGGCTCGCCCATTCGCCGCTCGCGCCATCAAAGCGGAACACGGTGAACCCCTGGTCGGCAACGAACGCGAGCGAATAGAAGTCCTCGGCTTCGGTGCGCCCAAACAGGAAGTTCAGCTGTTGCCGGCCACCGGGCAGGATGCGCAGCGTGCCACCGGCGTAGAGGCGACCGCCCTTCACGGGCTCGAGGCTCCAGGCCACTGCGTTGCGATTGGGGAACGCGAACTGGTGCCATTCCTTGCCGTGCATGGACAACGACCGGTAGAGCTCTTCCCACTTCGGGCGCGCCTTCTGCACGAACGCCACGAAGTCGCGTTCTACGCCGCTGCCGAGCACGGACTTCGCCGCGCTGAGCACCGTTTTCGCATAACCACTGCCACCACCGGTGCCGCGCACTGCGGCGACCAGCTTCGTGAGCTTGCCCTTGTAGCCATCACTCTGCAGAAACCGCCAGAACACGGCCCGCACTGCATACCGGGCCCCGAAGTCGAGATCTTCGATGCTGTCGGCGAGGATCGCACTCGCCGGCGGCAGCTTCTTCTGCTGCAGCAAACGCTGCACGATCACGAAGTCCGACGCCATCGTCGGTAGGCTGTCGACACCGCCCGTGGGGTAGGTCACTTCGCAAACCGCCCGGCCCACCGCCGAAGCGAGGCCATCGACGAACCAATCCGGGTGGTCCTCGAAGTTGGAGCACAGCTCGTAGCGCGCCAGGTGCGCCGCCTCCCACGCGAGCAGCTCGACCGTGATGCCAGGCAGGCCGAGCGCGCGCAGCGCTTCGTCGCTGCACGGCGGCTGCAACGCCACGTGGGAACTCTTCGAGCCCCAGTGGCTCATCGCCATGTTGCGGCGGAACTTGCCATTGGTGAGTTGCTGGTCGGCGGCCTCATACCCAGCAACCGTGCGGTACAGGTGCACGGCCAGCGGCGCTTTCGGCACCGCGTCCGGAACACCCAGCGCATTGGCGACCATGGGCCAGGCGCGCTCGATGGCAGCGAGCGCCGGTTCGGCAACCGCCGCGTCGACGCCATGGCCATGCAGCACGTAGTACTTGCCGGCCTTTGGCGCGTCAGCTGCGGCGGCTGCCTCAGCTTGCGCCGCCAGGTGGTTTGCTGCACCCGACAGCGCCATGACGGACAACGGCACGACGAACGCCCACCATGCTCTGGCCTCTCGCATGGTGGGGATTCTCTCGCTGCGCCGACACCCCGGCAAGGTCCGTTCTGCACGGATCCAGCAGCGACAGGTCAGAGCGTGTCGAGCCCGAGTTCGACACCATTGCTCGTAATGGCGCCCAGCGGGTTCAGGCCGGGAACCAGGCACGCCGACTGCGCCGTCACGATCACACCCACGAAGGCCGTGTTGTTGGGCACGACAAACGCCTGACTGCCAACACCGCCGACCGGGAAGAACACGACCGTGGCATCCAGCGCGACATACCGTTCGCACCCGGGCATACCGAGCGAAGCGAGGTTGATGCCAGGATCCAACTTGGTCAGGCTGAAGATCGTGGCGCCGAGCACGCTGCTCGCGGGCACGTTCGTGGTGTCCAGCGAGATCGTCGTGCCGATCACGGGGCGCGCCGAGGCCGCCAGGACCAGATCCGGCGTGACGAGATCGGGCGCCGTCTGGAACGGCACCGTGGCCGAGATATCACGATTGCCCGAATCAAGTGCACCGCCACCGGGACTCATGCCGACGAGAGCAAACGTATTGCTCTGCGTACTCAGTGACTCCTGGCCGTAGCGGAACTCGTAGTCGCCGTTGCCAAACAACGCCACCTGCATGGTGATGGTCGAAGCCGCATTGCCGGTCTCCGGAACATTGAGCCACGTGATGTACGCAGCGTTGTTGGCCGGGTCCGTGTCAAAGTGAATTGCGCCACCGGTCGGTTGCAGTGCCATCCAACACGGCGCGAGTCGCGCACCTTGCGTCAGCAATTCGTTGACCGCGGGCGTGAAGTCCGCGATGCCGGCACCGTTGAGCCACAGATATCCGTCGTCGCAAATCCACACATCGGTGGTCGGAATGCCGTTCGGCAGCGTGAACGAGAAGCCGAGCGGCTGCGGCGCGGAGACACTGTTATCCGCGAGCCCGAGCGGAGCACTCGTCGGCGTAAACCACGAGCCGCTGCCCGGAATCACGAGATAGCCCGTCGGCGTCCAGATGTGATGCAGGGAATTGACGGTGGTGGAACTGCCACCGAGGTCAAAGGTGCGAGAGGGGAAGTTCTCGTAGTACGAGGAGTAGTTGGCCACCCCACCACAGCCACTGCCATATGGCGCCGCCGTCGCAAAACCACCGATCGGCGTGTAGTGGATCGAGCAGTTCATCACGCGCGGCGCATTCTGGGTACCACCAAAAATCGGCGGGTTGCTCGCACCACCCTGCAGGAAGTCCATCTCGGCCGTGGACGAGTAGATCGCCCCGACGCCCGTTCCCGCCGTGTACGCGGCCCCGGCACCAAAGTGCTGGACCGCAATGCCGTTGATGCCTGGCTGCAGGCGGAAGGGCGTCGCAAACGGGCATGGTGTGGCCACGTTCCGCCCATTGGAAGTGACCGTGTTGGACACGCCCGCCAGCGTCCAGCCGCCACTCGACGAGTTGTTGCCGATGTGCGTCCCGTTGCGCACCCATACTTCGATGCGCACTTGCGGTCCGGCTGCACCATAGAAGTTGGCGTCGATCTGGGTGACGTCGACGGCGGTGTGGACGTCGAGATCGAAGTAGACCGTCACGCCAGTCGTAGCGGCCAGAAAGGTGCTGGACGTGAAGGTCGTCGTGAGTGGGCTCTGGGCCGACACGGCACCGGCAAAGGCGAGCAGTGTCGAAAAAAGCAACGTTCTCATGCGGGGGATCCTTGGCAAGGAAGGGAGGAGGGAGCGCGAATCCTAGCCAACCGGCGCATCCGTTGGGGCAACCGGGCGAAAGCCCTCCCGACTCCAGCCCGGATCGCCCGGATTCCGATCGAAGTGGCTCCCGGCAGGTGGGTTCGACCATGCGAGGCTGGAATGCGATGCCCGCAGTGGTAGACATCTTGCCCTCAAAACCCCTCCGCAAGCCCGTTCCCCGTGCAAGTCCTCACTGTCGTCGGCGCGCGCCCCAATTTCATGAAGGCTGGACCGCTGGTCCACTGCCTCACGCGCCGGGGCCACCGCTCGATGCTGGTGCACACGGGCCAGCACTACGACGACAACATGTCGACGTCGTTCTTTCGCGATCTCGGCTTGCCGGTGCCGGATCGTTACCTCGGGGTCGGGTCGGGTTCGCACGCGCAACAGACCGCCAAGGTCATGACGCTGTTTGAGCCCGTGGTGCAAGAACTGCGGCCTGACGTCGTGGTCGTGGTCGGCGACGTCAACTCGACGCTCGCCTGCACGCTGGTCTGCGCGAAGCTCATGGTGCCCGTCGTACACGTCGAAGCGGGCCTGCGCAGTCGCGACCGTTCGATGCCCGAAGAGGTGAACCGCCTCGTCACCGACTGCCTCGCCGACCTGTTGCTCACACCGTCGCCGGATGGTGATGAAAACCTGCGCGCCGAAGGAGTGCCCGAATCGCGCATTCACCGCGTCGGCAACATCATGATCGACTCGTTGTGTTGCCACTTGGAGCGCGCGCGCACTTCGGACATCAAGACGCGCCTCGGCGTCGAAGGGCGCGCCTACGGCATCGTCACGCTGCATCGCCCGTCCAACGTCGATTCGCCCGAAGTGCTGCGCGGCATCCTCGGCGCGCTCGAAGAGATCGCCAAGGACCTGCCGCTCGTCTTCCCGTGCCATCCGCGCACGCGCGATCGACTCGCCGCGACCGGCAGCAAGCTGCAGGGTTTCATCCTCACCGAACCACTCGGGTACCTCGACTTCCTGAAGCTCACCGCCGACTGCAAGCTCGTGCTCACGGACTCCGGCGGCCTGCAGGAAGAGACGACGTGGCATCGCATTCCCTGCATCACGATTCGCGAGAACACCGAGCGCCCGATCACGATCACGCAGGGTAGCAACGTGCTCGCCGGCACCGACCCGGCACGCATCGTCGCCTTGGCCAAAACAGCACTCGCCCACAGCGAACGGGGCACCTACCAGATCCCCGAGTTCTGGGACGGCCACACCGCCGATCGCATCGTCGACGTGCTCGAGACCTGGTGGGCATCCCGCCCGTGACGGCACGGCTCCGTGCTCGACTGGCGCTAGGCGCGGCCAGGAACCGGCAAAGCTCGCAGCCAATCGAGCAGCGGCGCAAACGTGCGTTCGCAGCCATAGTCCTCGGCAGCCGGCAGATCCGCGGGACGCTGCTGCAGTGCCGCGATTCCGGCCGCAAACTGCTCCCCTTCGTCATACGTATAGCAGCGACCAGCTCCGGCGGCCGCTTCGACGATGCGCCAGGCATCCCCGCGGTTGCCCACGAACAGGATCGGACGGCGCGCCATCACGTAGTCGTAGAGTTTGCCGGGCACGAAGATGTTGTCCGCGGTCTCCTTGCCGTTCACGAGCACGAGCGCGCTCATCCAGCGCATCGCCCGCAGCGCTTCCACAAACGGCAGGTAGTCGTGGCGCAGCACGCGCGTGCGCACGACCTCGGGAACCTGCAGCAGGTCCTCTTCGAGCAGCTGCCGCGAATCGCGCGCATCGCAGTAGATGTGCAGCGTGGTGTTGCGCAGCACGGCCGGCGGCAACTTCGCCATCGCTTCGAGCACGGGCACCATACGACGGCGTGGAAAGATCGTGCCGAAGAAGCCCAGGTGGCAACCTTCGCCGAGCGGGGCAATCGGCCAGCGCCGGTCAATCTCGGCGGCCAGCCCATAATCGGCGGCATTGCGCATCACGCGTACGGGGCATGGCAAAGCCCCGAGATGCTGTTGGAAGCTCGCCAGCGCCTCCTCGGAATTGACGAACACGGCGTCGGCGAGGCTCAGCATCTGCATTTCGCGCGCCTGCAGACGCTGCCGCACACGACTGCTGTCGCGGCTCGTCCAGGCATTGCCAGTCAACAGATCGCGGTAGTCGACGACGATGCGCACCTTGGGCGCAGCGCGGCGCAACTGCGGAATCGACAGGATCTGACCATGCGGCCCGCAGGTCATCAGCACGACGTCAAAACCGTGCTGCACGGCGAGCTTCGGCAGTTGCCGGCGCAGGCGGAAGGTCCACTCGACGTGTTTGTCGGGCAGCGCCAACCACTGCGGCAACTTGTGGTACAACGTGCGCAGCACCTTCTCCACGAAGTTGCGCGCGGCCGGCAACGACGCGAGCGTCGGCCCGCCCAACCCATGGCGCACCACACCCGCCGGCACGAGATCGGCGAGTGTCTGGTCGCGTTCGAGCAGTTTGCGTTCGTCCAGTGTCACCCAATGCACTTCGTGGCCAGCCGCGAGCAGCGTGCGCGACAGGCGCAAGACCCGGTGCGCTGCGACCGCCGGCTGCGGCGGTGCGTAGTAGCTCACGATGGCGATGCGCAGACCCTTCGGCGAGGGCCCCGCGGCGGGCGTTCGTTCGGAAGTCACAGGCATGAGGCGATAACTACGGCACGGGTCTTTCGGCAGGTCGGCGGCACGAACCGGAGGCCTGCATGGGCGCGATGAGAACCATCGCCAAGAACGTCGCGAGCAATGCCGTAGGCTACCTCGTGACGCTGGTGCTTGCGATCCTCGTGACGCCGCTGGCGATCGACGGGCTCGGAGATGCCGACTACGGCCTCTGGATCGTCATCGTCTCGGTCACCGGCTACTACGGCATTCTCGACCTCGGGATCCGTTCGGCCGTCTCGCAGTCTGTGACTCGGCACTGGAGCCGCGGTGACAAACCAGCCCTAAGTCGCACGCTCAGCACCGCGCTCGCAATGACCGGCGCCATGGCGGTGCTGCTGGTCGCCTGCACGATCCTGCTGGCGACATTCGGCGACAGCCTGTTCTTGGAGGACGGCAAGCTCGAAGGTGATCTGCGTGAGGCGGTGCTGGTCATCGGCATCGGCGTCGCCCTGTCGTTCCCGCTCGCCATCTTCGGCGGCGCCATTCAAGCGCGCGAACGCTTCGACCTCGCGAACATCATCGGTGTCGGCGAGCGCCTGATCACGAACGCGCTCTACTGGTGGTTCCTCAGCCGCGGCCATGGCATCGTCGCACTCGCCTGGATCACCACGGTCATGGGCCTGCTGGCGCATCTGGTGCGCGCGGTCGTCGCCATGCGCCTGCTGCCCGGCGTCGAACTCGCCCCCCGCCACGCCTCACGCGCCACACTGCGCGAACTGTTCGGGTTTGGTGTCTTCAGCTTCCTCGTCAGCATCAGTGACCGACTCGTTCTCTACACGGACACGCTCGTCATCCAGCTGACACTCGGCCGGACCGCTGTCACCTACTACTCCCTCGGCAGCAGCTTCATCCACCACTACCTGGGCCTGATCAACTCGGTGGCCTGGACGCTGACGCCACACGCGACCACGCTCGACACGGGGCGCGATCAGGAGAGCCTGCGGCGCGTCTGGCTCACCGGCTCGCGCCTGATCCTGCTGCTCGCCACCATCATTGGCTCGGGCCTCATCCTGCTCGGGGCGGACTTCATTGCGGTGTGGACAGACCCCAAGTACCTACTCGGCACAGAGTACACCTCGAGTGCGGTAGTCATGAGCGTACTCGCGCTCGCCGCCCTGCTACGCAGCGCCATGGCGTGCGGCAAACAGGTGCTCTTCGGCATGCGCGAAGTGCGCTTCCTCGCCCGCCTCTCGATCGCCGAGGCGGTCGCCAACGTCGTGCTGAGCATCCCCGGCGCCTACTGGCTCGGCAATCTCGGCGTCGCCCTCGGCACCCTCATCCCCGCTGTAGTCGTGCACGTCTGGGTGCAACCTCGCCACCTCGCACGCCGCCTGGAGACTACCTACACGACGTTCTTGCTCGCGATCCTGCCGCCGGCACTGTTCGTGTTCAGCGCGATGGGCATCGCCCGCTGGGCACTCGGCTGCGTGTTTGTCGTGACCAACTGGCCGACGATGTTCGCGATGGGCTCTGGAGTGACGGCGGCCGGCGCCATCGCGGCCTGGAGCTTTGGCCTCGAGGCAAACGAACGCCTGCGCATCCTGAGCAAGCTCGGCTTCGCGCGCACTCACGCGGCGCGCTGAGAAACCGCGTCGGCCGGCCAGGGCTCACAAAGGCGATCCACGAGCTGATCGTCCGTATGGCCAAGGACAATGCCCGCCGGGGCTACTGCCGCATCCAAGGCGAGAGGCAGAAGCTCGGCCACAACGTCGCGAAGCCCACGATCGGCAAGGCCCTGAGAGACGGCGGGTTCCCCCGAGCCCTCACCGTCCGACCTCGTGGCGCACGTTCCTCAAGGCGCACGCCGGTGTGATTGCGGCCACCGACTTCTTCACCGTCGATGTTTGGACCGCACGCGGGCTTGTGACGCACTCCGTGCTGTTCGTGATCCATCACGCGAGCCGACTCGTCGAGATCGCGGGCGTGACCACGAGCGCAGATGCCGCATTCATGGCGCAGGTCGCGCGAAACCTCACCGACCCCGGTGGGGGTTCCCTGCGCGACAAGCGGTTCCTGATCCTCGACCGCGATACCAAGTTCACCGCGCAGTTCCGCCGCATCCTTGAGGAAGCCGGGGTGACGGTGGTCAACACTGCTGTCCAGGCACCCAACATGAACTCGATTTGCGAACGATTCGCGCAATCAATCAAGAGAGAGTGACTCGAGCGGCTGATTCTGTTTGGAGCCGACCACCTGCAGCACGCCCTGAGGGAATTCGTCGCTCACCACTATCGCCTCGAACGTCCGCACCAAGGTCTCGGCAACTGCGTGCTCACGGCGAGCGCCACCGAGAAGCCAACGGGTGATGTGGTGGTAGCTCACGAACGACTCGGCGGGCTGCTGCGCAGCTATCGACGGACGGCCTGACGGCCTGGGGCATCGGGAAGTGCTGGTTTGGACCTTGGACCGACGAGCTGGGCCACCGGTCTGCTAGGTCGGCGCGCCGACCGCGTTCTACTTTTGCCATCGGGGCCTGGCAACTGGCCAATTCGACAGAACACTGGATCGGCCGTCGGGTAGACCAGGGCGCGTGAGCGCCCTGGCCCCCCACAGATCCGGACGTGCGGATTTCCCGCATCCGGCTCTTCAGGTCGATGGCTTCGCTACGCGACGAAAAACAGAGTGCACCACCTCGGCGCGCGGCAGCGGAAAGCTGACCAGCAACCGCTTGAAGCGCGGCCACGGCAGCCCCCGCTGGGAGCGTCGGGCGAGCCACTTGTGCCACAGTCGGGTGACCACGGTTCGAAAGGCGTCCAGGCGACGGAAGTTCCCCGTGATGCCGTAGTACGCCATATGTCCCCGAAGCTTCCGACTCAGCATCTCGTGCTGCTCGAAGATTGACCAGTGTCGATGGTCTCGCATCCAATCTGACATCGAACGCACCCCGCGCCGGAAGCGGTCCTTCGCCGCCCGCCGGAACAACGCCCAGCCCCCACGGGTGGCTCGCGCCCAGTGATGGGTGAACCCCAGCAGGTCGAACGTCTCCGGCTGCTCGAATCCGAGCAACGCCGAGTTCCCCTTCTTGCCCGGTTGCCACCGATAGGGCGGCCGCGAGAAGCGCACGAGCCGGGTCTTCTCCGGGTGCAGTTGCAGTCCGAACTTCTCGAACCGCTTCGCAACACCGCGAACACCCTGCGAGCATCGTCCTCGTCCGCGAATCCGATGGCGACATCATCCGCGTACCGCACCAAGACCGCTTGGCCACGGAGACGTGGACGAACCTCACGCTCGAACCACACATCGAGGACGTGGTGCAAGTAGACATTGGCCAGCAGCGGGGAGATCACGCCACCTAGCGGTGTGCCCGACTCCGTTCGCCGCAGCTCGCCGCCTTCCAGCACGCCCGCCTTCAACCATTTGTCAACCATTCGGCGCAGCACGCCGTCACGCACCCTCTGGTCCAGAAAGCTCCTCAGGTGGCGATGGTCGAGGTTGTCGAAGAACGACTTGATGTCGACCTCGACCACCCACCCACCCCGAATCGCCGTCAGCCCCTCCCACATCGCCTCCAGCGCCTAGTGCGCGGAGCGCCCCGGCCGGAAGCCGAAACTGCAGGCCATGAAGTCCTGCTCGTACACGGCCTCCAGCACCATCGTCACCGCACGCTGAAAGCACTTTGTCTTCAAACGTGGGGATACCGATGGGCCTGGTCTTCCCGTTGCCTTTTGGAATCAGCACGCGCCGCACCGCCGGAGCCCGATAGCTGCCAGACTTAAACCGACCCAGCAGACTCTGCAGGTTCTCCTGCAACTTCGCTGCGAAGGTCACGGCAGTGCTGCCGTCGATCCCTGGAGCTCCTTCCTTCCGCGTGCGGCGAAACGCTTCTTCCAGAAACGCCACGTCGATGTGATGGGCCAGCGACGTCAGTGCCGCCTTCGGCGCCATCTTCGCCAGCATCGCTATCCGTTGCAGTTTCGTTGAGACGTCGATCGGGTTCAGAGCCCCGGACGTCGTTCCCTCCAACGGCTCCATCACTTGGCGCCTCCTCCCATCCATGGGGTCCCTTGAGATGGTTCCCCCACTTCATCAGTACTATGAGGCGCTCCGATTGCTCGCCGTCCCTTTCGCCGCGCTTCGTTGCCTTCGCTTGGCGATACCACCGTGCTCCGAAGTCTTCGCTCCCACGCGAAACCGGAGCGTCTCGCATGAGCCTGGGGTTTGGTCAGCGGTCCCCCGACCGCTTGCATTCTGGTGGAGATTGCGAACCTTCCCGGGTTCCCGGGGATCGCTCGTGGACGTGCCGTGTTCTCGGACCCCGGCGAGACCCCAGTGGCGACGGTCGCCCCGCCAACAGGGTGTTGCCTGTTGCCTTCGACCCAAACTCACGGTCTCGGCTCTCGCCAGTAGGTTCATTTCGGGGCTTAGTGGCACGGCCCATCTACTTCCTGTGAACGCTTCGCGGCCAACGTCGCCGTTGGTCTCGCGCATCACTCGGTTCCGGCTGGGGACCGCCCTTGGCCGGACAGGGTTGGCTACCTGCAGCGATCCATCTCGAAGTTTCTGATCGCCTTCGTTGCTACGTCATCGATCATCCTCCTCGACCGAGCTTGACCCGGCGCACGAGTTTCGGAACCACACGGCCGTAATACGCGCACTACCGTAAAGTGAACTCTATCACAGTATCTCGCTTATGAGCTATTACGTCAACCACCTTTGTGGCCACCACTTTAGAACCCACCCTAACACGAACCTCGTATTGCCCCGATGGGACGACGCAAGAGCCGGCAGCTCCGGCAGCGCCCTCGACCGACACCCAATGGCTCATACGACCTGCTCCAGATGGCCACCATTCCACTATGCCACCCCAGCCCTGACTGGCATTCAGTATTTTAACCCGGCACTCTTCCCCCCCCACCAAGCATAAAGTCACATCCTGTGGTGCACCGCTATTCACGTACACTTCGACACACTGTCCGGCAGAGACCCCTTCGGTAATCGCGAACGAATACAGGCCCGGCGCGAGGGTAACCTCCCATCGACCATCTTTCACAGTGCTTACTCCGCACACATGCCCCGCCGGAAGCTGACGAACCGCTAACCGAGAGTTTTCTGAATACTTGCCGCCTCCCGCCATAAGGGAGACTCGGGCGCATCCTGGCGTCCGGATCGTGTAGTCGCCTGTAGCCACTTGCTGCAATGGCGCCAACTCCCAAGTTCCCAGGTCGTACAACACGCCGTCCGCCGAAACACACTTCCCCTCATATACACCGGCCTTAAGGCCGGATGCAGCCCACGCCCCCCCCTCGTCGGTTTCTCCCCGCCACACACCAGCTCCGCCATCCCCCGCGATGACAATTCTACAACCTCCCCGCACTCCACCGTCCTCGCCCACAACCCTCCCGACGATTGAGCCGTTGGCCGACTCGCGGCTATCGACTACGAACCTCACAGGGCCACTAGTTGCTTGCACACCCATCATGCTTAGCGCAGGCATACCAGTAGTGTTTCCAGGCTCAAACACGTTTATATCCCACACTCCACTAGCAAATGCAACCATGCGAAACTCACCCATGCGCCCCGTCTCCGCACTGGGCACCACGATCCCGCCAACCCTGGGCTGCACAGACCAACCCTCACAAGGCCGGCCGTCCCACAGCTCCACAACACCCGTCAGAATCTGACGATCTAAGGTAAGGTCAAGCCATACGGATTGCCCCGCAACCCATCTTTCCGGTCCTTTGCGCTGGACCAATACTCCGTCCACCACCAGGGACACCTCCGACAATCCGGGGGCCACCCCGAAGGTGAACTTTTGCCCGATTTGGCCGGCACTCTTGATAGACGCCCACGCAGGAAGCCACACGTTTCGCCCACCTACCCACGGCCCCACGCAAACTTCGAGGCCAGCCACCGATTCCTGTTCTGCGCAATGCACAACTCCCTCCAAGGATACGGGCCGCCCGACGTCCAGCCTGCACGTCGCCCCGACACTGCTATCCACGTCTATATGTTCATGGCCAACACCAATACCATCAACCTTCGCACACACCAGCCACAGGCCAGGCGCGAGGCCGCCCTCATGAAACTCCCCGGCTGCGTCCGCTGTAATTTGTCGGACAGGCCAACTTGCACGCCCTGATCCTAACCATATGAGCACGACGTGCGCCGCAACCCCTGCTACCTGGTTGCCCACCCGAACCACACCTGAAAGGTCAGAGCCGCGGCGCGTGCACAGTAGGACGATCTCGGAATCTCGCCCCTCTCCGCCATGACCGCCACTGACCTCAACTGCATCGGCTCGATCATAACCGAGCATCGAAGCGCTCAGCGCCTCGCCGAAAGACACGCCCCTTACAACGCATCGCCCCGTGCCGTCGGTCGTGCCCACCACAACACCAAGGCCGTCAATAGACTTGCGTCTCGACTTGTTGTTCCCCATGCCTTCAAAAGCAAGCACCTGAGATCCGGCGATGGGAGCGCTGGTTCGCGTGTCTCTTACGCAAACTACTAGTTCGCGCTGCTCTGGCAGCTGCCAGTCACACCTTGTCAGCTCAGCCGCCACCGAAATATGCCGCGAGGCCTTTGGGTGCCTGCATCTGACTTCGTACTCTCCTGGCACTATCGCTCTCCATGCCGCAAGACCACTTACATCGCTCCAGTTCGCACTAACCGCACCCCCACCCTCTCCCAATCGAACCAATTCAAGGCACGCCCCACTCACCGCCTTGCCGCACTGAGCCCAGCGAACCGCGACCTCTACCCTGCACAAGCCTAGAACGGGTAATGGGGATCGTTCACTGGTAAGAACCGCCCCCGTTTCTTTGCCTTCGGCAAGGCGATGGTCCTCGGAGGCACCCATCAGTCGCGGTCGATCTTCCACCCCCGGAAGGCAGCCTCGCACCAAACACACCACCCCCAATGTAAGCAGAGCCACGCCAACAAGTCCACCAGTTTTCAATCTCATAGCAATACACCTCGTAGCAAATTCGTTAGACCAGAACCAATGGTCACCGAATCGCCGCCATGGCCGCCTCCAGCGACGTCGAGAGAGTCCATTGTTTGCCATCGTAGACCCAAAACGTAGGTAGCCCCCCCCCCAGGATCATGTACCAGTCCTGTCGCACAAGGCAAGTGATGTTCGCATCCTTAGGCGCCACTGCGTCTTCCTCCATTGGCTCGGGGAACACGCCGACTATGCGGTAGGCCGCGCCTGCATCCGATCCGTTCGCCTGGATCGACTGCCAGACTTCCAAGCAATGGCTACAGGCCTGATCCGCCACCAGCAATAGCACCTTGCCCTGGTCAGGCGTGAACTTCCGTAGCACTCCGCCTGCAGCCCCCCCCGAAACCCATGACCATCCGCAAGCCACGCAACCCAAGCAGACTGCACAAGCGGCCGATGGCCATCGTGCGAGGCGTAGAAGCACCCCACGTTTCCACACAGCCATTCCCGCAACCAGTCCTAGCATGGCGAAACTGAACCCAACAACTCTCGCGTAGCCCCGAGGCGTCCCGGGAAAACAACCACAGCTAAGGCCGAGACTGTAGCTAATAACATGCCATAGAAACAAACTGGCGCCTAGGCATGCGGCAATCCGAGGAACGAGAAAGCTACGCCCAAGACAAATCCAAACCCCCAAGCACATTTCCGCCAAGCTGGCCATGGCACGAATATCATGCACGCCACTGGCGGCCCAAACGCCTCCATAGCCCATTCCGCCAGAGACAATAACGCTAGCTCCAAAAGCCCTCATAGCCATCACTGTTCCAGGCACAGCGGGATGAAGAGGCGACCTAGTGGCTGCGCCGATGTCTAGACACTTCGTGAAAGTGGCGTGATTCACACTGTTCAAGCCTTATTGAGTTACGCGCGTTCGCCGCTGACGTTCTCATGGATATCGTCGGCGGCCTTCATACAGACGCTTGGCCTAAGGATCGTCGTTGTGGACTTCGATGTAGCCATGATCGCATGGATGGGCTGCGGGACGCTGGCCGCCTGAGTCGATTGCCATCGAGTTACGGAAGAAGCTCTCCACAATGCTTGCCGCGTGCTGATGGTCGGGATGAAGTGCATGTCTTTGCGTCCCCGTGTTTTGCATACCCCTATTTGGATACAGTTACCGCACACGCCAATCTGATTTCCGACCCATCTGGTGTAGTGACGATCAGCTCATCGCGGCCCATCTTCTGGGCGCCATCACACAGAGACACCCATATCTCGTAGGCCGTAACCACATTTCCGTTTGTCCCCGCAACGGTGCTTTGCTCTTTGAGCGTCGCCGCGATGACGCCGCCCGTCGACCGCACATCCGGTTGGTCGCCTTCACCACCACCACTCCGGTGCCACTCGATAATAAATGCGCAGCCGCTACTGAGCGCAGTTACGTAGACGGACGCTCGTCCGCGGGGCTTCGAGAGAAGGCCGCCTGAAACGTTGAGCCTTACCCGGCCCTCAGCCAACACCTCGCCCCCGCCACCACGTACCGGGAACACGTACGTCTGCACACCAGCAACTTTGGAGTCTATGCGAATCTGAATCGGCACACTCTGACCCGGCAGCAGAGTCACTCGAGGAGGCGTTAGCATCAGACACCCGCAGTTCGCCGGCCCCACCGTGCAAGTCACCGGCGCGGTACCCCTATTGGTCAACCGAACGCTCTCGTCGACCTGCTTGCCCATGCCTTTAACGACAACACTAAGGTCGGCCGGCTCGACCACTATCTTCGAATTCAGGGCCCTACCACAACCGGGACCTGCGATCAAGACGACCAGTGCTGCCAACGATCCCAATGCGTTCATGGTGTCCCCACTCGCGCGAGCGCCCTGCGCCTAACACGGCAAAGCCATATGCCAAAAGTCGCGATGGCGCCGCTGCATATGCAATACACCGCGGCACGCGTCCGCGCACCGACATACTCTTCCGCGGCAACCGCCAACTTATGCATGCTTGCTTGGGTGATGATAATGGTCTTTGCATCCGACGACGGTCGGTAGACCATTTGACGGCTGAGCGAATCCCAGAGAATGCTCCGAACGCCGGGGAACACCACTCGAAGGTGGTCAGCCACGCTAGCATCCACGGCCTTGACGTGCACAATGTACGGCTGGTCAAGAGTCTCGCACAGTTCCTGGCTCGCATCTACCACGCATAAAGGGACACCAATTCGCGCTGCCGCAGAACACAACTCTGAGAGCGCCACCTCTCTCGAAGGAAGTTGCTCACACATCCGGGAAAAGGCCGATGCTACGCCTTCGTGCGTTAACAGTAGCGCCACACACGCTTGCCCACACCACCCCTTCTCCGTGCTGAGCCTTCCGCTGTGCAGCTCGGCAGCATCTCTTGTCGGCCAATCCTCCTTGGGCCAAGCATCCGGCGAGACGACACTACAAAGTTGCTCCCATTTGCTCAGCAACGGCGACTCGTCGTACTGCCAGGCTGGAGAATTACTTGGGTCGTAGATCACTCGCCTTTCGTCACGCGAGGTCAATCGAAGCACGACGCACTGATCCACCAGCAGCTGATCGTATGACTTCGGCGTTGCGTAGTTCTCCGCGCCGTAACACATCAGCCTACAGTCCTCGGCGTCCTCCAATACTTGCGCGCCAGTCACGACCGCTCCCCCGACAAACTTGACGCGAAGGTGCGTCGTAACGTAGTTGGCGCGAGCCGCTCCTGCCCGCTTATCAAGAACGAGCTCCGTCCGAGTTACGCGCTCCGGCCATCCGCTCGCGTCAAACTGGCAAACCCGAAACTCACATCCCAATTGACCATCTTTCCGAATTTGCTGGTAACCAACAAGGGGAAACTCACGGTCCGCCACCAGACTGACCACCCACGCGGCCCCGTCACGGTCGGTAGCACGCAGGCTCAGCCCGATGGAGTTGCCCACAAAGAGCAATGCGCCGCGATCCTCAGCTTCTTGAATAATCTGCAGGAGGTTAGAGGCGCCCAGAACGCCGCAAATAGCATGAGGCCAAACTCCCACTCCGCCGTTATGATAGCCTGGGCCCCTAGTAATCGCGCTGCTGCCATCCAACTTGACATTCACGGTTTTCACGCCATCGAAGTACTCAGCGACCCACCGTGGCCTATGCCCTATTGACTCGTCGGCGATCCAGACTCCCGCAAAGCACCCGCGATTCCATGATTCGTAGAAAGTTATCTCCGGCCTGCTTTCTGACTCCGCGAACCATGGCAAGCTCTGTTTCCATCTCTCTGGCAGATCCGAAGGGCTGCAATCGCTGACTGAGTATCGCATGACCTCCATCTTCATGGACATTTGTCTGTCGTACAGCCCCGCGAGCGCGCTGATGCCGGCCTCTACTACCGCCTGTCTATCTGGAGCATCCTGCGGGGGCTGCGCCACAACCCTCAGGCCGAGGACAAGAGAAACCACTGCAAAGGCGGATGATAGAGACATTGCATTTCTTTTGTAGACGGTTCGCGAGGAACACGAACCCACCTCAAACGGAAGCTACGATGCTAACGCTCACGGAGTAAGGGCTTTCGCAACAACAAGTGAGCACAGTGCGCGGCATACTGTCGAAGATGGAGCACCACCGGCCAAAGCCAAGACGCAATTACCCATCACTACCGGCAACGGCCGCTCGTCGCAACTGATCACTTGTTCATGCACAACCCTTAGGCTCTAGCACTGCTTCGTCTTGCACGAGCTACCGACGATTTTTGTACACCCGGTCGGCGGATCGCACGAGTCGCACTCGTACTTTTCATTGCAGCTCTGCAGCACGCCGTTCGAAGCGCAGGTTTGCGAAGGCTCATAAACGCACATTTTCACAGCGAAGACGCTGTTACAGTATCCGGTAAAGGCGGTGCCATCCTCCAGGAGGAAGTTCTCTTGACACGTGTTGCAAGCCGAATTCTGGCACTTACCGGCGAAAGCACCGGGAGGCCCGTCGAAGCCGACACGTATCTCACCCAGCCGCTGCGACGACACAGCCACCAAGCCGGCCGAGAACTGGACCTGCGAAACAGCTGCTATCAAGACAGCTGCTATGGCGGTAACGATTCCTTTGTATGCCATTGCGATTCCGAAAACGGCAAGGCCCGCCCAATTGCGGGTTGTTCGCCCTGTGGCATTGTAATACGTCAGTTGCGAATTTTCTAGCAGCCCGTTCAAAACGTCGCTTTTGGTCTAGCTTCGGCCGAGTAAACCGCGACCGGGTGCCAGGCGAAGGGGCTTAGCAGCCCGTTGAAAAGTCGAGTTTGTCCAACCACTCGAAACGGCTTGCACGCAGAAGTCTGCAGAGGATACCCGCATGGCACGCGGCAAGTGGACAAGTGAGAAGCAGAAGGACCTATTCGTTGCGGCGTCAGACATGCCGCGTTCCCCGGGGCACCCGTTCTACGTTGCGCTTAACAAACTCCTCGCCGAGGCGAAGTTCGACGCCTACGTGTAGGGGCTGTGCGAGCCGCTGCATCGCGACGGCGGCAGGCTTGGTATCCCGCCGGGCGTCTTCTTTCGGATGCTGTTCGTGGGCTACTTCGAGGGCATCGATTCGCAGCGCGGGATCGTGTGGCGCTGCAGTGACAGCATGTCATTGCGCAGCTTCCTGGGTCTGTTGCCAACGGAGTCCAGCCCCGATCACTCGAGCCTGACGGTGATTCGCAAGCGCATGCCGAATGAGCTGATCGAGCGGGTATTCGCCTTCGTTCTGAAAATGGCTTTCGACAAGAAGCTCGTGAGGGGCAAGACCGTGGCCGTCGATTCCACAACGCTCGAAGCGAATGCGGCCATGGGGCGCGAGGTCCGCGTTTCCGCTGAAGAAGTAGCCGTCCGATCGGTCGCAGATCGCCTACTCGACGTGCTGTGCGCCATGCTGCGTAACGAGACCGACTATTGAAAGCCCCATGCAACGGCCTGAACGGCCTCGCAGGTGGAAACCCGCGAATCACTTCTCGGTGCAGAAGGGTGGGGATTCCCACCCCGTCCGAACGAAGAGGGAGCGCTTTCGATTTGCCAACATCATGCCCTGAACGCCACGCCACCCATTTCGTGCATGACCGCCCGAAACGCCTCCGGTCGCCCATGATGCGCAATCAGGCACGCCGCATCCGGCAAGGTGCCGATCTGCCACGCGCCCCGCAACGCATCCCGAAACCAAGCACTGCAGGGCTCCAACCCCACGAGAACCGCGATTTGATCAAGCTTGCCCGACTTCCGCATCGCCAACAGCACTGGCAGCCAGCGCCCTGGTTCGTGACACTCCGCCATGAACACCACCCCGCGCAAGTCACCCTCCTTGAGGATGCCGGACGTGAGGTGCTTGCGGCACTTGACGACTCGGGGCCCCACGCAGATGTCAATATCGCCAAGGGCTCGATCTACACACTCCAGAATCGCCGCTGGGATTCCCCCAGCGTCAGCGCGCACTCTGGGGGAGCGCTTCTTGACCGACACCGCGTTCGTCGGGTGCGCGAGTTGCAGGGCGCTTCGGAAACTGGATTCCCTGCCTTTCTCGATGTTCGCCCGAAGGAAGTGCTCGAACACATCCTCGGGGATCGCAGCCAGCAATTGGTATCGACTAGAGGCGTCCTTGTTAACGAACTTCGGCGCGGCTCCTTCGAGCAAGTTCGCACAGTGCGAACTTGCTCTATCTCCGCCATGCTTGACCGTTTGAGACAATAGCACACCTAGCTTGCGGCGTGCTCGCATGTGAAATGCCGAGATCTCCGCAAGCTGCGACTTCATCGCGTCGTGGTGCTTGGCAAACGCCTGCAGTGCCGCCGCAGCCTTCTCGAGGTTCGCCAGGGATTCTGCGTCGTTGCACTGGGCCAGCATCAACTCCATCTGGGCGCTCGACGGCACCACGAGTCCCCCTCCAGCGCTTCCGGCCAACGCGGGCAGCTGCCTGCCAACCAGCCCGAACTCCTCCCCGCCTGGGCCTAGCTCAGGGGATTCCTCGCTCGGCTCACCCTCTGCACGAGAGTGCAATTCATGATCCATGAGCGAACCGGAACTGGTTACCGGCGCAACTTGTTGCGCAGGGATCGGCAGCACCTGCCCCGACGACGCCTCAGCCTCGGCGGCATCCTCCCGCTTGACGAGGGGCCGGATACGCCCCTCCCGTCCGTTCGGGGTAGAGCTCATAGCGCCCCCTGTTCACGGCCATCAACTCCAAGGACTCGATCGTGTCCCCAACTCTCTTCCCGTGACTGCGCAGCTTCCATGCGACACTCCGTTCGTTGCGAGTTTCTGGCCGCCCGAACAACTCGGGGAACGGCTGCACTCCGGCGACAGGAGCGCGCCCTAGAATCCCCAAGGGCCACCGTTCTTAACTGGAATCTCGGCGATTTTCATGATTCCTCTAATTACCCCTCTCTGCAATTGCCAAACAGGGCTGTCCTCTGCCAAAGAAACATGATTGGCACGGGTCAACTCCGATTGCATCCGAAAATCGAAAAGCCAAGCTTGCGCCATGACACCAACCACCCAGAAACGTGGCCGCCAACCCGATGCAACCTCGAAGTCCGGCCAGATCCGCACCCTCCTATCTGCAGGCATGAGCATCCCCCACATCGTGCAAAAGGTCGGATGCACTCCCGCCCTGGCCTACAACGTGAAGGCGCGCATGGGCGGCGCACCGAAGCGCGGACCGGGGCGGCCACCGAAGGCAGGAACGGCACCGTCGATGGGCGATGTGGACGGACTCGCAGGCATCGTGGCCATGGTGCAGAACAGCGAACGCCAACGGACGCAACTGCGCACGGCGCTGGAACGCATCCAGGCAATCCTCGCGGATGCGCTCCGATAGATCAGACGGTGACTGTCGCAGGGCACGCGGCGTGAGCGCGACGTGCGTGTAGCCGATTGACGTGTTTGCCTTGAAGCCGCATCTCCACCCCGGCATCAGAGAACCTCGGCGTGGATCGCGCGAGACTCGCGTCGCACACGTGCCGGGGTTGTCCTCACCGCGGACCAGTTAGGCGGTCAACTCCTCCGGCAACCGCCGCAGCTTGCCATCGCGCCCCACACACGCGAGCCTGGTCGAGCCCGTCGCGCAGACCGCACCGTCACGATCGCGGCGACATTCGTATTCGAGCACGACCGAGACCTTGCTGACCTCGCTCACGCGCACCGCGATCGACACCACTTCGTCGTAGTCGACTGGTTTGTGATAGCCACAGACGAACTGCACGACCTGCAGCAGATTGCCTTCATCCTCCATCTGCCGATAGGTCTTGCCGCGCGCGCGCATCCATTCGGTGCGCGCCTCCTCAAACCACGCGACGTAACTACCGTGGTGCGCCACCGCCATGCGGTCCGTCTCGCAGTAGCGCACGCGCACCCGGTGTACGGGGCCTTCAAAGGGGGATGCGGTGGGCTTGGTCATCGGCAACAAGCTAGGAACGCACTGCCCAAGGATCCACCGGGGCCGTGGCCGGCGCGCGGCTTCGGCACCGAACATTACATAACCTGCTGTCCTGCAACGCCTTGGGGCATCCTTCCCGGCCGAGAAAAAGACCAGCCCCAGCTTCCCAAGCTTGCCAGCAGCACCAGAACCAGGCACCGAATCTCGGCCCCCCGAGCCGAATCAGGGAAGGATTGGCGGGGTCTTCCCTTCCAAGCCCGACCACAACGCCCCACGATCGGGGCCAGACCACCCGCCGCCTCGCTGCCCAAACACGCCGCATGAAACGCCTCGCGCTGCCCCTGCTCCTGCTCGCCGCCTGCGCTTCTTCCCCCACCACCCTGCGCACCGAAGACGCCCCCGAAGAAGCCTCGCGCGAACTCACGCTGCAACAGGCCGAACAGCGCCGCCGCGACTTCCAGAACGTGCTCATTCGCCTGGATCAGGGGATGGAAAGCTATT
This sequence comes from Planctomycetota bacterium, assembly GCA_020851075.1. Taxonomy (GTDB): domain Bacteria; phylum Planctomycetota; class UBA1135; order UBA1135; family UBA2386; genus JADZDL01. Next base: position 28,294 of record JADZDL010000168.1, on the reverse strand, counting down.
CGAAGGCCCGCAGCAACCGGGGCAACCTGCGCGCCGACGAGCAGATGGAGAAGCTCGAGAAGCTCCTCCGCGAGATGGTGCTCGATATTGGCCCGCAGGAGGTCAAGGCTGGCATGCCGCGGCGCGAGCCCGGCGAGAACTTCCGCCGCCTGCAGGCCGTCGCCGCGGATGGCAGCAAACCAGAAGAACAGGCCATCGCCCTGGCCGCGCTCGGTTTCTGCGGCCAGACGGAGATGATGCCGACGATCCTGCAAGGGGCGCAGCTTGCCGACCCGGCGCTCGTTCAGCGGGCCGTGTTTGGCCTCGCCATCCTGCGTGCACCGGCGACGCCACCGGGCGTTCTCGCGTCGATCATCGAGAATGAGAAGCTCGGTGAAATGAGCCGGACGCAGGCTGCGTGGGCGCTGTACGAAGTGCAGGACGTCAGCGACCACAAAGAGCAGATCGTCGGGGTGTGGAAGCGGCTGCTCACCGAGAAGCGCGATTCGCTGCCAGCGGGCGTGATCGTGCAGGCGGTGCGCGGGCTCGGCCTTTCGCGCGACAAGACGCAGACCGAACTGGCTGCCAGCTTCTTGAAGCACCAGGTGCCGAAGGTGCGCGAAGCCGCGGCGGTCGCCACGGGGCGCCTCAATGCGCAGACGCACGTCGAGGACCTGATCGCCATGATCGGCCCGTCGGAAGCGGTGCCCAACGTGCGCCTGGCCGCCCGCAAGGCCCTGCAGGAGCTTGCCGGGCAGGAAGACTACGGCTACGACGTGTCCGCGTGGCGCAAGGCATTCGATCGCGGTCGCTAGTCGCGCTGCTCGCTGCGTTCGCAGCGTGCGGTGGCAGCCGCTCCGGGCCACAGGTTGGCCCCGCCGCGGGCGCGGTACCGCGCCAGGTTGATACGGCAAAGATCGCCGACGCGGCCCTCGTGGCGGCGATCCTCGACGAGTGCCACAAGCCACTGCGCGGTCGCATGGACCGTGTGGCGGCCGAACTGCGCTGCGGCGACGGCTCGGTGCTGCGCGTGTTTGCGCAGCTGCCAGAAACGATGCGCGTCGTCACCTCGGACGGCCTGTTCTTGATGCGCGGCCCGCAGCTCTACCGCCTCGATGCGCCAAAGCGCGAAGACGGCAGCAGGGACACCACCGTGCCGACGGCCGTGAGCGAACGGCTGCACGCGATTCGTGGCCTCGTCGATGCCGCGTCGTTTGGCCCGCTGCACCGCGCAGTGGCCTGCGAGAAGGTCGGGGCCGGCGTGTACCGGCTTCTGCAGCGAGAGGGTGCTCCGTGGACCGTGCAGCTGCGAGGGGGCACGTTGCTGCCCGAAGTGTTCCGTCGAGGTGACTTTGAAGTGGTCGTGCGCGAGTACCTGCCCACGAAGACGACGTGGATCGCAAGGCAGGTGGAGCAGGCGACTCTCGGCGCGTGCGAGATCTCGTTCGAACTGGCCGACCTCGCGTGGGATGCCGACTTCTTTGCGGCGCCTGCGACCGAGGCCAGGACCGACGCGGATCCAGGCGCCGCGGCACCACCGACCGCGAAGACGACCGGAACCGTGATCCCCTACATCGCCCAGGGTCGCGCGGAACCTCGTTCGCCAACGCCGATCCTCATCGACGCGCCTGCGGTGGATTGGGTCGTACTGACCGATCCCGGCACGTGGCCGCGGCGCGCCGAGGTCTACAAGCCAGTGCACGACGAACTCGACCGGCAGAATCAGGCGATTCCGGGGTTTCCGATCCTGCTGCGCGATGCCGACCAGGACCTGCTCGCCATTCCCTTCCGGGCTCGCGACGCGAAGCAACCACTGCAAGCGCCCGCCCAGTGGCAATTGCGCAAGATCCCGGCGAGCCGATTGCTCGTCTGTTATCCGCCCGCGGGTGACTTCGCCGCTCGCTGCGCGCTTGGCGAGAAGTTGCTGCGCGAAGCCGCGGCGGCGCAATCGCTGCGTCTGCGCGGCCCGATCGTCTACCAACCGTTCTTCCACCTTGACGAGGGCGAACCCCCGGCGGCGAAATTGCAGGCGCCGGTCGTTCGCGTTTCCGTGCCCGTCGAGTGACGAAGGCACCTGACACAGGAACCGGCTGGCGGCCTGCCGTAGCATGCGCGCGTGTCCGACTTCACGACGACCTTCGTGTGCCCGCTCGGCGAACTCAAGATCCTGGTCGACACCGGCGGTCGCCTGCGGCGCATCGACTTTCCGGGCCATCACGAGCCGTCGCCGGGGGCGCGCGAGCAGGCGAGCGCGTGTGGCCACGTGACGCAGCAGCTCGCGGAGTACTTCGCGGGGGAACGAATGCAGTTCCAGCTCGATCTCGCGCTGCACGGCACCCCCTTTCAACTCGCCGCCTGGGGCGCGCTGCAGCAGATCCCGTTCGGCACCACGGCGAGCTACCAACAACAGGCCGAACGCATCGGCAAGCCGCGCGCCGTGCGCGCCATCGGCGCGGCCAACGGCCGCAACCCGCTGCCGATCGTCGTGCCGTGCCACCGGGTGATCGGCAAGGACGGCACCCTGGTTGGATTTGGTGGCGGCTTGCCGAAGAAGCAGTGGCTACTACAGCATGAACGGACCGTGTTGGCGCGCCGCGCGACCAACCCGCACCGCCTGGACTCTCGATGAACACGCACCGCAACTCGTTCTCGGCCCATTGGGACCTCGATCCCTCGGTCACCTTCCTCAACCACGGCAGTTTCGGCGCGTGCCCGCGCGTCGTCATGCAGCACCAGCAGGAACTGCGCGCGCGCATGGAGCGTGAGCCGGTGCTGTTCGTGCATCGCGAGCTCGAAGCACTGCTGGATCAGGCGCGCGCCGAGCTCGCCACCTTCGTCGGCTGCCAGGGCGACGACCTCGCGTTTGTGCCCAATGCCACCACAGGCGTAAACACGGTCTTGCGCTCGCTGCGGCTGCAACCCGGCGACGAACTGCTCACGACGGATCATGAGTACAACGCCTGCCGCAACGTGCTGGACTACGTGGCGCAGCTGTGGGGTGCGCGTGTCGTCACAGCCACGGTGCCGTTTCCACTGCGCGATCCGCAGCAGATCACCGACGCCGTGCTCGATGCGGTGACGAGTCGCACGCGCCTCGTCCTGCTCGACCACATCACGAGCCCAACCGGCATCGTGCAGCCGATCGGCCCCCTGGTGCACAGCCTGCGCGATCGTGGCATCGAGACGCTCGTCGATGGTGCGCACGGCCCCGGCATGGTGCCGCTCGCCCTGCAATCCCTCGGCGTTGCCTACTACACGGGCAATTGCCACAAGTGGCTCTGCACACCGAAAGGCTCGGCCCTGCTCTACGTGCGCAAGGATCTGCAACCTGGCATCCGACCGCTGTCGATCAGCCACGGCGCCAATTCGACGCGCACGGACCGTTCGCGCTTCCGCCTCGAGTTCGACTTTACGGGCACGGCCGACTTCACGCCGTTCCTCTGCATTCCGACCGCCCTGCGTTTCCTCGCGACGTTGCTGCCGTCGGGCATTGCCGGGCTGCAGGCCCACAACCGCGAACTGGCGCTGGCCGGTCGCGAAGTGCTCTGCCGCGCCCTCGGCACGACACCACCCGTCCCGGACTCGATGATCGGCTCACTCGCCTCCGTGATCCTGCCCGACAGCACGGCCCCCATGGTGCCGCCGCATGGCCTCGACCCACTGCAGGTCCGCCTCTGGGAACAACACCGCATCGAGGTCCCGGTGATGCGCTGGCCGCAGCCCAGACTGCGCATGCTGCGCATCTCGCCGCAGATCTACAATTCGCTGGCCCAGTACGAACAGCTCGCCGCGATCGTGGCCGCGGATTGCCGGTGACCCGCAAGACGCCCGCGACGGATCCTTAGCCGCAGCCTATTCGAACGTTCGTTTGAATCGAACGTTCGTCTCGCTACGTTGGGCGCCCTATGAGTGGCGCCGACACCAAGACCGAGATCCTCGATGCGGCCGAGCAGCTGTTTGCCGAGTTCGGATATGCGGCGACTTCGCTGCGCCAGATCACCACGGCAGCGGGCGCCAACCTCGCCGCGGTCAACTACCACTTCGGCTCGAAGGAAGAACTGGCCAAGGCCGTGCTCGCGCGGCGCATCGGCCCGATCAACGACGAGCGCCTGCAGCGGCTCGACGCACTGGGCAAGAAACTCGGCAAGAAAGCTGCCGTGGCCGACATCATTCGCGCCTTCCTGGCCCCACCACTGCGCCTCGGTGGCACCGTCAACCGGGAAGAAGGGCACGGGTACCGCCAGCGCCTGTGCCGGATGTTCGGGCGCATCAGCACCGAACAACCACCGTTCCTCCGAACTTTCCTGGCCACGCAATTCCGCGACGTAGGTAGCCGTTTTGAACGCGCCCTGGCCGCTGCGTTGCCAGGCAAGAGTGCCGCCGCGATCTGGTGGCGCATCCACTTCGTAGTCGGCGCCATGGCGCACACGCTGCAGAACTCCGAGGCTTTGGCTCATCTCACGGGAAACCTCTGCGACCCCAGCGACGTCGATGCGCTCGAGGACCAGCTCGTCGCCTTCGCAGCTGGCGGCATGAGTGCCGCGGAGCCGCCCAAGGCCCGTCGCAAGAAGTCCGCCCTTGGAGCCAGGTAGATCCGCATGAACCCACGTTCCCTCGTGCTGTGTTGCGCCGTGCTCGCGGCTTGCGCGTCGGCTCCACCCGTCACCCAGGTGAAGGAGCTCGACCTCGCGCTGCCGGCGTCGTGGACCACACCGATTCCCGCGGCGCCGACGCCGGAGACCGCGACGTCCGCGGCGGACGCGTGGTGGCAGGGTTTTGGCGATCCAGAACTCAATCGCCTCGTCGAGGCCGCCCTGCAGAACAACCGCGACCTGCGCGCGGCCCTCGCCCGCCTCGAAGCTGCCGCCCAGAGCCGCACGATCGCCGCGGCGGGTGCGTTGCCCGAAGTGGACGCCGGCTTCGATGCGCAGCGGTCGCGGCGGCTGTTCCTCGGTTTCCCGTTTGCCGGCGGCACCCCGAGCAGCACGACGACGACCTTCGGTCTGTCGCTGAGCCTGCGGTGGGAACTGGACCTCTGGGGACGCGTGCGCGCCGGCGATTCGGCGGCGATCGCCGACCTGCAGGCGGCGGCCGCGGACCACGCTGGGGCCCGCCTGAGCCTCGTGGCGCAGACCTGCCGCGCCTACTTCGCCGCGGTCGAAGCGCGCCAGCAGCTCGCCCTCGCCGAGGCCACCGTGGTCTCGATCCGCCAGACTGCCGAAGACGTGCGCGACCGTTTCCGACGCGGCGTGCGTCCGGCCCTCGATGTGCACCTCGCCGCGACCAACCTCGCCAATGCCGAAGCCAATGTGGCGCAGCGCCGCGATGCCCTGCAGCGCGCCAGCCGCCAATTGGACCTGCTGGCGGGCCGCTATCCGCGCGGTGACGCCGGCATTGCTCCGGCCATGCCGGGCACGCTGCCGCCGGTGCCGGCCAGCCTGCCCGGGGAACTGCTGCAGCGCCGACCCGATCTCGTCGCGGCCGAACGGCGCCTCGCCGCCGACGGTTGCCGCGTCGATGCCGCCCGGGCCGCGCTCTACCCGCGCCTGAGCCTCACCGCGAGCGGTGGCACTTCGACGGAGAAGCTCGAGGACCTCGTCGACGACGACTTCCGCGTCTGGAGCCTCGGTGCCAACCTGCTGCAGCCGCTGTTCCGCGGCGGCGCCTTGCGCGCCGATATCGCGCGGGCCCAAGCTCGCCGCGCCGAAGCGCTCGCCAACTACGGCAGTGCGGTGCTGCACGCGTTCGTCGAGGTCGAAGATACCCTCGCCGCCACCGCGCAGCTCGACGAACGGCAGCGCGCCACCACCAGCGCCGCCAACCACGCGCGCCTCGCCAGCGAGATGGCGCGCGACCGCTACCAGCTCGGCCTCGCCGACTTCCTGGCTACCGCCGACGGCCAGCGCCAGGCCTACCAGGCCGATTCGGCGCGACTCAGCATCGAACGGCAGCGCCTCGAGAATCGCATCGACCTCTTCCTGGCTCTCGGCGGTGGTTTTGCCGCGCCGACCTCGGACGTTTCGCAATGAAAGCACTTCGCCTCACCTTGCAGATCCTGTTGCCGATCCTGGTGCTCCTACTGGGCTTCCTGGCAGCCAAGAAGATCGCCAGCCTGGGCAAACCACCAACGATCGCCGAAAGCACGTTCGTGGGCCCCTCGGTGCGCGTCGTCACGGCCACCGCCACGGATCTGCGCATCGACGTCGAGACCCAGGGCACCGTCGAAGCGTTCCGCGCCATCGACCTCGCTGCGGATGTTGGCGGCCGCCTGATCACGGTCTCGCCCCAGCTGCGCGCCGGTGGGTTCTTCGCGGCCGGTGATGTGCTCGCCGAGATCGACCCAGCCGACTACGAACTCGCGATCACGCAGCAGGAAGCCAACGTCGCGCGCGCCGAACTTCGTGTGCTGCAGGAACGCGCCGAGTCGGATGCCGCCACTCGCGCCTGGCAACAGCTCGAAGGACAGCGCCCTGCCGATCCGCTCGCGATCCGCACCCCGCAGATCCGCGATGCCGAGGCCGCCTTGAACTCCGCCAAGTCGCAGCTTGCACAGGCTCACCTGAACCTCCAGCGCACCAAGGTGAAAGCACCGTTTGCCGGCCGCGTGCGGTCGGCGCGCGTCGATACCGGCCAGATCGTGCAGCCTGGCCAATCGATCGCCGAGATCTACGGCATCGACTTCGTCGAGATCCGCCTGCCTGTGCCCTCCGCCGACGCCGCCTTCCTGGACCTGCCGATGCAGTGGAACGACGGCGAACCGCGCAGCGGCGCCACCGTCGTGCTCGCCGGTGAGTTTGGGGGCGCGCAGTACCAATGGTCAGGCAACCTCGTGCGGACCGAAGGAGAGATTGATCGTCGCACGCGCCAGATGAACGTCGTCGCGCGCGTCGAGGCGCCGTACAGCAAGAGCAAGGAGCCTGAAGCGGATGGGCGGCCTTCCGAACGTCCGCCGCTGGCCGTCGGCATGTTCGTGAAGGCAACGATCCATGGGCGCGTCTACCGCGACGTGGTCGCGTTGCCGCGCGCGGCCCTGCGCTCCGGCAACGAGGTGTGGGTTCTCGACGCCGAAAACCGCCTGCACCGCCGCGCCGTCGAAGTGCTGCGCATCGAAGCGGACCGAGTCCTGCTGCGCAGTGGCCTCAAAGCCGGCGAGCAGGTGAATGTCACGGCGTTGGAAACCCCGACGGATGGCATGCCGGTGCGGCCAAACAAGGCCGACGCAACCATGCCCACGCCTGGCCAGGGCAAGTGAGGTGACCATGCAAGACGACCCCACGATCCCCGAGTCCGAACGGAACGGCTTCTTCGCGTGGTTCACGCAGAACCACGTCGCGGCGACCCTCATCGCGCTCACCTTCCTCGTGGCGGGCCTCGCCGCGCTCAGCACGGGGCGCGTGCGGCGCGAGGTGTTCCCCGAGATCTCCCCCAACATCGTCACCGTGCAGGTGCCCTATCCGGGCGCCGCACCTGCCGAAGTCGAACAGGGCGTCTGCCTGCGCGTCGAAGAGGCCGTCGAAGGTGTGACCGGAGTCGACAAGATCACCTCCAGCGCCAACGAAGGTATTGGCCTCATCGTGATCGAAACGCTGCAGAACGCCGACGTCGGGCGCGTTCTCGACGACGTAAAGAACCGCGTCGACGCGATCACGAACTTCCCCGTGGAGATCGAAGAGCCGATCGTCTCGCGCCTGGTCGTGCGCAAGGAAGTCATCAACGTCTCGATCCATGGTGATGCCGACGAACTGGTGCTGAAGCGCCTCGCCGAGCAAGCTCGCGAAGAACTGACCGGTCTCGCCGCGATCTCGCAGGTCGAACTCTCCGCAGTGCGACCCTATGAGATCAGCATCGAACTCAGCGAAGAGGCGATGCGGCGCCACGGGCTCACCTTCGATGCCGTCGCGCGCGCGGTGCGCAGCGGCAGCCTCGACCTGCCCGCGGGCGCCATCAAGGCCCAGGAGGGGCAAACGGTGCTGCGCGTGCAGGGGCAGGCCTACCGTGGGGCGGACTTTGCGTCCCTCGTATTGCTGACGCGACCCGACGGCGCACGCGTCACGCTCGGCGAAGTCGCGAACGTTGTCGACGGGTTTGCCGAAGACGACCTGCTCGCCCGCTTCGATGGCAAACCGACCGTGATGCTGAAGGTGTTCCGCGTCGGCGACCAGGATGCGATCGCCGTCACGCAGGCCGTGAAGGACTGGGTCGCCGGTCCCGGCAAGCGGCTGCTGCCACCCGGCGTGCAGATGACGACGTGGCGCGACGAGTCGATCATCCTGAAGGGCCGCATCGACCTGCTGTTTCACAACGCCATGCAGGGTCTGGCTCTGGTCTTCGTGATCCTGGCGCTGTTCCTGCACCTGCGCATGGCGATCTGGGTCGCGATCGGCATCCCCGTCGCTTTCCTGGGTGCCGTCGCCCTGATGCCGGTCTTCGACGTGTCGGTGAACATGATCTCCTTGTTCGCCTTCCTGCTCGTGCTCGGCATCGTCGTCGACGACGCCATCGTCGTGAGCGAGAACATCGTGTTGCACCGCAAACCAGGCACTTCGCCAATGCTGGCGTCCCTGCGCGGCAGCCGCGAAGTGCGCACACCAGTGTTTGCCTCGGTTGCCACCACGATCGCGGCGTTCCTGCCGATGGTGTTTTCTGTGCCTGGCTCTGACGCCCAGGTCTGGCGGGTGATCCCACTCGTCGTGATTCCGGTGCTCGCGATCAGCCTCATCGAATCGCAGATGTGCCTGCCCGCGCACCTCGCCATCATGAAGATCGAGCCCGAGAACCACCGCCCGTGGCTAGCCGCTCGGGCGCTCGGCTGGGTCCAGGATCGTTTCCAGGCGGGCCTCGATTGGTTCGTTCGCGTCATCTACCAGCCCGTGCTCGAAGTGACGCTGCGCTGGCGCTACGTGACGATCGCCAGTGCCATCGTCGTGCTCATGCTGACGGTCGCCAGCGTCGGCGCCGGCTTCCCGCGCTTCGTGTTCTTCCCGACCGTCGACGGTGACAACATCGTCGTCTCGCTCACCATGCCGCAGGGTACCCCGGTGCAGGTCACGAGTGGGATCCTGAGTCGGGTCGAAGCGGCAGCCCGCGAAGTCTGTGACGAATTCGACCGCGAACGCGCCGGCAGCGAGTCGGTGTTCCTGCACATGATGGCGACCGTTGGTTCCCAGCCGTACTCGGTCGAACAGGCCCGCAACGGCGGCCAGCGCGACGCGCAGTTCCAGAGCGGTTCGCACCTCGCCGAACTGAACGTGCAGCTGCTGCCTTCGGAAGTGCGTGAGATCCCTTCCGACTCGATCATGACCCGGATCCGCCAACGGGTCGGCACGATCCCCGATGCCATCGACCTGCAGTTCACGACGTCGTTCTTCAGCACCGGCAAGGACGTCGACGTCGAGCTCTATCACGCGGACATCGACGAACTGCGCGCGGCCGTCGCCGACCTGAAGCAGGAGCTGCTGCGCATGCCCGAGATCAAGGACGTCGCCGACTCCTATCGCGCCGGCAAACCCGAGGTCAAACTGCGCATCCGACCGACGGCCGAACCACTCGGCCTGAGCCAGCAGGACCTCGCGCGGCAGGTTCGCCAGGCGTTTTACGGTGAAGAAGCGCAGCGCATCCAGCGGGGCCGCGACGACGTCAAGGTCATGGTGCGCTACCCGGAAGCGGGTCGTCGATCGCTGCGCGACCTCGACGAACTGCGCATTCGCACGCCGAGCGGCGACGAGGTGCCGTTCCGCGAAGTCGCTGCCGCATCGACGGGACCTTCGTACTCGACGATCACGCGCGTGAATCGTAAACGCGCGCTGCGCGTGAGCGGTGAGATCGACGAAACCGATCCGAATGCCAGCGCCGAAGCGATCAACAAGCGCCTGCGCGAGGAAGTGATCCCGGCGCTCATCACGCGCCATCCTGGTCTATCCTGGGGTTTCGAGGGCGATCAGAAGAAGAAGACCGACCTGCTCGTCTCCCTCGGCGGCGGCTTTGCGATTGCGCTGTTCCTCATCTACGCGCTCATGGCGATCCCGCTGAAGTCGTTCTTGCAGCCGATCCTCATCATGACGGCGATCCCCTTCGGCGTCGCCGGCGCGATCGCCGGCCACATGGTCACCGGGTACGACCTCAGCATCCTGTCCATGTTCGGCGTGATCGCGCTGTCCGGTGTCGTCGTGAATGACAACATCGTGCTCGTCGACTGGATCAACAACCGCCGCAAAGAACATGACTCGCTGCTCGTGGCGGTGCGCACGGCCGGCGCCCAGCGCTTCCGGCCGATCATGCTGACTTCCCTGACCACGTTTGGCGGACTTGCCCCGTTGCTGCTCGAACGCAGCGTCCAGGCGCGCTTCCTCGTGCCGATGGCGGTGTCCTTGGGTTTTGGCGTGATGTTCGCCACGCTGATCAGTCTGGTGCTGGTGCCGTCGCTCTACCTCGTGCTCGACGATATCTGGTCGCGCATTGTGCGCCTCTTCCGTTGGCTCTACGGCTCCGACCCGGCGCGTTCGCATGGCTGATGTCCTCGTTCTTGGGGCCGGCATCCTCGGGCTGTCCTGCGCAATCACGCTCCAGGAACGGGGCCATCGTGTGCAGATCTGGACCCGCGACGACCCGCTGCAGACCACCAGCGCCGTCGCTGCGGCTATCTGGCTGCCCTATCTCGCGGAGCCCCGCGCACGTGTGCTCGGCTGGTCCGCCACGACGTTTGCCACCTTGTTGCGCCAGGCGGAAGATCCCGCGAGCGGCGTTCGCAGTGTGCGCACGATCGAGGTCTACGACCACAGCGATCCTGAGGTGTGGTGGCTCTCCGCCGTGCCTTCGGCGCGACGGCTACCAGCCGACGAAGTGCCGGCGCCGTTCCACAGCGCGATCGAGCTCACCGTGCCGCTGTGCGATACGACGCGCTATCTGCCCTGGCTCGTTGCCAGGTTTGCGGCCGCGGGTGGCCGCATCGAACGACGCGAGGTGCACCAACTGGACGAAACACCGGCAGGGCACGTCACGGTGAACTGCACGGGGCTTGGTGCGCGCACGCTGTGCCAGGACACCTCTGTGCGCCCAGTTCGCGGTCAGGTCTTGAAGTTGCGCGGCGTGCGGCTCGATCACGCCTGGATCGACGACACCACCGAGAATCCGATCTACATGTTGCCGCGAATCGACGACCTGGTGGTCGGTGGCACGGCGCAACGCGACTCGGAGAATCTGCGCGAGGACCCAGCCGACACCGCCCGCATTCTCGCCGATGCGCACCGACGGTTCCCTCAACTACGAGGTGCCCATGTCACAGCCGTCGCCGTCGGACTGCGGCCCTATCGGGATGCCATCCGGTTGGAGCCGGAAGTGCTGCCATCGGGGCGCCGAGTGGTGCACAACTACGGACATGGGGGTAGCGGGTTTACCCTCGCTTGGGGCTGCGCCGACGAGGTTGCCCAGATTCTCGACAGCACCGCTGGTTAGTGTCGTTCTAGAACACGTTCACAAGAAGTGTGAAGGCGTCAAGCGCGCCGAACGGACGTGCCGATGTTCGGACTACTTCGATGCGCTGGCCGAGCCGATTTCGCTGTGCACCTTGGTGCACCGGGTTGCTGCTAGCCACCGTTGTCTTCGCGCAGGACTCCGTCCAGGATCCGGAGGCCGATGCCAAAGCCGCCGCCGTGCGCGCCGCGTTCCTGTTCAAGTTCGCGTCGTACCTGACGAACGAACTGGCGGATCCCGAGAAGCCCGCCGCGGAATATCGCATCGGCATCGTCGGCGACGATGCAACGAGCGCCATCGCCAAGAAGATCTTGCCGGGCAAAAAGGTTGGCGAGGCCACCATCACGGTGGTCGTGATCAGCGCGGCGGATGCTGAAGCAGGGCGCGCTATCGGCAAGTGCGACATGCTCTACATCGCCGCGCCGATTGACGACGGCTCACTGAAGAAGATCCTCGCCGCCCACGAGAAGAAGCCGGTGCCGACCCTCTGTGAGCGTCCGGGATTTGCCGCCGCCGGTGGCTCGATCCAGTTCTTCATCCAGGACGGCGGCGTGCGGTTTGAGGTCAACAAGGACCGCCTTCGCGAACAGCGCATCAAGGTGAGCTCCGGGCTCCTGCGCCATTCCCTACCGGGGCCCCGATGAAGGCACACCGCACATCCATGCGGCGGCGGCTCACGTTCGTCTGCCTGCTGCTGACGATCGTCGCCCTGGGCATCACGGGACTCGACTCGTACACACGCGAACGCGACAGCCTCGAGAGTTCGATGCGCCAGAACCTCGCGACGATGGCGCAGATGGTCGCCGTCAATGTGCAAAGTGGCCTCGAGTTCGCGGACCCGCAAGAGGTCGCGCACTTCCTGGACACCGCGGTGAAGCGCGTGCACCTGCAGGCCGCGGCAGTCTTCACGACTGACGGCCGGAGGTTTGCGGTCGCCGGCGATGCGGCGGTGGTTCCCGCTGCGCCGAGCTCGCCTGAGCGAGTCGACGACGACTGGGTCGCCATCGAACCGTTCCTCTACAAGGACACTGCCGGTGACATGCGCACGGGCCACGTGCTGGTGCGTGCGTCGGGCGATCCACTCCAGGCTCGCATCGGCCAATTCGTGAGCGGGCTCTGCATCACGATGGGGCTTGCCCTTGTGGGCCTCGGACTCGCTGCGCATTGGTTGCTCACGCGCCTGCTGCGCCCAGTGGCCACGCTCGTCGAGACCACCCACCGCGTGCGCACGACCGAGGACTACTCGCTGCGCGCCCGGGCCACCAACGACGACGAGATCGGGGCCCTCGTGCAGTCCTTCAACGCCATGCTCGAGGTGATCCAAGAACGCGACACCCGTGTGGCCCGCAGTGCCGAGCGCCTCGAGCAACAGGTCCGCGAACGCACCAGTGAACTGCGCCGTGCACTGGAAGCGGCCGAATCGGCCACTCGCGCGAAGTCGACATTCGTGGCCAACATGAGCCACGAGATCCGCACGCCACTCAACGCCGTACTCGGCATGGCGGATCTCGCCATGGACACCGAGGACCCCGCCGAGCTGCGCGAGTACCTCGGGGTCATCCGCAGCGCCGGTTCCAACCTGCTCGGCATCCTCTGCGACATCCTCGACCTATCCAAGATCGAGTCAGGCAAACTCGAACTCTCGAATGTGCCGACGGACCTCGAATCGCTCGCGCTCGAAGCGCTGCGGCCGCTCACTTCGCGCATCCAGAGCAAGGACCTCGAGCTGATCTTCCAGTTCGATCCGGCCTTGGCCGCTGGTTACCTCTGTGATGATGTGCGCGTACGACAGGTCTTCACGAACCTCGTCGGCAACGCGATCAAGTTCACCGAACGTGGCTTCGTCGTCGTTCGCCTCGCGCGCAAAGCCGACCTCGCTGGCGTACACGAGGTCGAGATCTCGGTGCAGGACAGCGGCGTCGGCATCCCACAAGACCGCCTGAGTGCGATCTTCACGCCGTTCACGCAGGCCGATAGCACGATCACTCGGCGCTTCGCCGGTACTGGCCTCGGACTCTCGATCACCGACCGCCTCGTCCGCCTGATGGGCGGCCGCATCGAAGTCGAGAGCACGCTGCAGGTCGGCACGACCTTCCGCGTGACGCTGCCTCTGGAGGTCACCAGCAGCCCGCTCGAAGCGCCACCGCTGCCACCCCCTGGCTGGCGAATCGTGCTCGTTTCGGCATCCGCCAAGGCCCGCGAAGGCATGGCCGCAATTGCCCAACGACTCGGCACACAACTCACCACCGTCGACAGCATCGCCGCGCTCGCGACCATCGAACGTACGGGCCACTGCGAAGCGATCATCGTCGATGACCGCGATCCGGATCACGATGAGACCCTCACGCGGCTTGTTCCACGCGGCAGCGATGGTGTTCGCCCGATCTTCCTGCTGACCGCCTACCAGGATCTCGCCAGCACCACGGCGCGTTGTCAGGACCAGCACTACTGCGGTTACCTGACGAAGCCCCTTGCCCATCGCGAACTGGCCCAACGCCTGCATGCGTTGACTGCAGATCCTGGTTCGACCAGGCAGGCTCGGCAAGTGCCGCGCTCCGGCAATGTGACGCAGGACGGCCGCAAGCTGCACATCCTCGTCGCGGAAGACAACGCCGTGAACCAGAAGCTCATCGAGCGCATCCTGCAGCGCGACGGCCACATCGTCACGATGGCCGACAATGGCCGTATCTGCCTCGAAGCCCACACACACGGCCAGTTCGACCTTGTTCTCATGGACATGCAGATGCCGGAGATGAGTGGTCTCGAAGCTACGGCCCAGATCCGTCGCAACGAAGAACGCACCGGGCGGCACATCCCGATCGTGGCGTTGACCGCCAATACGAGCAACGAAGACCGCGACGCCTGCCTTCGCTCGGGCATGGACGACGTGATGGCAAAACCGATCTCAATTCCGCGGCTGCGCGCGATGCTCGCCCAATACGCAAAGGACCTGCCACGGCTCTCGCCGGAAGCCATCGAGGATGGCGAAAAGGAATCGTCATGAACCGACTCGCCTTCCTGCTCGCCGAAGCCGCCCTGCTCGCCGGCCTTGCCGCGCAAACGTCACCGGATGCGCAGAATCCGGCGCCGCAACCACAAGAGCCCACCATGGACCTCACCGACATGAGCCTCGAACAGCTCATGGAAGTCGCGGTGGAAGTGGGCGCCCGCCATCAAGAGTCGCTGGCCTCGACAGCCGCCTCGGTCTACGTGCTCAACGAGCCCGAGATCCGTCGTTCGGGCATGCGTTCGATTCCTGACCTGCTGCGCCTCGTGCCAGGCCTCATCATCGCGCAGGACGTGCCGGGTGCGTTCGGTTTCAGCAGCCGACTCGGCGAACACAACTTCTCGGGCATGTTGGTGCTCATCGACGGCGAGCGTCTGTATGCAACGCTGCTGCGGCGCGAGTACTGGCAAGCAATCGACCTGCCGATCGAGAACATCGAACGCATCGAAGTCGTGCGCGGTCCTGGTGGTGCTCGCTGGGGCGACAAGGCTTCGCAAGGCGTCGTCAACATCGTCACCAAGAAGGCGAAGAACGTCGCCGGCCTGCGCACGACGGGCGTGATCGGCACCGAAGAGCGCGGCACCGCCTCGGTTCGTTTTGGCGGTTCGCTCGGCGAACAGACCG
Source organism: Planctomycetota bacterium (assembly GCA_020851075.1). Lineage (GTDB taxonomy): Bacteria > Planctomycetota > UBA1135 > UBA1135 > UBA2386 > JADZDL01. Next base: position 13,215 of record JADZDL010000168.1, on the reverse strand, counting down.
ACTACTACCTCTACGCGAAGATGGCGGAACGCGACGGCGGCTGGCCTGGCGTCTCGGGCGACCGCTGGGGTGCCGACCGTGTTGGCATGCGCGTCGATACCAAACTCGCCGAGAACCTCGAGGTCACGATCGACGGCGACGTGCACGACAGCTTCCTCGGCGACTCCTACGAAGTCGACCCAGGTTTCTCCTCCCTGAATTACATCAAGGGTGGCCATCTCAAGAGTCGTTGGCGATGGACGCACGAGGATAACGAAACCACCGAACTGCGCCTCGCCTTCGAGGCCTACGACCAGGATATTCGCGACTTCCAGAACAACGCGTTCTACGAGCATCTGATCTGGAAGGAGCAGCTCTACTCGGCAACGCTGCAGCATTCGATGCGGCTCGCGGCCGCACATCGCCTGACCCTTGGTGACGGCGTGCGCCAGCTCGACGTCGACAACCTCTACGTCGATGCCGACGTCGCGGAGCGCTACCACGACACGCGCACCGACCTGTTTGCGTCCTGGGATTGGGATCTGACCGAGAACCTGCGCCTCACGCTCGGCGGCAATCTCGGCTACGTCGATGGCCATCGCACCGTCGGCGTCGATATGCAGCCCGACGTTCGCCTCGCCTGGACGCCGCGCCCCGACTTCACGATCTGGACCGGTTTGAGCGCCAACCGCGAACCGGACCAGCGCATCCACGATTCAGGCATCGTCGTGAAACGGCGCGCCAGCAACCTGCTGGCCTACGAACTCGGCCTGCGCCAACGTTGGGATGACGAATTCCTGCTGCAGATCGATGCGTTCCTCTACGACGACGATCGCGAGGAGAACGGCACGACGACCGATCCAGGCACAGGGGCCACCCTTTACGAGACCGGCGGGCGCACCCACGCGTTTGGCGGCGAAGCTTCGCTCACGTGGCACCCCGAGAAGCACTGGCGCTTCACGAGCTGGATCGCGACCACCCAGGCCAACGCCCAGAACTTCGAACCTGACGAGTTCACGATCGAAGTGGAAGTACCGCGCACCCGCGCCGGCCTCACCATCGGCTGGGAACCACTACCGGGGCTCGAGCTCGACTCCAACGTGCTCTACACCGAGAAGCACGCCGGCGTGCCGTCCTGGTGGCGCCTGGACCTGCGCGTCGGCTACCGCATCTCCGACCAGACCAGCTTCTCGCTGGTTGGTCAGAACCTGACCGATTCGCACCACCAGGAATACTGGTACGACGAAGAGTCGCAGCGCGGCGTCTACTTCATGGTCTCGCACCAGTTCTAGCCGACTGCCTGGCTGCACGCTGGTGATCCCGGCCCTGACGCGCGTATGCTCGCAGAATGGAGTGTCGCGCCGCTCTCGTCCTCTCCTTCCTCTCTGCCGCGGTCTTCTGCCAGGGCCCGCCGACCAACGGCCCCAGGTCCGTGGACGCGGGCTGGTATGCCCTGGTCAACGGGTCCGTGACGACCGCGCCTGGCGCACCAGCGCGAACGGCCACGATCGTGCTGCGCGACGGGGTCATCACGGCGGTTGGCGGGCCTGCCCCGGACGGCGCCCAGGTCGTCGACTGCGCGGGCCTGTCGATCTACCCCGGCCTCGTCGAGGCGTTCCTGCCGATCGATGTGCCAGCTCTCGACCCCGCGACCGGCGACCTGCATTGGAACCCGATGGTGCAGGCGCAGCGCCATGCGCTCGAAGGTGAAGGCGTAGCGCCCGCGGATCGTGAAGGTCTGCGCAACCTCGGCTTCACGACGGTCGCGATCGCGCCGTCGGGCGGCATCCTGAAGGGCACGAGCAGCGTCGTGCTGCTCGACGAACCCACGGCGACCGAACGCGCGCGCGTGGTTCGTGCCGTCGCCTACGAACTCTGCAGCTTGCAGCCGAACCGCAACGGCTACCCGGGCAGCCAGATGGGCTCCATCGCGCTGCTTCGGCAAACGCTGCTCGACGCCGCCTGGTATGGCCGCTGCGCCGCCACGACGAACCTGGCCCCTGGACTCCTGGCCAAAGCACCACAGCCTTCCGCCACGCTGCAGGCACTGCTCGATCACCGTGGCCTGCCGTTGTGGTGCGACAGCACGGACGAACTGGAGTCCCTGCGCCTGCTCCAGGTGGCAGCGGAGTTTGAGCGGACCGCCGTCGTGATCGGCAGCGGCATGGAGTTCCGACGCCTCGCCGCCCTGATCGCGAGCAAGGCCCCGATGGTGCTGCCACTGCAGTTCCCCGAAGCTCCCGATGTGAGCACGGCCGCCGCCATCGAACAGGTGAGCCTCCGCCAACTGCAATCGTGGGAACAGGCAGTGACCAATACCAAGCGTCTGCTCGATGCCGGTGCCACGGTCGCGTGGACGACGGCGCGCATGCGCGACAAGAAGACGTTCCGCACGGCGATGCGCGAGGCGATGGCGTGTGGCATCACTGCGGACCAGGCGCTCGCCGCGCTGACCACGGTGCCCAGCAAACTGCTTGGCATCGACGCGCGCACTGGCACCATCGAGGTCGGCAAACTCGCCAACCTGTGCGTCGTGCACGGGGACCTGTTTGACCCCGACGCGCCGATCCGCGACGTCTGGGTTGGTGGTCGGCGCCATCGTCTGGAAGCGGCCAAGGACAACGGCCTCGATGGCACCTGGGCTCTGTCGCCGTGGCCCGCCGCGGATAGCAGTGCCACGACGACGCTCACGATCGATGGGCAGCAGCTGAAACTGCGCACCGGCGAACAGGACCACAAGACTGCGGGCGTGCAACGCACGGCGCAGACGCTCGAATTCCGCGTCGAATCGGGCCTTCATGGCAATACGGGCCCGGCCTGGATCCGCCTGCAGCGCGAAGGGGATGGCCTTACGGGCACGGTGCGCGCCGACCTCGAACGCACGTTCCCGCTTGCAGGTGCGAAGGCCCCGACGCCGGCGGAGAAGCCCGAGAAGGACAGCAAACCAAAAGCCCAGAAACAGCCTTTCGTGCCGCCGGCGCTGACGGCCCTGCCCACCCCACTCGGCGGCTACGGCCTGCTCGAACAACCGGCGGCGAAGACGTTCGCAATCGTCGGCGCCGACCTCTGGACCGGCGACGAGCGTGGCATCCTGCGCAACGGCGCCGTGCTCGTGCGCGACGGCAAGATCGTGTTCGCCGGCCCGCGCGAGGGTTTGCCGGCGCTGCCACCTGGCGCGGAGACGATCGATGCCACCGGCAAACAGCTGACGCCCGGCATCATCGACTGCCACTCGCACACCGGCATCTCGCGCGGCATCAACGAAGGTGGCGAAGCCGTCACCGCCGAAGTCCGCGTCGAGGACGTCATCGATCCCGATGACAGCAACTGGTACCGCCAACTCGCCGGCGGCGTCACGACCGTCAACCAACTGCACGGCTCCGCGAACGCAATCGGCGGGCAGAGTTCCACCGTGAAGGTGCGCTGGGGTGTGCTCGATCCCAAGCAGATGCGCGTGCAGGACGCACCCGGTGGCATCAAGTTCGCACTCGGCGAGAATCCACGCCGCGCGAACGGCAGCGACAGCAACCCGCGCTACCCCAACACGCGCATGGGCGTGGAAGGCCTGCTGCGCGATCGATTCGCCGCCGCCGAGACCTACCGCCGCGAGAGGGCGGCCTACGAGACCCTGGCCCCGCAAGAACGCGCGAAGGTGCTGCCGCCGCGGCGCGACCTCGAACTCGACGCCCTCGCCGAAGTGATCGCTGGCACGCGCCGCATCCACTGCCACAGCTACCGCCAGGATGAGATCTTCATGCTCTGCCAGCTGGCGCAGGAGTACGGCATCCGCATCGGCACGTTCCAACACGTGCTGGAGGGCTACAAGGTCGCCGACGCCATCGCCAAGAACGCGATCGGCGCGTCGTCCTTCAGCGACTGGTGGGCCTACAAGTTTGAGGTCTACGACGCGATCCCCGAGAACGGCGCGATCCTGCGCGACGTCGGCGTCACCGTCTCGTTCAACAGCGACAGCAACGAACACGCCCGCCGCCTCAATACCGAAGCCGGCAAGGCCGTGAAGTACGGCAACGTGCCAGCCAACGAGGCCCTGTGGTTCGTGACGCGCAACCCCGCGATCCAACTCGGCATCTTCGAACGCACGGGCTCACTCACGGCGGGCAAGGATGCCGACCTCGCGCTCTGGTCCGGGGATCCACTTTCCTACACGAGCCGGTGTGAAGCGACCTGGGTCGACGGCCGCCAGCTCTTCTCGATCGAACAGGATCGTGCGGCGCGGACCGCAGTCACCGCCGAACGCCAACGACTGATCGAGAAGGCGCTCGCCGCCGGTAGTGGCACGGGCAAGAAGGGCCCGGATGCCAAGGACGCCTATTGGGCCGCCGAAGACCTGACCGCTGACTATTGCTGCCGCGATGCCGTAGGAGGCCGCTGATGTTCCGTTCCCCGATTGCCTGGCTGCTCGGTTCGCTGCTCCCTGCAACCATGTTCCCTGCAGCCTCGGCCTCCGCACAGGACCTGCTGCCGAAAGCCCCGCCGCAGACGGCCCCCATCGTGCTCACGAACGCGGTGTTGCACACCGTCGCTGGCCCCGTGATCCTCGGTGGCAGCCTCTGGTTTCTGGATGGCACGATCCGCGCCGTGCTCGCCGCCGACCAGAAACCCGAGTTGCCAGCAGGCTCGACGCCGATCATCATCGACCTACAAGGCAAACACGTCTATCCGGGCTTCGTCTCCGCGCACACCTCGCTGGGCCTCGAAGAGATCGGCATGGTGCGCCAGACGGTCGACACCGATGAGATCGGCGAAGTGACCCCCGAAGCGCTCGCCCTCACCGCCGTCAATCCGGACACGACGGCGATCCCCGTCGCGCGCAGCAACGGCATCCTGGCCGCCGCGGTCTTCCCACGCGGTGGACTGCTACCGGGCCGCGCCTCGGTGATCCAACTCGATGGCTGGACCAACGCCGACCTCGCGGTGCGCAGTGACGCTGGCCCCGTGGTGAGCTGGCCCGCGCGCTCCTTCGGAACCCCGCGGCGCGGTCGCCGCAGCGAGACTCCGCGCGAGGATCCGGCCACGGCCGTGCAGAAGGCGCGGCAGCAGGTCACGGACACGTTCACCGCCGCGCGTGCGTGGCTGAAGGCCCGGACTGCGGACCCGTCGATCGCACTCGATGTGCGCCACCTCGCCCTGGTGCCCGCCCTACGCGGCGAAGTGCCCGTGTTCGTGCTGGCCGACCAGCTCGAACAGATCGAGTCGGCCGTGCTCTGGGCCGCCGAGCAGAACCTGCGCATCGTGATCGTCGGCGGCGGCGAAGCGCTGCTCTGCACGGAGCTGCTGAAGCGCCACAAGGTGCCCGTGATCCTCGAGGGCACCCACAAGTTGCCGCGGCGCGATGACAGCCCCTACAGCGAAGCCTTCGAACTGCCAGCCCAACTCGAGAAGGCCGGCGTTCGCTTCTGCATCGCTTCGGGCTCGGACTTCAGCCAGGAGCGCAACCTGCCCTACCAGGCGGCGACAGCGATCGCGTACGGGCTGGATCCACGCGAAGCGCTCGCCGCGGTCACCCTGCGCGCGGCGGAGATCCTCGGCGTCGGCGATCGGCTAGGCTCGCTCACAGTCGGCAAGGACGCGACCTTGCTCATCTGCGACGGCGATCCGCTCGAGCTCACGACGAAGATCGAACAGGCCTACGTGAAGGGGCGGCAGATCGATCTGCGCAACAAGCAGACCGAACTCGCGAAGAAGTACCGCGAACGGTATCGACAGCTCGACAAGCGTTAGCCGCGCGCCTCAGCGACGCGGCAACTTGGTGCCGAGGAACTGCCAGATCGCTTCAAACTGCGCCGCCGCGTCCCCACCGAGCACATCCGTCCACGCCGTGTGCCCCTTGTTGTCGGCGTACTTCGTCATGCGCGAATCGGGGTCGATCCGCATTGGATCCAGCAACCAGCGCGTGTAGTACTCGTGGCGAAGGCGACCTCGCGCAGTGATCAGGTTGATGCCTTCACGTTCGAACACCTGGATCGCCGGCTTGTCACCGAGCGCGTGGCACTGCACGCAACCAAACCCGGTGCCGGCCTGCACGAGCCGCTCGCCGTGAATGGCCGACTGCGCATCCGCAGCCACCTGCGGTTCGTCCTGCGGTCCATAACCATGCTCGCGCACGAGGCCGGCGGAGATCGCTTCGCCGCGCACGTGGAACACCGGCATGCGGGCCGTGAGCCATGGCCGCGGCGACTTCTCCTGGCCGAGCACGAAGCGCTGGATCCACGACGGCTGCAGCTTGCTGCCAATCCACGTGAGGGCCGGCACACCTTGCGCTCGCGGATCCTGGTTCGGCGGCAACGGCTGGACGGCACTGGCCTGCTCGGCGAGACGCGCCCACACCGACGGGTTCCCGTCGAGACCATGGCACGCCGTGCAGCGTTCGGCGACCAGATGCCGGCGCGCGAAATCGATCGGCGCGCGGCGGAATGGCGCGTCCTTCGCAAACGGCAGGAACTCGCGCACCGCCAGAAGGTCGTCCGCGGACAACGAATGGTCGGGGGCCTTGCCGCGCTCCTTGTCCTTCTCGGCAAGGCAACCGTGGTCCGCGTGCAGGTTGTCCAGCCGCGGCGCGCGCCGTTCGTCGAGTGGCACCTCGAGCGCGTGACAGACGGCACAACCTTGCTGCTGCACGATGCGACGACCCCGATCCGCGTCGCCAGCCTGCGCCGGCAAGGCCGCGGCGGGCGTCTTCAACAGATATGCCGCGAGCTGGATCGCATCGTCGCGCGACAGCCGCAGGTCGGGCATGCGCACGTGCGGGAAATCGCGCCGCGGATCCTGCAGGTAGTCAACCAGAGCCCCCGGTTGCCACTTCTGCGGCACGTAGTCGAGGGCGATGCGGTCGCCGACCGACGCTTCCTTGCGATCGCGTTCGGGCGGCACATGGCACGCGACACAACCAAGCTGCAGGAAGCGCTCGGCACCGTGCGTCGCCGCGTCCGCTGGAAACTCAACGCCGGCCTGCGGCGCACCGAGTCCAGCCAGATAGGCCGCGACATCGTGCAGTTCCTGGTCGCTGCCGAACGCAAACTTCGGCATCGTCGCATCGGGCCGGAACTCGTGCGGTGCGCGCAACCAGGCGGCGATCCAGTCGCGGTGCAATCGCCCACCCGCGTTGCGCAGGTCGGGCCCCGCCATGTCGAGTTCTCCGTACGCGGACTCGCCAATGCGGCGTTCGGCCGGTTCGTGACAACGCGCACAACGCCGCTCGGCGAACAGCTGCTGGCCACGGCTCAGGCGTTCTCCCGCCAGCACCGCGGCATCCGCCGCCGGCGAAGACAGGACTTCGGGCGCAATCGGCTCAAACCCGAAATCAGGTCCCGACCAGAGCAGGCGGAACTGCCCATCCCCCATTGCCGGGCTCTCGAAGTCGAGCTGCAGCTCGTTGCCGCCCTTCTTGAGCTTGCTCGGTTCCTTGCTCTCGACGGGCTTGCCGGGTCGCAGTGCCCCTTCGAGCGCCACTTCGCCGTTCAGCGTGAGCTTGAACGAACCGCGCCCTTCGACGCGAAACCGATAACGATCGCGCACGGGCAACGTCACCGTCGCCCGATACGAAGCGCGAAACCAACCCGGCGACAAGAACGGGCTCGGCGTCTCACCTCGTTCGACCGCCAACGACAACAACCGCGCGCGCTGCACGTGCACCTCGGGGCGCGCGTCGGCCGGCCCGCGGCGTTCGAAGGTGACCACGGCGCCGCGCGCCAGGCTCGCCGCCGCACCCTGCGGACCCTGAGGGTCCGGCGGCACTTCGGCCCCAAACCAGGAGAGACTCGCCGCGGACAACGCCCAGGCGAACAGGACTGCCGAACTCCGTAGCACCATCGTTCAGCGCCCCACCGGGAACCCAGGGTCCTTCTGCAGCGCGTGAATCGAGTTGTGCAACTCGCCCTTCAACGTGCGGCCATCCTTCGTGTCGAGGTTCCAGGTGATCTTCATCTGCTGCACGGGCTGCATGCCGTCGATCGCGAGGAACACCGTCTTGCCATCCGGCGACAACGACGCCGCGGTGACCGTGAGCGGATCGCGGTTCTGCTTGCCTTGTTCGACCTTGCGCTCGGGGTGCAGCACCGACAGCTCCGGCGAGCCGTAGTTTGGCGAATAGAGGTAGTTCCAGATCTCGACACCGAAGCTGCCGGGATCCTTCGCCGTCTCCGGATCGAGCGCTTCGGCGAACGTCACATACACACCCTTCTCGCACGTGCTGAGCGCCACCGGCACACCCAGCGGATTGTCCGTGCGACGCACACGATGGAACCCACCTTCCTTCGCCGCGCTCGTCTGCCAACCCTGGAAGCCGACCACGTAGAGCTGGCCATCCTTCTGGCTGAAACGTCCGCGCATGCAGCTCGACGAGAAGTTCGCCGGCAGACGCACGACACCACCCTGCATCTGGCCATTCACGCGCTCCGGCAACACGAGGTAGGTCGAGCACGTGCCGTACGACAGGTGCAGCAAGCGCCCCTGCAGGTCCGCCCAACCAGCTCCCGTGACCCAGACCTGACCACCGCTGCTGTTGTCGACTTCCATCGGCATCCAGCACAGCGGCAGATCGGGCTGGTCGGGCACGTTCGCGCGCTGCGCCGTGTCCTTCACGCCAGCGTAGTACCCTGGCTTCTCGATCCAGTTGAGGCGGCAACGCGGCATGAACGTGCCTTCGTTGTCGCCCGACGTGACGATGCCGGTGGGCGAAACCCCGATGCCGTTCGGCGCGCGCAGGCCCGACGCGATCGTCTCGAGTTGCGAACCATCCTTGCTGAGTTTCAGGATCGTGCCGTGATGCGGCGCGATCGTCTGGAAACCGCGGCCACCCGGATTCACGGGCGCGGCCTTGCTGAAGTAGAAGTTGCCCTCGGTGTCCGTCTGCAGATCAAACGCGAACTCGTGGAACGCGTGCGTGATATTGATCTGGTTGTTGAAGCACTCGTAGAAGTCCGCTTCGCCGTCGCCGTTCTCATCGTGCAACCGCGTGATGCCATCGCGGCCATGCACGTAGACCACATCGTCGACGATGCGCAGGCCGAGCGGATCAAACAGGCCCGTCGCGAAGCGCTTCCACTCGAGCTTCTCGAGCTTGTCGTCGATGCCGCTCACGATCCAAACGTCGCCGTTCCAGGTCGACAGCGCGGCGCGCCCATCGGAGAACAAGTCGAACGCGCCCGTGCGCATGCGCGAGCCAAAACGGTTATCGAACGGGATCGTGATCGTATCGACCGCGAACGCGCCATCCGCGGCACCGACCTCGCCCTTGGTCACGATCGCATCGCCCCAGCGCGCTTTGCCGGGTTTGGTCGGCAACGGCGGCACCACGGCGGCGCGCAGCAACGCGGGCGTGAGCGCCCCGATCTGCTTCTGGTCGCCGGCAGCCATCGCCACCTGCAGGTGCAACGTCTTGTCGTGCGGCGGCACGCGCATGAGGATGCGGCCGTCCTTCACTTCGAGCTGTGCGCCGGCATCGCCGCGCAACGCACACGCCAGGCTGCGCACGCTGCGGCCGAGAGCATCCACGGGCGCGCGGAACTTGTCGGCAAACACATCGATCTCGCCAAAGAAGGCACCGCCGCTGCGCACGTCAAACACGAGGTGCCGGAACCGGCCGAGGCCATTTTCCCTCGCGATGCCGACGCCGTGTTTGTCACCTTCGCCCAGCGAACCCGTGTCGACCGTGGCGATCTTGGTCCAGCCCGCAGCGCCCAGATCGGCTGCGGTGGCGTCCGGGCTGGCGGCATCGCTGCCGTAGACGTCGAATTGCTGAGTGCTGCGATACCCCGTGTGCCACGTGAAGGTGTTGATGCGCGACACCTCGACACTCTTCTGCAGATCGACGACAAAGCGGCCATCGTCGGTCTCGCGGCCACCGGCCTTGTACTTGTCAAACCAGACCGAGTGCTGCCAGTCGTCGCTATTCTGCTGCGCTTGGCCATCCGCGAGCGTCGGGAGCGCCAACGTTTCGGCGGTATCCACGGCACCGTCCGGCGGGGCCTTGCGTCCATGCGCACGCGCGAAGCCCGGCACAAACGCGATCTTCGCCCCCGTGCCACTCGCCGCATCGAGGTAGTCACCGCGCGACGGCGCGCCCATCGCCAGCAGTTCCCACGCCGCCGTCGACGCGTCCATCTCGACCATTCCATTCCCACTCGGCTGCCACTGCAGCACCGCGGCACGCACCGCCCCATCCACCGCCATCGCACCTGGCTGCGCGCCATCGGGCCCGTCCTCGACCACCATCAACTGCTCGTCCTTCGAGGGCCCCAGTTCGAGCGTGCGCGTGAGGATGCTGCCATCCATCTCGACGCCATACCCTTCGCGAACGTCCATGCCGCCGATCGTGTAGCCCACAACGACCTGATCGCCGTGCAGCCAGAGTCCCTTGTACGAGCCCCATTCCTTGGCTAGCGGCCCGTACGGCAACGCGCGCGGATCCGCGAGGTTGCCGTTCTTCGCCCATCCAGGACCCGGCTTCGACTCCGCAACCTTGCGCCCGCGAATGCGCACCATCGGCCCGTGCGCGCCGTCGTAGGCGGTGCCCCTGAGGCGCAGCCAGCCATCCGTCCACGCTGCCGACAGCCGCAGCAATTCGGTATCGAACGCGACGGCGCCCGAGTTGCCGAGCTTGATGACCACGCCCTTGAGCGTGTTGTCGCTGAGGCCGCCACCTTCGAAGGTGGTCATGAGGTACGGGCCATACTCCATCGAGTAGGGCCAGTCACGACCCTGGGCGAGGAGCTGTGCGCACGCGAGGACGGGGAGAGCGAAGGCGGTGGCGCGATGCATGATGGGCCGACGATCTTACGCCGCCGGGCGACCGCGCAAGTGCCCTTCCTCAGCGAGAATCGGCGCTGCGGTGCGCCACACCCGCGGTCACGCAGAACCGCAAGGCGTCCTCGACCTTCATATCAATCTCGCGCACGCGACTGCGCGGCACGACAATCGTGAATCCACCGAGCTGGTAGCTCATCGGCAGGTAGACGGCGACCTTGCCTTCGCCCACCTCGGGCATGTCGTGAAAGTCCTCGCGCGTGAGGAAGCCGATCTGTTCGAAACCCTCCTGATGGGCAACCAGGACGACCTTCCGGAACGGGCGCTCGTCCGCACTGCCAAACAGGCGCACGACGTCGACAATCATGCCGTAGACCGATTTGACGACGGGAATGCGCTCGAGCAGAGACGTCAACCGTCGGTAGACCTGCCGTACGACGAAGGAATACATGAGCATACCGACCGCCATGACGAGCGCGATCGACAGCAGGAACGCCATGCCGGGCCGGTAGTGCTCTTCGTCGACAAACAGCAGGACCGCCTGGTGCAGCAGCTGCTCGCCCGCCGCAACCGCCCACCACACGAGCCCACCCGTCAACGCGAGGGGCAAGATCGCAGCGAGCCCGCGGAAGAACAGTCTGGCGAGAAACTTCATGGCCCCATCGTGCCACGCGGTCCGGCGGAATCCTCGTCCTCGCGAACAGTGTCTTCCCGGGCGCCCTTGCCGCCCGGCAAGCGCGGCGACCTGGCTGGTGCGAAGGTCACAATCACCGACAATGTCGCGCCACCGAGACAGCCCCGGGGCCGCTGATACAACCTCGGGGCACTCGCCGCTCGCAAACCCTGTTCGCCACGCGGGCACGGAATCCACGCTCCGGGTATTCTTCTTGCTAGGAGCGGCGCCTTCCCGGAGGCGTCTTTACCCATGAACGACCGTCGAACGACCATCCTGAGCCTGCCCGTGTTGCTGCTGCTGACGCTGCCCGTCATGGCCCAGCGAGGCACCACGAGCCGGCAGAACCCCCAGCCGGCACCTCGCACGTCGACGCCGGCCCCCGCGCCGCGCCCCGCTGCTACGCCCGCGCCCGCACCGCGCCCGACGGTCACTTCCCGCCCGGCCCCCACGCCGCAGGCACCTCGGGCCACGCCGACCCCAGCCCCCACCCCGCGCAACAATCCGGGTTGGAGCAGTCCGCAGCCGACGAACCGGCCCGCACCGTCGCAGCCGACCCCGCGGAGCCAACCGACGCCGCGCTCCCAGCCGACTCCGCGGTATCAGCCCGCCCCGCAAGCCCAGCCAACCCCGCGCTACCAACCAGCGCCGACCACTACCACGCGCGGGGACGTTCGCCCCGTCGATACCAACGCCACGCCGTCGCGCCCGCGCCAGGTAACCCCGACCCGGACCACCCCGACCGAAGGTTCTGGTGGTTCCGGTTATGGGGGTTCTTCGGGCGGCTACTCGCGCCCGGCCCCGACGCCAATCGGCGGTTCCGTGCGCAGCGTCGGCGGCACCTTGCCCGAAGGCGGCACTTCGACCCCGACGCGCACCACACCGACGACGCGCGAACTGTACGACCGTCGCTCGCGCACCAATGGCACTTCGACGGGCAGCGCGCCCGTCGATGAACGTTATCGCCCGACCCGGACGATCAAGTCGCCCGAGCCGCGGCCGCGCACCGAGACACCGCGCACGAACAACCCCGCGGGTCCACGCACCACGGCGGCCAATCCGAGCACGCCGGTGATCTCGGACCGTTATGCACCGCGCGCGACGCCGCGCACGAACAGCCGCCCAACCGCCCCGGCGCCGCGCGTGGTCACCGCCACCCCGCCAACTACGGCGCCGCGCCTGCTCCCCCGCGCGAACAACCCGCGCAGCACCCGCACCGGGGTGCAGGGTCGCCTCGCCACCGGCGTCAGCGGCCGTTTTGGCGCCGTCCATGACTCGTGGGGTTCGTGGTGGGATCCCTGCCACAGCCACTCCTACAACTCGCACTGGTACCGGAACAACTCCTACGGGTGGCACGCCCACGGTGGCTGCGGCTCGTTCGGCTTCAGTTGGTCGCTGTGGGCACCGTGGTGGTACTGCCAGAACTACTACTGGGGCCTCGGCTACTCGAACTGCTGGTGGAACACCTACTCGCAGCCGAGCTACGCGTATTCGAGTTACTGGTGGTACCCCTCGTCGAGCTACTGCCCGACCTATCTCTATGTGCCAAGCACCGTCCTGGTGGTCGAAGAGGCTGCCGTAGCCCCGGCCGCCGCCCCCGCCGCAGTGGGCGCGGCTCCGCGCCCCGGTGTCGGCGATCGCAGCCTGCCGCCGCTCGAACTGGCCAGGAAGTACGTCGAACTCGGCGACTTCTACTTCAAGGCGGGCCGCTTCCCGGAAGCCGCGGACGCTTATGCCCGCGCCCGCACTTACGCCCCGGATGACGCTTCGGTGCACCTCCTGCTGGCCGATGCGGCGTT
>JADZDL010000167.1 GCA_020851075.1 Planctomycetota bacterium | reverse complement strand
GAAGCCGAGCGTCGCCACGCGCAATATGTAACGCTCGTCGGGCACCGCGTGCAGAGCGCGCTCCCAACGCGCGATGAGCTCCGGGAACGTGATGCCCAAGAACGGCACCGGCACACTGGCATCGACGGTGAGCGTAAGCAGGTTGTGAATCCACGGCAGCGTATTCGCATTCGTGCGGAACTCCGTTTGGTGGAAGCGCTCCAGCAACAGCTCGGGACGCAACGCTTCCGGCGACAGCTCCCAGCCCAGCGCCGCGAGCAGACGAGCGCGCGGATCCTCGGCGCGGTGGCGTTCCCACCATGCAGCGAGCTCTTCGCCCTTGCGTGGACGGGAGCCAGCATGTTGCACAAGCCAGTTCCCAAGGCCCCAGTCGCGCAAAGCCGGGGTCGTGGCGGCATCTGGCGGCACGCTGCGAGAGAGAGTCTCCACCACAAAGCCGATGCAAGCGTCAAACGCGTCGTTTCGGTCGAGGCTGCGCAGGCGGTCGTAACGCGCAACAACTTCGTCGAGATCTTCGTCCTGGACCACCAGCAGGTGAGTAAAGCCGTTTGCGGTCGTGTGGCGAACGCTTTGGCGAAGGAACGGAAACGCGCCAAACTTGTGGAGCATCGCGGCGGCTCCCTTGCGCGATTCGACGCCGAGACTGCGATCGCGCACCAGCTCGACGAGGGATCGTTCGAGTGCCGGATCGTAGTAGCTCAGCTCCCGCGTCGAAGGCCCCCGGCTGAAGCTGTCTATGGCACCCTGGAGCGCGGTCGGCAGAGTGCCACGCCAACGCAGCAGGGACTTGACCATGGGCGTTCGCGCCTCGCCGAGACGATCGAAGACATTGCCCGGAAAGGCGCATTGGCGAACGGCCAGCAACATTGCCGCCTCGGGCCTTGGGCCAAGAAGATCACGGATCAGCCGAGGCATGCCCGTGTCGAGCGGCAACTGCGGAAACCCCGGCTCATTCGCTACGGCATTCGCCTTGCCAATTGCGTACCAGGCGTCATCACGAGCGGCCTGCTGGCTCGCATCCGGTATTCCATGGAACACTACAGGGCGGCTTGAATCCGGCAACAATGCACGTGCCTCGGCAACGAGTTGTTCCGCTGGTTGCGCCTCGCCAACCGCAAGCAATCGGCCAGCCTCGTCGAGCAGAGCATTTGCGTAGCGTGTGCACCTCGCATCAGGCTCGGTGCGAGGCTCCGGCAATCGCAGATCGGCACCCGCATAGGCAAGCCGCGCACCATCGACGTTGCCCTCGGCATGCAGGCGATCGCCCAACTCCATGCGATACGTATGCATCAGACCTGGCACGACAAGCCACCACATCGCGGCGATCGCGGCCACCACCGGCACTGCGCCCGCGATCAGCGCACCGCGATTGCGCACCGCCAGCCGCATGGCGCGCACCGCCAAAGGCCGCGGCCGCGCGAGGATCTCCTTGCCAATCGCGAAGCGTTCGAGATCTTCGGCGAGCGCCTGCACCGTCGCGTAGCGGTCCTCGATACGCTTCTGCATGGCCTTCTCACAAATCACCGCAAGGTCCTTTGGCACCAGCGCATTGAGCCTGCGCAGCGGCAAAGGCTCGTCGGTGACCACCGCGTGCATGAGGCGCGCGAGCGGCAAACCATGGAACGGCGCCTGCCCCGCGAGACACTCGTAGAGGATCGCGCCGATGGCATAGATGTCCGCCGCTTCGCCGATCTTGGCCCGATCGCCGAGTGCCTGCTCCGGACTCATGTAGGCCGGCGTGCCAACAAGTTGCCCCGACAGCGTCGCATCGCCCACTTCCCCAAGGTCGCGCGCAAGCCCGAAGTCACACACGAACGCGTCGTCGCTATCGTCAACGAGCACATTCGCCGGCTTGAGGTCGCGATGCACCACACCCTTCTGGTGCGCATACACCATCGCCGAACACACCTGCCGCACGAGCTTGACCGCGCGACTGATCGTCATCTCGCGATCGGCAACGCGTCGCTGCAGACTCTTGCCCTCGACGAGATCCATCGTGAAGTACACGTGCCCGTTGGCGCGACCAACTTCATGCACGGTCACGATGTGGCGGTGCCGCAGACGCGCGAGGTTTCTCGCCTCGCGTTCAAAGCGCGCAATCGCCGATCCAAACACGAGATCGCCAGGGCGCAGCACTTTCACCGCAACCTCGCGCGCGAGCGACTTCTGATGCGCGCGATAGACAACGCCCATGCCGCCGCGACCAAGTTCGGCGCCGAGTTCGTAGTCGTCGGGCAGTTCGGGCGGAGCCAAGGGCGCTCGCGCGCCGAGATCTTCGCCCAGCGCCTGCTGCACCGCACGCAACGCAGCCACGACACGTTCGACCTCACCCGCGGTGACTAGAAAGCGGTCCGCCAGCGCCGCAAAGTCGATCGTCGCGTCGACGGCAAGCGCGTCCTCGACCGCAGCCGCCAGCTCAAACAAGCGCGTGTCCAAGTCGTCGCTCATGACCGCCCCTCCAACGCACCGAGCCGCTCACCGAGCCGCAGCGACGCCCGGCCGAGCAAGCGCCGCACCGACGTGGCGCTCGACCCCGTGCGCTCCGCGATCACGTCCAGTTCGAGCCCTTCGAAGTGCCGCATCACAAACGCCTCGCGCTCCTCACGCGGCAACTCCGCCAACGCGCCCGCCAGCCGTTCGCGCTGCTCCTGCCGCTCCGCGCGCGTCGCCGGCCCAATCGTGCCAGCCGCGATCTGGCTCAACAGCTGGCTCACCCGTTCGAGCTCCGCCGGCGGCCGCCGCTTCTGTGCCCCATGATGGTCGGCCCGCGCGCGTATGCAGTTCTCCGCGACCCGGCAAAGCCACCGCACGAAGGCCCCGTCCCCGCGGTCCTCAAATCCCGCAAACGCTCCGCGCGCGGCCACATACGCCTCCTGCACCAGGTCGAGACTGTCCTCGTGCACCCGCAGCGCCTGGCCCGTTCGCACGCGCAGGTAGAGGTGCAGACGCTCGGCCGCGTCGGCGAAACGGGCGTCGAAGGCATCGGGTGCTGGGGTGAGGTTTGGGTCAGGCATCAGGCGGCTCCATTGTGACAAGGGGAACCTGCGGATGCCGGCGCCAAAAAAGTCCTCCGCCAGGCCTGATCGGCCTACTCCCCGAGTCGCCCTGATCCGCAGCGGCACGATGAACGGCGGCGGCGCGCTTCCAGTTCTTTCGAACTCCATCGCCGTCGTGCAAACGCACCCCGAAGTTGGTTTGGGATTGTCACATCAACGACCGCGGCGCTGTACCTCCCGCAGTCCGACATCCGACAGGACCCGGTTCACGAAACCAGTCGGCTGCAGAACCTCGCGCAGGAACTGGTCCGGCGGCGGCGTCTCGATCTCTTCCGCAGGACCGAGGTGTTCGATGTAGAACCCCTGCCCAGGGCGAATGGTTCTCAACAGGGCGCGCATGCCGGCAAAGGTCAAGTTGACTTCGCCGACCCGCACCCGATCCCCATCGACCTGGAAGCGAAGGCGTGGCGGCTGAGCATCCTTGGGGACTTTCTGGTTCAGGTCGAACGCGATTGCGTCGACGACCAAGTCGGCACCTGTCCGGCGCAGAATCTCGCTTCTCCACTGTCCGTTTTCCTTGGCCAAGGCGTCGAGTCCCGCCGACAGCCCGGCCGGTGGGTACTCCCGGAGGCCGATGCCGCCGACAGCCTTGGCCAACTCCGATGGTGACCAGGCGCGGTTTGGCTCGCTGCGCAGGACGTGGTCGATCAGCAGGCAGGCATTGGCGATCCTCGCGCCGCACTCGATCAGGCCATCGCTCATTGCGCGGGTCATGCCCTTGCTCAACTTCAGGAAGCCGTCGTAGTCCAGGAAGACGCCCTCCCGGTTGTCCAGGAAGTAGGCGCACAAGGCCAGCACAGGCTCGTCGGCACCTGCCTTGGCCGGACTCCACGGCTGCTCCCAGCGGAGCTGCAGTGATTCTGGCACCATGGCCAGGAAGGGCTTCCCGTCGCGCAGCATGAGGGCCACCGCGAAGCTGGTCTGGCTCGCACTGCCGCTCCGACGCTCGGCGTAGACGAGCTGGGCCGCCGATTCGGCCCTGCTGGCCTTCTGCTGGGCGTTGCGCAACTGCAAGGCGAGCGCCATGACCATCACCAGAAACAGCACCAGTGTGCCGAAGATCAGGTCGGAGAACGACTCATAGAACGAGTTCTCCGCAGGTCGTACATCGAGCTTCACTGCCGGCCCCCTTGCTTGGCAAGCTGCAGCGCCTCGTCGCGAATCACCCGGCCGTCGAAACCCAGTGGAGCGAGCAACTGGGACTCGAACCAGTCGGGGAATGCCGACGCCTTGCCGTTGGCATCAACACACTCGAGGTAGAAATTGCGCCCAGGCTTGAGGGCCCTGAGCAACGTCCGGACCATCTGCGGCGAGAAGGCGGTCGCGCCGACCCGTATGTGATCCTGGTCGGGGCACGTGAAGCGGATGCGCGGCGGGTCTTCCCGGGTCGCTTCCAACCGTCGCTCGAGCATGCCAGCGGTCTCATCCATGCCCCTACCCGGCGCCATCACGCCTGTCCGGTAATCACGCAACAGCTGCACGACCTGGGTGTCCTGGACAGCGTCGTCCTGCGCGATGTCGAAGTGCATCCCTCCGAGCGCCCGGTAGAGGGAGTCCGCATTCCAGCGTCCGGGTTGTCGCTGCACCAGGGTCCGCGCCACATGGAGCACCGCGCCGGCGGTTGGATGATCCAGCACGGCGTGTTGGCGGTTTGCCACGGCAAGCGTGAGGCCACCGGCCATCGCCTCGACTTCCGGTGCAGGCAGTGTTGTTAGCTCGCCGCTGACCCCAAGGTCACAGAGCGCGGCAATCGGGTCATTGCCATTCCGACGCGCCAAAGCCAGCCCCTGGCCAACCGTGGCGGGTAGGAAGGCCATGTGGGTCACCCCATCCACCGGCAGGTGACAGACGTAGAGGATGGTCTGGTTGGGCGCGCCGGTGAATCGGCTCTTCGAGACGTGCTCCAGAACCTTGGCAGTCGTCCGGGCCGTGCTCTCGCTGATCCGCGCTTCGGATTTGCGCATCTGCAGGGCCAAAGCCATCACCAGCACGATGAACAGGACCAGAGTGCCGAAGATCAGGTCGGAAAACGACTCGTAGAACGACCCGCCGCGGGGCTCTTCGCGAAGTTTCCACATACCGATTACCGGTCCAGGTTGCGGTAGTAGCCTTCCGCCTCCAACTGCGCCGCCCGACGCCGCAGCGCTGGCAGCACGTAGATCTCGGTCAGCTCGGCAATGTGCGCCATGTAGCGCAGTATGTTCGAATCGACGACGCTGGTCAGGATCCGCAGCACGATGCCGCCGGCAGCAGCTCCATAGAGTGTCGTATAGAAAGCCGTACCAAGTCCCTCGATCGTAGTCCGCATGGCGACCATGACCTGGTCCATCTGTCCATCGCCGCTGCCGATGACTCCGCTGAGGCCGCCGACGGCGATCAGCAGGCCCAGGATGGTCCCGATCAGTCCCAACGTGATCAGGATGCTGGCCAGGAGATCCACGGTCTTGTTTCTCGCCCGCAGCCGGGAGTGGGCGATCTCCAGCACGGTTTCCTGCGAGATGCTGGAATGACTGAGGAAGATTGTGTGCAACGCCGCGATGTGCGACTGAAAGATCGAAGGTTGGGCCGCTTCGAGGAACCTGCCGACGTCGTTGATCTGCTTCAGTTGGGCGACCTGCTCAGAAGCGAGCCTGGTCTCCCGGTCTAGTAGGCCGATGTCGTGATAGCTCTTCCACAGGGTGACCAGAAACAAGGCGAGGATCAGGCAAACGACCAGGTCGCCGGACAGAACCTGCCAGCCACCAGCGAACAAGACGGCGGCACCAAGGGTGAAGAGCGACAGGCCGGCAAACCACATCAGCCACTCGGCCTTGCCGTCGTGCCTCAGCTGGTACGGGTGGGACATCATTTGGGCTTCTTCCGGGCAATGGTCGCCGGGAACAAGTAGCAGGTGTAGGTCACACTTCCCTGATCCGGGCTGGTGTCCGGCAAGGCGATTTGAGTCTTGGGCATCCTTCCTCCGGGGACCTCCCAGGAATCGGCGAGAAGGTAGTACATGGTCTGATCGGGCTCATAGCGCCCGTTATGGAACGTGGCGACAACAGGCGGAACCGGATCGTTGTGCGGTAGGATCACGCGGATGCCGACTCGACTGGGGATTTTGACTTCTGGGATAAACTGTGCGTTCGAACTCCCTGGCGCCAGGACTTTGACAGTGGATTCGACCGGGGTCCCGACCTCCATGCCCTTGTCCCCTGCAATTTGGGAAGCTAGCCAGGTTGCGCACTCTTGCGAGTTTTTGATCCCCACGCGACAGCGCTGCAACATGGAGGGGGAGAGGGCCCGCTCGGCGGCTTCGCCGCTAGAGTCGACGCGCCCTTCCAACAAATCCTGCAACAGGTCCACTCGCTGGCCATAGGCTCCGCCCACAGATACGCGGGCCTTGCCAAGGCTCATATAGTTGCCAGCGCTGTTGATGGCAATGACCTTGCCTCTTGCATCGATAACGGGGCTGCCGCTTGCACCGCCTGCGGACAGGAGGTCCAGACCGATCAAATGTCGGTCCTTGGCGTCGGCCTGGCCCATGTAGAAGTTCGTCAGGCGCGAGATGGTGCCGGTGCGGGACTGTGGCTCTGGAGCCGTCAGATCGCCACCCATGCCAGCCTGGTTCTCCATCGGATAGCCGACCAATGTGACCGGCGTAGCCTGGCTCAACGCAAACAGTTCGTCCCGGTCGGCCATCGGGAGCGCCGGCGCCAGCTTGTGGGCGTCCTCGGCGCGGACGTGGAGAATCGCCACATCGTAGGCAATGGGCAACGCGACCAGGAAACCCTCACCGGGGATGAACGGCGCGTATTTGTCCTGGAGCCTCTGCCAGGCTTCGCAGAACGGATGCACGGTTACCCTCTCGATGCGCAGATCCACCGGTGGCCGCGAGCAGGATCGCACGATCATGCTCGCGGTGCCGGGCAGCCGGCCGTGTTCGCGGGCGACGTGCCAGTTGGTGGCCAGTTGCCCGTTGCCGATGGACCAAGCGGTGCCCAGCTTCGAGAACCCGTTGTCCTGGATGGCGACCAGGTAGACCGACTGCTTGACCTCGTCGAGGATCTCGCCAATCGGACGGATGCGCGCCGTCGGCCAGAAGCATGCGGCGATGCCGACGACCACCGCAACCAGGGAGCCGATGATCGTCGCCTTTCGGGCGGTCCGGAGCCGTTCGCGCCGAACAGACTGGTCGACGACCTTCATGAGCGTGTTCAAGCCGACGGATTGCTTGCCGGCCAGGTTGGCCGGAACGGCTGCGGATGCTGCCGCATGCGCTGGCGATCGTGCGGGCGGCGACGACGGCGGCGGCAAAGATGACGCTGCCGCTCTCAACGGTGCGGACAAAGGGGCGGAAGGTTGCTTGCCAAAGGGGCGGACCTGCCGGTCCGACGGCTCCACCTCTGGCTGCCCGACAATCGTCATGGGGAGGTCTTCTGTCTGAATGGTGCGCAGACAATCCCCGGAATCTGGCATGCCGAACTCGACCTGGAACTGTGGACCGCTGGCGCCCAATCGGACAAGGTCTCCATGGCGCAGACTGGCGGTTCCACGGATGCGTTCACCATTGACGAACACGCCATTGCGGGAACCGGTGTCGGCAATGCAAAGCAGTCCGTCCTCGAGCCGGATTTCGGCGTGCAAAGAGGACACCCCTGAGTCATGGGTCGCGTCGAAGCGCAGTCCGCATTCCTCACCCCTGCCAATGCTCAGGCGAGCCTGCTCGAACTTCATCACTGTGCCCGGCGGGTGAAGTTTGCTCCCGCCGCGATGACGGATCGTGATCTCTGGATTCATGGCAGTGCTCCGATGTGATTCCTGGTAGGCGGGTGGCCAGCAGCACGACAACGCTCCGCCGCTCGGAGGGCGGCGCAGGCGCCGTCATCAAGCAAGCTCGGCGATGGCTTCCTGGAGGTTGGCGATCTTCTCTTCAAGTGCCTCGAGAGCCTCGGCCGCAGTGCATGCCGTGGCGTAGGTGCCGAGGGCACGGATGTCCGGGGCATCCGACCGAAGGGCCTCTTGCCCCAGGTGCGTGAATGCCAGCGCATGGTGCTGCTCCAGCCCCCCCAGGTGATGGGCATGGGCCGCGCGCGCCTGTTCGTGCTCACGTTCGCGAAGAGCTTGTCCAGCCGCGTCGGCATCGCTCTCAGCCTGACTCTCTACCAATGCAGCCGAAGCCTGCTCCGCACGCGAGGCAGCCTCCGAGGCCACTCGGCGCCAGCGGTCGCGCTCAGCCACCAGCTCCGCGACACTGGCAGGGACCGCCGCGCAGATGGAAGCTGCCTCCTGCAGCCTAATCCCGGTGGCCTGCAAGTCGTCATGCACGCCGGCCGCGGGATCGGCATGCTTCTGCAACACGGAATCGATCGCCTCCCTGACGCCTGACAGGGCGCCGAGGAACGGGACCAGGGTTTCGTTCACGGCGCCGTCTGCGGCGGTGGCACGACTGGTGGCATCGGCGGCTTCCGTGCGGGCTGCCTGGAAGGCGACCTCGCGCAGCGAGTGGCTGTCCTGCCATTGCCTCTGCCGTGAGAGGAACTGGGACGTGGCACTGTCCAGTTCCTCGCAAGCGCAGCGGAACTGCGCCTCGGCCTCGGCGCATTCGCGTTCATACAGCGCCAGCTCGGCCTTGGCGGGAAGGGCTTCGGCGACCGCCGGTGCCGTCTTCCAGAGTTCTCGGCCGAGGGCTCCCGCAGCCTGCTCGGCGCGGGCGCGGACGCTGGGCAGTTGCGAGTGCAAGCCATTCAGTTGCTTCTGGACTTCACGGCGATCCAGGAACCTCGAAATCGCCCCCTTGATCCGCTTGATGCCGAGAAAACCGCCCTCCTGACGAGGAACGGCGTGGTCGGGATCCTGAGCGCCACCACCATGGTGCGCCCCCGCCTGCTGCAAGTTGCCCGGAACAACGACTGGCTTGGGACCTTCTTCGCTTGGCGATGTCCGGAATGGACTCACTGAGGGCCCCATCGGCCGGGGTGTCGGCAGTGCTTCACCTACCACTTCGACCCGGAACGAAGCCGCCCCGTCGGTCTCGGCTCTTGCCCCGAGAGTGACGACGTCCCCAGTGCGCAGTCTGCGCGCCATCGACAATAGCTCACCATTCAAAGCCGTGCCATTCGTGGATCCCGAGTCCTCGATGTGCCACGCGCGCTGCTCGTCCTGAAAGATGCGTGCATGCACTCCCGAGACCAGGAAATCGAGTCGGCCGTCAAACGCAATCTCCAGCCCAGTCTTGCGGCCAAGGCTCAGACTCCCGCCGGCTGCCGTGAATGACGTCCCCCGGAGACCGCTTCGGAGGTGCGTGATACGGATACCGCCAACAGGAGGGTCTACTTGTGGAGGCGTCGTGGCTGGGGTGCTGTCGGCCATTGCTGTTAGCGGTGGTTCGATAAGCTCTAGAGGGGCAAGATAGCGCTGACGCTGGCCACGTCGATCTTCCGAGCACCTAGCCGGCATGGTTCGCAATGAGTGGCGGGCACTCATTCCGAACCTGTGCGAAACGTGCGCACGAAGCTCCGAAGCAGGAGCGATTGTGGGGAGGGTGCCAACCAAAATCCACCGCGCAGTCTGTGCGGCCATGGTCGACAACCCCCTGGGCACCGCGCCGGCGCCACCCCAGCGTCAACGCGGAGGCGACCAGGGGACCGCAAATTGCTCTAGACTGCGAAAGGTGCGCGATCCTGGCTACCGCATGGCCCGCCAAACTCCGGAATGGCCCCGTTCGCGCCTGCTTTGAATTTCTGCCCTCAACTCCCCAGATTCCCGGAATCCGGCCTCCGGGTCACCGCTCCAACAGCGCTTCCAGCCTCGCTGCGTAGACACCGTCCCGTTCGCAAGTACGATGCAACCCATGCCCGCCGAAGAACGCACGCCGAACCCAGAAGCCCAACTGGCGAGCTTCTTCGCGAAGTATGAGCCAGCGATTGCCAAGCTCGGGAAAGCGCTGCGCACCAGACTTCGCACGCGGCTGCCCGGCCTGCTCGAACTCGTCTACGTCTACGAGAACCAAGAATCGCTCGTGATCTCCTACTCGCCGACCGACAGCGGTCACGAGGGGGTGTGCGCGATCGCGGTCTACCCGACTGGCGTGAAACTGTTCTTCGGGCGCGGCGCGCAGCTGTCGAAGGCGGACCCGAGCAAGCTGCTACAAGGCAGCGCCAAGCTGGTGCGCTTTGTGGGGATCGACGCCATTGCGGATTTTGAACGCGCTGAGGTCGAGGTGTTGATCGCGGCCGCCGTGAAGCTCGCGAAGGTGCGCATCGTTGCGGGCGCGGAGGGTGCGGTGGTGATCAAGGCGGCGGCGCAGAAGGAGCGTGCGCGCCGGGCGAAGAAGGTGGGGAAGAAGGTGGGGAAGGTGGCTGTGGGCCGGGCGAAGAAGGCCAAGG
>JADZDL010000166.1 GCA_020851075.1 Planctomycetota bacterium | reverse complement strand
GCAGCTTCAGCGTCACGTGCGAAGGGAAGCGTGAGGCCAGCGCGGCGCGGGGGCGGTGTTGTATGCCTGCCTGCGCGCCTTTGGGTTTGCGGCCTGCCCCGGCACGCGCGCCGCCATGCGCGAATCCTTGCTGGCGGAACGGCAGCTGGTCTGGTTTGGGCTTCTTGACGCGGCGGGTCATCTTGAAAAGGCGGATATTAGAGGAGCGAGCCGGGAGCGCAAGTTCCGTTCGCGAAATGTGCGCCTTCTCTGCGATTCCTTGGAACTTCTTGCAACAGCGCCGGCCTTTCGCGCAAAGAAGGCGCGTGCAGCCGACCCTCGAAGCCCTGTTCGCGAGATATCGCGAACACCGACACCCGCGAGACCTCGCCGCGGTGTTCGATCGGTGCGCACCCGAGCTGTGGCGGGTTGGCTACCACCTCTGCGGCAGTCGCACCGAAGCCGACGATCTGTTGCAGGCGACCTTCCTGGTGGCCATGCAATCCGCTTCGCGTTGGCGGCCCGAGGATCCCTTGGTGCCGTGGTTGTGCGGTATCCTCACCAACAAGCTGCGCATGCAGCGCCGTCGGGCGCGGCAAGTCGTGCCCGCTCGCGATTCCGCGCGCGCGTCGGACGACCCATCGGAGGCCGCCGAACGAAGCGAACTGCGCGCCATGTTGCAGCAGCGCATCGGCGCACTTGAGGAGCCGTACCGGGCGGTTCTCGTGCTGCAGCTCGAGAACGGTCTCAGTCCCGCGGATATCGCGCATGCGTTGGGGCGGTCGCGGGCGACCGTGCGCAGTCAATTGCAGCGTGGTCTAGAACTGCTGCGCCGCGGGCTGCCGGTGGGATTGTTCGGTGGTGCAGCGGGGGCGATGACGGTTCCGCAATTGTCCGTGGTGCGGGTGGCAGTGCTCGCTGCGTCTGCAGCGGAGGTGGCGACGGGAAGCCTGTGGACCCTGGGAGCGATGTGGATGGCCAAGAAACTGATGCTTGCGGCGGCTGCGTTGGCACTCATGGTAACGGGCGTTTGGTGGGCGTGGCCGGCGCCGCCCAGCGAGTCCGCGGCGGCCAAGGTTGCCGCGGCGTCGGATAAGTCTGATTCGCCCAATGCCCAGGTGTCCCCAGCGGTTGTTGCCAAGCCGGGGCTCGCCGAGCGCACGGAAGTGGTGCCGCCCACGTCCATTCCCGGCTCAGCGCCCGGCAGTCTGAAGGTCGCCGTGCACTGGGCGGATGGAACGCCTGCGGCGGGCACGCGTGTCTCGTTGGGGCCGTCGGTGCGCGATGGTGGGTTCTTGTACCAACGTTGGGCGCATGCGAACGACGCCGGGGTCGCGGAATGGCGCGATCTCACTCCAGGAATGTTCGTCGTGCGCGCACAACATGGTGGTGAGATCGAGGCCGAAGTGAGCGCAGGGGCCGCGACCAGCTGTGAGCTCACGATCCCGCAGGGCGTCGATGTGCGCGGTGTCGTCGTCGACCAGGACGGTGTGCTCGTGCCGGGCGCCACCATCGCGATGGGGCCGCGAACCTCGGTGACGTCGGATTGCATGGTGCCTGTGACCACTGCCGACGGCAACGGCGCGTTCGTTCTGCGATCGGTGCCTTCGGAGGCGTTTGTCAACGCGTTCGCCGAGTTGCACCACGGCGGCGCCACCGAGAGCGTTGCGGACCTGCTGGCCAAACAACCGGTGCAACTGCAGGTCTGGGCATCGGGCAGACCGCTCGAGGGGCGAGTGGTCGACAGTCGCGGCGCACCGATTGCCGACGCGTGGGTGGCGGAAGGCAGCCTGGCCTTCAGAGCGGGGCAACCGGGCATTCAACTTGTGCAAACGGACGCTGCTGGGCGTTTCCGGCTCTTGGGGCTGCATTCGCAGTATCTCTGCAGTCTGCACGCGGGTGCCCCGCGCTTTGCGACGTGGCACAGCGTTAGACGGTTACCGACCAGTCCGATGGAGATTGTGCTCGAGGCCGAAGCCGTCATCCGCGGTACTGCACGCACGGCGGATGGTGTCCTCGTCCCAAATCCCGGGTTTGAGCGCATCATCGACACTGCCACGCCGAAGAGTGGCATGGTTGACGGGCGGCCAAGGTGGTGCACGGCGCGGCCCAGGGGTTTCGACGACGGTACTTTCCGAATTGACCAGATTGCACCCGGCAAGGTGAAGGTCGCGATGCACGACCGTTTGAACAAGCTCGTGGCCTATCGCGAGTTTGACGTCAAAGCCGGTGAGGAGATCGTCTGGGATGCGGTACTCGCCGAACGCCCGACGATGCACGGCCGCCTCGTCGACGAGGCGGAGAAACCGTTGGTCGGGTGGCGGGTGATGGCCGAAGGCCCCGACAACGAGCCTTCGCCATTCTCGGAGCCCACCGGAATCGATGGCCGCTTCACGCTGCCTCGGTGTTTGCCGGCGACCTACGTTCTCTACGTCTACGGCGCGGACAAAGCGTGGAACCCGCCCGTGCACACTGTGTCCGGTGTGGTTCCCGGGATGGAGGAAATCGTCGTGCGCGTGCCGCGAACCGCGGTGCCGAGTTGCCACGTGCGCGGTGTGCTGCGAGCGCCGGGAGCGAAGGGCGACATCACGGTGCAGCTTTCGCAGGCGATGACGGGGAATGGTCGATCCACGGCCGTCGCCGATGGGCACGCGTTCGCAGTTGGTCCGGTGCCGTCCGGTCGATACACCATCTACATCGCGGTCGAAGACGGCGGCACCAAACGAATGGCGACGGTCGTTGGTGCCGCCGACCTGGCGCCTGGCGCGGACCTGGATCTCGGGATCGTGACCCTTCCTGAGCCCGGGGAGATTGCAGTCGAACTGCTCGATACGGAAGGGAAACCGGTCTCGAAGGCCGAGTTCGGCCTCCGCTTGTGGGATTCCTCACACTATTGGGGCGGATTGGTTTCTATCGAGGCGGGCAAAGCGCGATTGCAGGCTCTGCCGGGCACCTATTGCCTCACGCCGCGCCTTGGCGACGAGTTCTTCGAGCATCCACCCTTCGTCGTGCGCAGCGGGGAGACGACGACCGTGCGCGTGCAGCTGCGCAAGTCCGTGACGCGGCACTTCGAGTTCGACATCCCGATGGGGCCGATGGAGGGCATGCGGTTGTTGTTCGAGAAGCAGGGTGTGCCGATCCTCGCTCGGCCACACTCCTACAGTCTGCCGACTGGCAACAAGCTGGAACTCCGCTTCACGCCGGGCACCTGGGAACTCGTCGTCACGCTCGCCGACGGCCGCACCGAGCACTTCCCGTTCGTGGTCACCAGCGACACCGGAGCGCCGACGATCGGGATTCGCCTCACCCGCTGAACGGGGTGCCAGGGTGCGCTCCAGGCAACTTCCACATCCAGGTGTTACGCCCCCATGGCACCCGGGCTATCGCTTTCGCTGTGCGTCCCTCTCTTCGCACGGAACTGGAGATCACGATGTCCGAAGTCACCATCTGCCGGTCTGTACTCGCTGCCGGCTGTTTTGCCTTGTCCGTTCTCGGGCAAGGCCCTGCTTGGGTCGAGGTGTCGTCTGCTCCTGGCGTGCGCCAGATGCCGGCCGCCTACGACAGTTTTCGGGATCGCGTTGTGACGATCAACGCGCGTGGCGCTGCGTTCGAGCACGACGGTTCTCGTTGGCTCTCCATCGGCAACTTGCCGTACACCATGGGGACCGCTGGCCATGCACTTCTTGCCTACCAGTCGCAACGTGGTCGAACCCTGGCGCTCACGGTGGATGCCCAGCTCTCGCAGCTGGCTACGCGTGAGTACGATGGGGCCAGCTGGATCCTGCGCACACCCGATCACACGCCGCCGATGCGCCGTCACGCGCAGATGGCCTACGATGGCCTGCGCGGCCGCGTTGTCCTGTTTGGCGGCGCTGGTGGCACGCAAAGCCACTTCGACGACACCTGGGAATGGGATGGCAGTGACTGGCAACGTCGTTTGCCGGCGCAGTTTCCACCTCGCCGCGAACGCGGCAGCATGGCGTTTGACTCCAACCGTGGGGTCATGGTGTTGGTTGGCGGCAGTGGCAGTGCCGGCCTCCTCTATGACCACTGGGAATGGAACGGGACCAACTGGGTCCAGCGCAACCTCGCGACGGTGCCGGATTCGAGCGGCCCAGGTCGCCTGGCCTTCGATGCGCAGCGCAACCGCATGGTGCTCTACGGCGGCTATGTTTCGTCGGGTAGTGCGCCGGTGGCCGACGCGCAACCTTGGGAGTTTGACGGTCAACAGTGGGCTCACCGCAATATCGCGTCCGCGCCGATTGCTCGCACAGAACACGCCATTGTCGCGGTCGGCAGCGGTGTGCGCGTCTTTGGCGGAAACGAGGCGTTCGCGAACGGCAATCTGTATGCAGGCGCGAGTGCTGCGATCTACGACTATGACGGGGCGCAGTTCGTTGTGCGCCAGGAGTCGGGAGTGACGGGTGCCACCGCGGCCTTCGATCCGGTCCGTAATCGCACGGTCGTGGTCGGGCTGCAGTACACCAATTTCCCGAATGGCACGATGCGTACGTTCGAGTGGGACGGGTTTGCCCTCAGCCCGGTTGCTGTCGCAGGCCCGACGCCACGCTCTGATATGAAAATGGCAGCTGGCCCGGGTGGAACGGTCGTGGGATTCGGCGGTGCCAGAATCGGCACGGCAGGGCTCGCGGACACCTGGACCTTCGATGGATCGCAGTGGCAGCAGCACGCCGTGGCGGGGCCATCGGCGCGGGCCTTTCACTCCATGGTCGCCGACCCGGTGCGCAATCTGGTCGTGCTGTTCGGTGGCCTTGGTGCAGGCGGAGTGCTCGGTGATACGTGGGAGTGGAACGGTTCTGCCTGGGCACAGCGGGCCGGCAGCGGACCCTCGGCGCGCAGTCTGGCCCTGGCGGCCTTTGATCACCCGAGCGCGCGCTGCATCCTGCACGGTGGCACCGATGGGACTTTGGCTCTGCTTTCGGACACCTGGTCCTATACCGCCTCTGGCTGGACGCTGATCGACTCGAGTGCAAACCTTGCCGGTGGGGTGGGCATGGCCTGGTCGGAGGAGTTCTCCGCGGTGGTTCGGGTTGGCAATGACATCAACTCCAACACGGTGACGGAGTATCTGGCGGGCGACGTATGGGCGCCGCTGGGTATTACCGAGACCCCTGTCGCCCTGAGTGCTGTGGCCGCAGATCCGAGGGGGCATGTGGTCGGTTTCAGCGGTGCCGATGGTGTTGCCCAGTCGTTGTTGACCGCGTCCCCAGGTCAAGCCCAGGTGATCGGGTCTGGCTGCAGCAATGCAGGCATCCCGGCGCGGCTTGCGGTGCACGAGCCTCCCTTGCCCGGCAATACCCTGCACGTCGAAATGCTCGGTGCAGGCTCTAGTCAGATTGCGTTCTTCGCCGCGAGCTTCCAGCTGTCACAGACCATCTATGCCAATTGCCGCATCTACGTCTACAACCCGGCGGTGATCCAGGTTTCCGTGACCAACGCCGTGGGGCAGGCGATGGTGCCGATCGTGCTGCCACCATCGGCGGCCCTGCGGGGAGTGACGTTCGGTGTGCAGTCCGCCGTCGGCGAGCCTGGCGGCCCGGTTGGCGGAAGCCTCGGCTTCAGTCAGGCAATCGGCATCACGATCGGTGGCTGACGAGCCCGCGCCGCACCATCAACGCCTTGGTGTCGAGGTTGCGGCCGCGGAACGCAGCAAACATCTGCATCGGTTCGGTGGCGAAACCGCGCGACAGGATCGTGTCGCGGAAACGTTGCCCATTCTGGCGGTTCATGCCACCGCGCTCGACGACGCCGGCGAAGGCATCCGCCGCCAGCGCTTCGGCCCACAGGTAGGCGTAATAACCGGCTGAATAGCCGCCGCCCCAGACGTGGGCAAAGTAGGGGCTGCGATAGCGGGGTGGCACGAGTTCCATCGCCACACCCGCCGCGGTCAGGGCCTGCGCTTCAAACGCTTCGACGTCGTCGACCGTGGTGCCAGGGGCGAGCGTGTGCCACGCCATGTCGAGCAGGGCGGACGCCACGTATTCGAGCGACGCAAAACCCTGCCCGAAGGTGCGCGCGCGGCGGACCTTCTCGACGAGGTCCTGCGGCATGACTTCGCCAGTCGTGCAATGCCGTGCGCACCGCGCGAGCACGCGCGGGTCAAAGGCGAAGTCCTCATGGAACTGCGAAGGGAACTCGACGAAGTCGCGCGGCACGCTGGTGCCCGAAAGCCGCGGGTAGTGCACGTTGCTGAACAGGCCGTGCACGCCGTGGCCGAACTCGTGGAACAACGTGGTGACCTCGTCAAACGAGAGCAGGGTCGGCTGTCCCGCGCCCGGTTTCGGCAGGTTCATCACGTTCACGACCACGGGCTTCGTGCCGAGCAGCAGGCTCTGGTCGACGAGATTGGACATCCAAGCGCCGCCGCGTTTGCTCGGGCGCGCGTAGTAGTCGGCGTAGAACAGTCCGAGCTGGGTGCCATCGGCATCCAATACGTCGAAGACGCGCACGTCCGCATGGTAGACCGGCAGGTCATGGCGCTCGCGCATCGTGATGCCGTAGAGCTCGTTCGCCATGAAGAAGAGGCCATTCTGCAGCACCGACTCAAACTCGAAGTACTGCCGCACGACCGACTCGTCGAAGTCGAAACGTTGTTTGCGCACCTGCTCGGCCACGAAGGACCAGTCCCACGGCGCCAGCTTGGTGCCAGGCGATTGGGCGTCGAAGTGAGTCTGCAATTCGACGGCTTCGTTCTTCGCCTTGGCGACGATGGCGGTCGCCATGCTCGCGAGCATCGTCGACACGGCGTTCGGCGTGCCCGCCATCTGGTCGTCGAGCACGTAGGTGGCGTGGTTGGCAAAACCAAACAGCCCGGCGCGTTCGGCGCGCAGTTGGGCAATGCGCCGGATGATCGTGCGGGTGTCCTGGGGATTGCCGCGGCTGCAGCGCGCGCTCGACGCTGCGAACACCCGTTGTCGAGTCGAGCGATCGTGCAGGGACGAGAGAATGCCCTGAGACGTCGGTAGCTGCAGCGTCAGCAGGAACTTGCCTGGATGACCCGCCGCCGTTGCGGCATCCGCGGCGCCACTGATGGAACTATCGTCCAGACCGGCGAGCTGCGCCTGGTCGTCGATCACGACCGCGCAGTCTTTCGTATCGGCGAGCAGGTTGTCCTGGAACTGCGTCGTGAGTTGAGAAAGTTCCGAGTTGATCGCGCGCAGCCGCGTTTGCGAAGTTGCATCCAGTCGCGCGCCGTTGCGAACGAACGCGATGTGGTACCGTTCGGCGAGGCGAAGCTGTTCGCCCGTGAGGCTGGCTCGACCTTCGTAGATGCTCTGCACGCGCGCAAAGAGCTCCGCATCGAGGTAGATGGCGTCGGAGTGAGCCGCGAGCTGCGGCGCCATGGTGGCCTGGATCTTCTGCAGCGTCGGATTCGTGTGCGAACCCGTCAGGTGGAAGAATGCTTCGCAGGCCCGACTCAGCAGCGCGCCGCCGCGCTCGAGCGCTTCGATCGTATTGGCAAAGCTCGGCGCGGCCGGTTGCGTCGCGATGGCGCGGATCTCCGCGAGGTGTTCACGCATGCCGACCTGCATGGCCGGCTCGAAGTGCTCTTCGCGAATCCGATCAAAGGGCGGCGCCTGGAATGGCAGCAAGCTCGCGGCGAAGAAGGGATTGTCGGTGGCGAGCGGGGTCGGTGCGGTCGTCAGGGTCATTGGCGGGAATCGTAGGTTCGCGGGTCGCAGCGGCAGTAAGTGGTGAGTGCCCCAACATATCGGTCGAATTCGCCGGTCCTGGGGAGCCAGATCGCAGGAATCCTGATCGTGGTGCTCGCCACGTTCCGCATCGGAGTGCTTGACCACGGCGGGTTGGGGATGGACCCTGCCTTCGTGCTCCGGGTGCGGAGCGTAAGATCCGGGAGACAGTCATGAATGGTCTGCGTCTGTTTGGTCTCTGGTTGTTGCTGTGCCTTGGCGGTTGTCTCGAGGTCGAATCCATGGAGGTTCGCGTAGTTGCGGACCGGGCCCAGGATCGGCTGGATGTGATGATCGTGAGTCGCGGACTATGGTCGACGTCCGGCAGCGAAAGTGGGCTCGCCGAGGACCTCGCCGACATGCGGAAGTGCCGGGACGTCTCCGCCTTGCCCGTGCCAGGCATTGGCGTGGTGGACTTCACGACACCGAAGGTGGAGGGCAAGCCTGAGGAGGACTGGCACCTCTTGGCGCAGTTCCTCGACATTGAGCCGGGCGCGTTCTTTCTCGATGAGCAGCAGAGGCTCTGCTTCTATCAGTTTGTTCGGGTCAATCGCCTGCGCGAGTTCCTCGGCAAGTGCAACGAGGTGGCGCAGGGTCGACTGCTCCAGCAGAGCAAGCAGTCGAGCCGTGAGACGCAGATCCTGATTGAGGACGCGGTGAAGGCCAAGCTGGAGTTTATCGCGATTGACGGAGCAGGCTTCCTCTTTCGCGTGCCGATGGTAGACGAGGATCACCGCACTCAGCAGACCGCGCTATGGCGCAGTGTTGCGCGGAGCATCGAAACGGCGATGGGCACCGCGGACAAGTCAGATGGCACCGAGCGGGGTGTTGTGCAGCACCTGCGCGACAATGACGTGGCGATCGTGCGGCGCAAGGGACTCACAGAATACGTCATGGGAACCCAGGGCAGTGATATCTGTGATTATCAGGTGCGTGGCCGTCGTTACACGGACAATCTCTTGAAGGCCTTTGTTGTGGACGAGCCCGCGCCGCCCGCGGTTACGCAGGCGATAATAGACAAGCAATTTGAGGGCTTTCATGCTCGGCAAGCGCGGTTGCCAGCAGCCTATCGGGCGCTGCGCTCGCAGGGCAGCGGCGCTACGGCTCGGGACAAATAGCGCGCGGCCTACTTGCCGCCCTTGTTCGCCTTCGGTTCCGGGACCGTCACCACCACCGCCTCCTTGCCAAACCCGATCTGCACGGTGAACGTGCCTTTGGTGAGGCTGGAACTCATGTGTTCGGCGACCTCGAAGGGCTTCTCGATCTTGATCTCGACAGCTTCCGCGGTGCCCAACGTCGTCAGCGCTTCACTGGGCGGAACGACCGCGCCGAAGCCATTCTGTTCGGTTGGCTTCGTCATCCAAGGCACCAGCTTCGCTTCCTTGCCCGAGACCACGAGGTTCCAGCCTTCGTCCTTGCCCCGCGTCAGCGCCGCGCAGGGCACGGGCGCCTTGTCGCGCTCTTCCAGCCGCGCCGCAGGGACCGAGAACACGCTGAGCTTCCAACCGGGCAGCGGCACCGTCTTGTTGCCGACGATCGTGACCTCGCCTTGCCACTCGACTTCGCCAAACTGCAGAACGAGCTTGGCGGGCTGATTGCCCTGGGCGGGAGTGCCATTCTTCTGCCAGTCGATGTTGAGCTTCTTGGTTGGTTTTGAGGCCTTGCCAAGTTGTCCAGGGACCTTGCCATCCGACGTGCCACCGAGGGCCTGGCCACTGCCATTCACGAGGATCGCGCAGGTTGTTTCGCCGGTGCGCTGTAGCTGCACGCGATACGTGCCCGGGGCGAGCAGTTCGTCGCCGGCGAGAATCGGCATGGTCAGTTGCCAGCTGCTCGCTTCGTTCATGCCCATGCGCCACGATTGACCAACCGGCAGTTCGGAGATGCCGTGTTTGCCGACGGGCACTGCGCCATATTCGAGAATGGTCGCGCGCTTCTGCCATTCGAACGTTGGCGTCGGACGCTGGCAGAGCAGCGGCGTGAGGGTGAGGGCGAACGTGATGGCGGCAGAGAGAGCGTGCATGAGGTGGCCTGCGAAGGGGGCTGTGGCAGTACGGCGAGTGGCCAGGATGGTAACCGGACCGGGCGCTGGTCCACGGCCAGAGTGCTGAGGTTGGTGCTGCAGGGGATGTATGGTCGTGGAGCAGGAGCCGGGTAGAGTGCCTGGGTGCTCGCCAGTCTCGACTACGCCACCGCCAGGGACTTCGGAACTGCCCTGCTGCTCGGGGCTCTGCTTGGCATTGAGCGCGAACGGCGCAATGCGCGCGAAGGTGGTGGAATCGCCGGGTTGCGCAGCTTCGTCATGTTGGCGCAGCTCGGGGCGGTGGGCGGCTATCTGTCGCACACGCTCAACCTGCCCTGGGTGCTCGCCGCCGTCGTGTTGGCTACGTCGGCCCTGGTCATCGCGGGCTACATGACCGCGGCGCGCAGCAAGCCTGGCGACCTCGGGCTCACGACCGAACTGGCGGCGCTGGTGGCGTGCCTGCTCGGCGCTCTGACGACGCTCGGGCATCGGGAGCTCGCGATCGGTCTCGGGGTCACGAGCGCTGCGTTGCTCGCCTACAAAGAACCGCTGCACGCGATGGTGGGCAAGCTGCACGGCGACGACGTGTTTGCGGGCATGCGCCTGCTGCTCGCGACGTTCATCGTGTTGCCGCTGTTGCCCGACCATGCGGTGGACCCGTGGGGTGCGATCAATCCCTACAAGTTGTGGCTGCTGGTGCTGCTGATCTCGTCGTTGTCGCTGGTCGGCTATGCGGCGACGCGTTGGTTGGGCCCCGGGCATGGCACGGCGCTCACCGCGGCGTCCGGCGGCCTCGTCAGTTCGACGGCGGTGACGTTGACGTTCGTCGAGCAGAGCCGCGCACGGCCGGCCGAAGCCATACAGCTGGCGGCGGGCATCCTGCTCGCCTGGGGTGTGATGTTTGCCCGGGTGGTCGTCGCGGTGGGCATCGTCTATGCGCCGCTCGTGCAGTCGATGCTGGTGCCGTTTGTGGCGATGGCGTTGGCGGCGGTCGGAATGGCGGTGCTTGGCTTCCGCCGCGGCCGAGTTGCGGCGCCGACGGACCCTGGCAGCGTGCCCCTCAAGACGCCGTTCTCGCTGCTGGCAGCCGGCAAGTTCGCGTTGCTGTTCGGCGGCGTGCAGTTGCTACTGAAGCTCGCCCAGACGTGGTTTCCGGGGCGAGGTGCCTATGTCATTGCGGCCATCGCGGGCCTCACCGACGTTGATGCGATCACGCTGTCGATGGCCGAAGTGGCGAAGGCGGACGCGGCACAGTCGCAGGTAGCCGTGGTCGCGATCGTCATCGCGACGGCGAGCAATACGCTCGTGAAGGCCGGCATGGTGTTGGCCATGGGGCATCGCGGCATGCGCGGCACGGTGCTCACAGGCACCTTGGTGATCTTGGGTGCTGGCGTGGTTGGTTTGCTGGTCTGAACCGCGCCAGACAACGGGAGTGGGATGGGGTGGGAACTCGCTGTTGAATGTTCTCCTGACGAAGAGTGGCCGCGAGCATATATATGCCGAATCAAGATGGGTGCGCACCGAGGATCCAAGCGAGCGAGCCGCAAGGCCATGGCTGCGGAAGCCGTGCTGCCGTTTCGCCCACAGCACGGCGGTCGTCGTGCCGGTGCTGGACGCAAGCCAAAGAATGGCCAGGCCGGAGTTGCGCATGTCGCGCGCGCCCCGCTCGCGGCGCGGTTCCCCGCACATGTCACGTTGAAGTTGGAGCGCGGTTTGCCGCGCCTACGCAACCGCAGTGAGTACGCGGTCCTGCGCGAAGCGTTTGCTGCAGGTTGTGCCCGCGGCGGTTTCCGCCTCGTGCACTACGCCGTGCTCAATGACCACCTGCATCTGGTGGTGGAAGGGAGCGATCGGTATCACGACCGGATCCTCAAGACGCCGCGCGAAGTTCGCAACGTGCTCCGATACGTGCTTGGGAACGGCAAGAAGCACGCGGCCGAAGGCCGGGAAATCAGAGTTTCTGCCGCCATCGACACCTATACCAGTGCCCCTTGGTTCGACGGCTTTCGGGAGGTCTTCCGCGTTCGTGGGCTGGAAGCGATCGTGCGTCCCGTCACGGATGCTCGCACGTGGATGCTAACGATCGGCTGGCGTCGGCACGGGCTGTTGTCGGTGCACGAGTTGCCGGCGTGAGTGCGCCGGCGTAGCCCACGTGTGATGGCCGCGGCGCGGCCATCACACGTGGGCTTCTTGGCGTCAGCCCTTCATCGCCTTTTTCGCCTGCTTGGCGGCGCGCTTTTCCTTCAGCGACTTCTCGGGCTTCTTCTTCTCATCCTTCTTCTGATTTTGGCCCTTGGCCATGGCAAACTCCTATTGGATCCGAGTCCGGTTGGCGTCGCACAGCGATGTGCCGCGCGACTTTCGTGGGATCACGAAGTGCACAGGATGCGCCGGGCGCGCCTGAGATTCCAGCGGGCAAACCCAGCCGCGGGCAAACTCAGGTCGCGAGTCGCGCGAGGTCTGCCGTGCGGTTCATCAGCGCGTGCAGCTGGGCCAGCAAGGTCAGACGATTCTGGCGCAGGGCGGGGTCTTCGGCATTGACCATGACCGTGTCGAAGAAGCTGTCGACGGGGCCGCGCAGTGCCGCGCACTCGCGCAGCGCGCCTTGGTAGTCGCCAGCCTCGAAGAGCGGCGTCGAGGTGCGGCGAACGGCCGCCAATGCGGTCGCAAGTGCCTGTTCGGGCGCTTCGAGCAGCAACCCGGCATCGAGCTGGGGGCTGGCCGGAGCTTCGCTTTTCTTCAGGATATTGCCAATGCGCTTGTTGGCGGCCGCCAGCGCCGTTGCTTCGGGCAGAGCGGCAAACGCGCGAACGGCGGCGAGCCGGCGCGGGATCTCGGCGAGCCGCTGGGGGCGCAGGCTCAGCACCGCATCGATCTCCTGCGGCGTGTAACCCTGGTCCTTGAGCGCCGACGCGAGGCGGTCAAAAACGAAGTCCTGGAGCGGTGCGGACGGGTCGCTGATGAGCTGGCCGAAGGCCGGCACGCAGAGGGCGATCAGGGCGTCGAGCTGCAGCGGCAGTTCGCGTTCGAGCAGCATGCGGATCACGCCGAGCGCGTGGCGCCGCAGCGCGAACGGGTCCTTGTCGCCGGTCGGCACCTGGCCGATGCCGAACATGCCAACCAGCGTTTCCATCTTGTCGGCGAGCGCCACCGCGATGCCAGCCTGGTTGCGGGGCAGCTGATCGCCCGCGAAACGCGGCTTGTAGTGGTCTTCCACGGCCTCGGCGATCTCGCGCGGCTCCCCGTCGTGGAGCGCGTAGTAACCGCCCATGATGCCCTGCAACTCGGGGAACTCGCCGACCATCTCGCAGAGCAGGTCGGCTTTGGCGAGCTGTGCCGCGCGGTCCGCCTGGGCCGCGAGCGAGGCGCCGCCGAGCTGCTCGCCGAGCGCGCGCGCGATCGTGCGCACACGCAGGCTGCGTTCACCCTGGGTGCCGAGCTTCTGGTGGTAGACGACCTTGTCGAGGCCCGGCAGCCGCGCTTCGAGCGTCTTCTTGCGATCCTGGTCGAAGAAGAACTTCGCGTCGGCGAGGCGCGGCCGCACGACGCGTTCGTTGCCGCCGATCACGGCGCTCGCGTCGGCTGGGTGGATGTTGCTCACGAGCAGGAACTTGTTGGTCAACTTGCCGTGCGCGTCGAGCAGCGGGAAGTACTTCTGGTTCTGCTTCATCGTGAGGATGAGGCATTCCTGCGGCACGGCGAGGAACTCCGCTTCGAACTGGCACATCAGCACGTTTGGCAGTTCGACGAGCGAAGTGACTTCGTCGAGCAGCGCCGCATCGTCGATCGGCGTGAGGCCCTGGGCTTTGCCCTGCGCCTGCAGTTGCGTCTCGATCGAAGCGCGGCGCGCGGCGAACGAGCCGATCACCGCGCCTTCCTGCTCGAGTTGCGCCGCGTAGCTGTCGGCGGAACGCACGCTGATCGTCTTTACCTTGCTCTCGAAGCGATGGCCTTCGGTGATGCGATCGGCCTTCAATGCCAGCGCCGTGATCGGCACCACGCTCTCGCCGTGCAGTGCCACGAGTCGGTGCGCGGGGCGCACGAACTTGACGGGGCTCCAGCCATCGGCTTCCTGGTAGGTCATCACCTTCGGGATCGGCAGTTTCTGCAGCGCTTCGTCGAGCGCCTTCTGCAGGCCTTCGGCCAGCGTGATGCCCGGCACCTGCATGTCGAGGAACAGCGTCTCCGCCTTGCCGTCGACGGCGCGCGTGAGTTTGCTGACGACGCTGGCATCCGCGCCGAGCGCGGCGAGCTTCTTCAGCAGGACTGGCGTGGCCTGCCCTTGCGCGTCGAGGCCGATGCTGACCGGCACGAGCTTCTGCTGCACGGCCTTGTCGGCGGCGCGTTCCTGCACCTGCGTTACATGCGCGGCCAGTCGGCGCGGCGTCGCAAACGCAGTGACGGTGGCGTTTTCGCCCGCCAGCCCCTGGCTCTTCAGGCTGGCGGCGAGCACGGCGCAGAACGCCTCGCCGAGCTTCTTCAGCGCCTTCGGGGGCAGTTCTTCGGCAAACAGTTCGACCAGCAGACTCTTCGAGCTCATGAGGGCGGACGATCCTACGCGCTGGCTCCCCGATGGCGCCAGCGCGGATCGTGTCCCCGTTCGCTTACCAGCCGATCGTGGCGGCGATTGCGTTGCTGACGGTGAGTCCGGCGGCGTTGAGGCCGCTGTCGAACGACAGGCCTTGCTGCAGGACCGTGGTGCCAAACAGGCCCGGATCGTTTGGGATGGCGAACTGCGCGGTGACGACGCCGTTCGCTTCGCCCAGGAACAGCAGGGCGGCGACCTGGACGTGCAACTGGCAACCCGGCATGCCGTAGGTGTCCAACGGGGTCGACGGGGTGTTTGGGAACAGGCCGACGGCGATCGCGCCGAGGCCGATATTGGGCACCAGGTTGGTCAGATTCGACGCAAACGCGCCGCCGATGCGGGGCGCCGTCACGCCCGACAGGGCCGGCACGCCGTTGCTGCCCGCACACCCGGCGCCGCGGTCGGTCACGAACGCGCTGAGTTCGTTCGTATCGGTGAGGGCCACGTTGCCCGTGGCCACGCCGCCGTGCATGACGAACTGGCCGCGCACGAGGTCATAGGCCATCGTGAAACGATTGCGCGCCGCTGGCTGCGCCCCTTCCACCGCGTGCCAATTGGCCCCATCAAACTGCCAGGTCTCGCTCAGGGACGTGCCGAGCACCGGATCCGAGCCGCCATACATCACGGCGAAGTTGCGCTGCGAGTCATAGGCCATGAGCGCGCCGCCGCGGGGCGACGGACGCACCGGGCCGGTCGCGATCTGGGTCCAGTTGGTGCCGTCGTAGCTCCACGTGTTGCTGTTGCCGCCGGTCTGCGGATTGATGCCGCCGAACAGCACGGTGCGGTTCAGGGTCGTGAAGAAGCACATCGCCGGGCGCTGCAGGCCACCGGGATTCGCCGCCGTGGCAACCTGCGTCCAATCGACGCCGTCAAACTCCCAGGTCTGGTTGGAGGTCGCAAGCAGGCCCGGATTGGGAGAACCGCCGTAGAGCACGACGCGGCCGCGGATCGCGTCGTAGCACATCGCATGGTAGGCGAGTCCGGCGGGGCTGTGCGCGGGCGTGATCTGCGCCCAGTTTGCGCCATCCCACTCCCACGTCTGGTTGTTGGGCAGCGCGATCGAGATCTGGCTCGTGATGCCGCCAAACAACACGGTGCGGCCGCGCGCGAAGTCGTTCGCCATGCCGGCCGCCAGCCTGCCCGTGGGCGAAGTCGCCGGCGTGGTGAGCGTCCAGTCCACCCCGTCGTAGAGCCAGGTGTCGTTGCGCAACGCCAGAGAGCCAATGGGCGCGCCGCCAAACAGCATCGTGCGGCCAGCGCCGAGGTCAAACGTCATGACCGCATCGCTGCGCGCCGGCGGTGTGGTCGCCGGCGTGGCGAGGGTCCACTGCGCACTCGCGGTGGCGGTGGTGAGAAGGCCGCAGAGCAGGGTGGTCGAGCGCATGGCGGTCAGGCGTCAGAACGCGCGGTTTGGCCGGTGGAATCGCGGGGTTGCACCAGCATCTGGGCGGCGGACGGAATGGGCGAACCCGCCAGGTTTCCCCAATTCCTTGCGCTAGCCCGTCTACAGGTGTCCAAACGTCATCACGTATGACCCAGGCAACACCGCTCCCGTTCTCGCTCGCCGCGGAAATCGCTGGTTGGTATGGAACGCTGGCCATTCTCGGCGCCTACGCACTGTCCAGCTTCGGAGTGCTCGCGACCACGGATCTTGTCTACCAGGTGCTCAACCTGACGGGCGGGCTCGGCGTCGCGTGGGTCTGCTGGCGCAAACGCACGTGGCAGGCATTCTGGCTCGAAGCGGTGTGGGCGGCGATTGCGGTGATCGGGCTCGTGCGGGGCGCTTTGGGCTGATTCGCGCTGGGCTGATTGCGCCGGGCGGAGTCGGCCAGCCTGCTCAGGCGCGCTTCTGCTGCTTCTGCGTGGCCGCGGCCATCTTGGCCTGCACTTCGTCGCCCCAGGCTTTCGGGGCCATCGGGAAGCCGAGTCGGGCGCGACTCTCCAGATAACTCTGCGCGACGGCGCGCGCGAGATCGCGAATGCGGCCGATGTAGCGCGCGCGCTCTGTTACCGAAATGGCGCCGCGTGCATCGAGCAGGTTGAACGTGTGGGCGGCCTTCAGCAATTGCTCATATGCGGGCAACGCGAGCTGCTGCTCCATGAGGTGTTTGCTCTGCTTCTCGTGCGCGCCAAACGCGTGCAGCAAGAACTCGACGTCGCTGTGTTCGAAGTTGTAGGTGCTCTGCTCGACTTCGT
Source organism: Planctomycetota bacterium (assembly GCA_020851075.1). Classification (GTDB taxonomy): domain Bacteria; phylum Planctomycetota; class UBA1135; order UBA1135; family UBA2386; genus JADZDL01. The sequence continues at coordinate 2,327 of JADZDL010000166.1, read as the reverse complement.
TCTGGTGGAACACATCGCCGTACTTGATGCCGTCGGCGTAGACCAGATCAAACACGTTCTCGACGCCTTGCAGATACATGCAGAGCCGTTCGAGGCCGTACGTGATCTCGCCGGTGATCGGGCGGCAATCGATGCCGCCGACCTGTTGGAAGTAGGTGAATTGTGTAACTTCCATGCCGTTGAGCCACACCTCCCAGCCGAGGCCCCAACAGCCGAGGGTCGGGTTTTCCCAATCGTCCTCGACGAAGCGCACGTCGTTCTTCTTGAGGTCAAACCCGACCGCTTCGAGCGAGCCGAGGTAGAGCTCGAGGATGTTCGCTGGCGCGGGTTTGAGCACGACCTGGAACTGGTAGTAATGCTGCAGGCGGTTTGGATTGTTGCCGTAGCGGCCGTCCTTGGGGCGACGGCTTGGCTGCACGTAGGCCGCGCGCCACGGCTCGGGGCCGATCGCGCGCAGGAAGGTCGCGGTGTGGCTGGTGCCGGCGCCGACTTCCATGTCGTAGGGCTGCAGCAGCGCGCAGTGCTGGCGATCCCAGTAGTCCTGGAGGCGGAGAATGAGTTGCTGGAACGTGAGCATCGGCGGCGAAGATGCTACGCGCGGGGCGCGGTGCATTGCCAGCGTGGAGGCGTCATCCGTCGTTTGCGCCGGGGAAGTGCCAGCGACCGCGACAGGTCCGTTCAGCGGGGTGCGCCGCCGAGCAGGTCCAGCAGTCGGATCGCGGCCACCGGGATCACCGTGCCGGGTCCGAAGATGTCCGCCACGCCCGCCGCGCGCAGGGCCGGTTCGTCCTGCTCGGGGATCACGCCGCCGGCGACGACGAGGATGTCGCCGCGGCCCTGCTCGCGCAGCAACTTCACGAGCTCCGGCACGAGTGTCTTGTGCCCGCCTGCGAGGGTGCTGATGCCACACAGGTGCACATCGTTTTCGATGGCTTGCCTGGCGACCTCGTCGGGGGTTTGAAACAGTGGTCCGATGTCGACATCAAAACCCATGTCGGCGAATGCGCTCGCGATCACGCGCGCACCGCGATCGTGGCCGTCCTGGCCCATCTTGGCGATCAGGATGCGCGGTCGACGACCGTGTTGCTGCAGGAACGCATTCGTGCGGCGCTGGGCTTCGGTGAGCTGTTCCATCGATTTGCCGGCCGCAGCATACACACCCGCGACGGTGCGCGGATGGGCGGTGTGGCGCCCAAACACGACTTCGAGCGCGCTCGACACTTCGCCGACCGTGGCGCCGCATTGTACGGCGGTGACGGCCAGTTCGAGCAGGTTGGCGTGGCCGCGCGCACCTTCGGTAAGCGCGGCCAGGGCGGCCTGGACGTGCTTGTCATTACGTTTGCTCTTGAGCTCCTGCAAACGCGCAATCTGCGCATCGCGCACGGCGGTGTTGTCGATCGAGAGGATGTCGAGCGGCTCCTGCTGGTCGGGCTGGTACTTGTTCACGCCGACGATCACTTCGCGGCCCGAGTCAATCGCCGCCTGGCGCCGCGCCGCTGCCTCTTCGATGCGCAGCTTCGGCAGGCCCGCTTCGATGGCCTTGGTCATGCCACCAAGCGCTTCGACTTCCTGGATCAGCGCCCACGCTTTCTGCGCCAATTGGTCGGTGAGCCATTCCACATAATGCGAACCCGCGAGCGGATCGGCAACGTGGGTGACCTGACTCTCTTCCTGCAGGATCAACTGGGTGTTGCGCGCAATGCGAGCCGAGAAATCGGTGGGTAGCGCAATCGCCTCATCGAGCGCATTGGTGTGCAGCGACTGCGTGCCGCCGAGCACCGCCGCGAGCGCTTCGAGGCACGTGCGAACGACGTTGTTGTAGGGATCCTGCGCGGCGAGCGACCAGCCCGACGTCTGGCAGTGCGTGCGCAGCGCCATCGACTTGCTGTCCTTCGGCCCAAACGCGTGCACGATCTTGGCCCACAACAAGCGCGCCGCCCGCAGCTTGCAGATCTCGGTAAAGAAGTTCATCCCCATCGCGAAGAAGAACGACATGCGGCCCGCGAGCTTGTCGACGTCAAGTCCCGCCGCCACGCCCGTACGCAGGTATTCGAGGCCATCTGCGAGGGTGTAGGCGAGTTCGAGGTCGGCGGTCGCACCGGCTTCGTGGATGTGGTAGCCGCTGACCGAGATCGAGTTGAACCTGGGCATCTTCTCGCCGCAGTACGCGAAGATGTCGCGCACGATGCGCATGCTCGGCGCCGGCGGGTAGATGTAGGTGTTGCGCACCATGAACTCTTTCAGGATGTCGTTCTGGATCGTTCCGGCGAGTTTTGCCGCGGGTACACCCTGCTCCGCCGCGGCGGCGATGTAGAGCGCGAGGATCG
>JADZDL010000165.1 GCA_020851075.1 Planctomycetota bacterium | reverse complement strand
GGGGATGGTGGGGGCGGCTGGCTCCGGCGTCAAGGTGTTGCGCGCCTGGCTGGGGCTGGAGATGCCCGCGACAGCAAACCTTCACGAATTTGTTCCAATCGACGGCGTTCGTCGGGCGGTGGGGCACTGCCCCGATCGGCCTACGCCCCGTGCACACTAGGCCCAGTGGACACTACGCCCCGTGCACAATGTCGAGCACGTCACCATCCTGCACGACGTAGTCCTTGCCCTTCTCGAAGAACACGCCCTTGTCGCGCGCGCCCGGGATGCCGTTGCACGCGACGTAATCGGCGTAGGCGACGACCTTCGCGCGGATGAAGAACTTCTCGAAGTCGCTGTGGATGACGCCGGCCGCCATGGGCGCCGTGTCGCCAGCGTGGATCGTCCAGGCGCGCACTTCCTTCTCGCCGGCCGTGAAGTAGGTGCGCAGACCGAGCAGGTGGTAGGTCGCGCGGATCAGCGAGCCGACACCGGATTCCTTGACGCCGAGGTCCGCGAGGAACGCTGCGGCATCCGCGGGTTCGAGGTCGACGAGGTCGCTCTCGATCTGCGCGCTGATGACTGTCGCTTCGCACGCGAGGTGGTTCTTCGCGTATTCGCGCACCTTCTGCACAAACGGGTTGCTGTCGGCGGTCGCGAGATCCGTGTCCTTCACGTTGCAGGCGAAGATCGTCGGCTTGTCCGTCAGCAGGAAGAAGTTCTTCGCGATCACCCGCTCTTCGGTCGTGAGCTCGGTGAGGATCGCTGGCTTGCCGCTGTCGAGAACGGTCTCGATCTTGGCGAGCACGGGCATCTCTGCCATCGCTTCCTTGTCGCCGCGCTTGGCCTGCTTGCTCTGGCGATCGGTGCGCTTCTGCACGGATTCGAGGTCGGCGAGGATGAGTTCGGTGTTGATGACTTCGATGTCGCGCACCGGATCGACGGTGCCGGAGACGTGGTGGATATCGACGTCTTCGAAGCAACGCACGACCTGCACGATCGCGTCGACTTCGCGGATGTGACTCAGGAACTTGTTGCCAAGCCCTTCGCCCGTCGCCGCGCCCTTGACGAGGCCGGCGATGTCGACGAACTCGATCACCGCGGGCACGATGACGTTGGTCTTCGCGATCCCCTGCAGCACCTTGAGGCGCTCGTCCGGCACGATCACGACGCCGACGTTCGGGTCGATCGTGCAGAATGGGTAGTTTGCAGCCTGCGCATTCTGCGTGCGCGTGACGGCGTTGAAGAGGGTGGACTTGCCAACGTTGGGCAGCCCGACAATGCCTGCTTTGAGACTCATGAAGGTGCTGCCCGAGTGAGGGCTGCTAGAGGTATCTGCTCGACTACTTGCTCGCGACGATGGCCGCGATGGCCTGCGTCAGCGCGGGAACGATTTCGAACGCGTCGCCGACGATGCCGAAGTCGGCGACCTTGAAGATCGGCGCGTCAGCGTCCTTGTTGATCGCGACGATCGTGCGCGCGGTGCGCATGCCAGCGAGGTGCTGGATCGCGCCGCTGATGCCGATCGCGAAGTAGAGCGGCGGGCTCACGACCTTGCCAGTCTGGCCGACCTGCTCGCTGTGCGAGCGCCAGCCAGCGTCGACGACGGCGCGCGAGGCACCGACGGCGGCGACACCCGGGCCGAACGCGGCGGCGAGGTCTTCGATGAGCTTGAAGTGCTGCGCCTCCTTGAGGCCGCGACCGCCCGCGACGACGACCTTCGCTTCCTGCAGCGGCGTCTTGCCACCACCAGCCGCGATGATCTCCTTCACGACGGCGAGCAGATCCCCACCGGGGGCTGCGACCTTGGTCGTGGCGGCGCTACCGCCACCGCTGGCCGCTGCGAAGTTGTTTGGGCGCAGCGTGACGCAGAACGGCGCTTTGAGCGCGCGCACGGTCATCGTCGCCTTGCCCGAGAACACGGGCTTCGTCGCCATGAACGAGCCATTGGCGAACGACACCGCGACGGCGTAGGTGGTGATCGAGCCTTCGAGCAGCGCGGCTACGCGCGGCAGCAGGTCCTTGCCCATTGCGGTGTGCGCCATCAGCACGCCGGTGGCGCCGGCGGCCTTGGCCTGGTCGGCGATGGCCTTGGCATAAGCGTCGCCCGAGTAGTTGGCGAACGCCGCGCCTTCGATCGCGGTGATCTGGTGCACGCCGCTCTTCTGGAGCTCAGCGCAAGCGGCGTCGAGGTTGGCCCCGCACGCGATGGCGGTGACCTTGCCGCCGGTGGCGGAAGCGAGTTGCAGGGCGGCGGTGGCGGCTTCGAGCGAGGGGCGCTTCAGCTGTCCCCCGCGAACCTCGGCGATGACGACGATATTGCTCATGGGTGTTCTCGGTTGGGGGGATCAGAGGACCTTGGCTTCGTTGCGCAGCGCTTCGATGAGCGCTGGCACCGCGGCGGCACCGTTGCCGATGATGCGACCAGCGGCGCGCGCTGGCGGCAGCGTGAGCGACACGATCTCGACGGTCGCGGCCGGCAGTTGCGCGGCGGCTTCTTCGAGCGGCTTCTTCTTCGCGGCCATGATGCCCTTGAGGCTCGGCAGGCGCGGTTCGTTGAGGCCCTTGTGGCAGCTGATGACCGCGGGCGTCTTGCAGGTGACGACTTCGCGCGCGCCTTCGATGTCGCGCTCGGCGGTGAACGTGCCGTTCTCGAGCGTGAGCTTGGTCACTTCGGTGATGCAGGCAAACCCGAGTCGCGTGGCCAGGTTGGCGGGCAGCTGGTTGTTGTCCGAGTCCATTGCCTGACGGCCGCACAGCACGAGGTTGCAGGGCTGCGTCTTGATCCAGGCGGCGAGGGCGGCGGCGGTCGATGCACCGTCGTGCATCCACTGGTCGGTGGTGAGCAGCACGGCTTTGTCGGCGCCGCGACCGAGGGTGTCGCGCAGTTCTTTCTGGGCGTCCTTGCTGCCGATCGTGACCACGGTCACCGTGCCGGTGCCGAGTTGTTCCTTGATCTTGAGCGCCTGCTCCACCGCGAACTCGTCGTAGGCGTTGAGCACGAACTGCACTCCAGTGGTGTCGATCGACTTGCCATCGGCGGCGATCTTGATCGTCGCGTCGGTGGCGGGAACACGCTTGATGCAGACTACGATGTCCATGGCTTGGGGCGCGCTGTGGCGGCTGTTCAGAAAATCGGGCAAGCAGTGTAGCGGTCCGGCGCCGTCGGCGACGGACCTTTTTCACTACAGGGCGGAGAGACCGCACCGGCCGGGGCGGTTGCCATGGCGACAACTCCCCAGGCAGCCGCAGATTTCGGCCGAACGCCTCGATTGCGCGCCTTTACGCGCCTTCGCCGGGGTTAGACCGAGTCTAGACCGTCGATCCAGCACGCGGGCAGGTCGCCCAGACGGGAACGCCCCATGGGACCGGGTACTCCGACGGCGCCGATCACGCTGCGTCCGAGGCGTTTCGGCAGGTCCGGGCGGTAGGGGGGCAGCAGCAGGAAGGCTTCGGTCTGGCCGGCGAGGTGCATCGCCGCGGGCAGCAGGGCCGCGACTTCTTCATCCGGGCCGCCGACTTCGTGCCAGTGTCCCTGCAGGTCGGCGCCTTTGCCGCAGCAGGCGTACGCCGTGATCTGGCCGGCGGCTTCGCG
>JADZDL010000164.1 GCA_020851075.1 Planctomycetota bacterium | reverse complement strand
GTTCCGGCATGACGGGCTATCGTTCGGGCTTCGTCGCCGGGGACCGCGATTTGATCGCGACCTACCGGAAGTTCCGCGCCAGCATGGGCACGGCGCCGCAGGAGTTCGTGCAGGCGGCCGCCGAGGTTGCGTGGACCGACGAGAAGCACGTGCAGGAGCGCGTCGCCGTGTTTGGGGCCAAGCGGGCCGTGATGCTCGAACTGTGCCGCGCGCGTGGCCTCAAGGTGCACGGCAGCACGGCGGGGCTCTACGTGTGGATCGAAGTGCCCGAAGGTGTGTCCGACCTCGACTACGCGGGCCGCTGCCGCGAAGTCGGCATTGTCGTGGCACCGGGCAGCTTCTTTGGCGCCGGGCAGGAGCGCTTCGTGCGCCTCGCGTTGGTGCCGACGGTCGAGGAGTGCAAGGCCGCGGCCGCGATCTGGCCGAAGTGACGGCTCTACCTCAGCGCCCTCTACCTCAGCGCACGAGCGGTAGACCGCAGCCTGCCCAATAGGCCAGTCCGCCACGCAGGTTCGTGAGCTTCTTGAAGCCGGCGGCGGCCAGCATGTCGCACGCGAACAGGCTGCGGCGGCCATGTTCGCAGTGGACGAGCCAGTTGGTCTGCGGATCGAGTTCGTGCAAGCGCAGGTGCAGTTCCTGCACAGGAATCAGCAGCGCCTCGGGCAGGCGGTGGCTCTGGAACTCCTCGGCAGTGCGCACGTCGAGAATGCGCAACGTGGGGTCGTTTTGCAGCAGGGCCTGCGCTTCGGCGGGATCGAGATCGCGGTAGGACATGAGGGTGCGAATCGGATCGAACGGTGGAGCTCCCGTCAATCGAGGTGGCCACGATCCGAATCGCCCATCTCGACCTTGCCAGTCGGGAAGTACTCACGCCACCGGCGCGTGACCTTGGCCGCGGTGTCGGGGTCGCAGAACAGTTCTTTCGGGTAGTTGGGCTTCATGCGCGCGTCGATCACGATCGGCGGCGTGTAGCTCGGCTGCAGCCGCACGAGCTGCACGGTGCGTGCGTGCAGGTCCGCGGCGGGCTCGAAGCGCGTGAACGTCGTCCACAGGAAGTTCACCGACGAACGTGCGGCCTGGCGCGCGTTGTCGACGAGCACGACGAGGGGCCAATTTGCGAGCGCTGGCACGTTCGCGAGCGCTTGTGCTGCCGCGGTGTTGGTGGCGAATTCGGGGCCTTGCACGACGAGGCAGCCAGGGCAGAACACTTCGGCGCGCACGAACGGCGGCGGTAGTTCGCCCGTGAACTCGACTGGCAACGTGCGTTTTGGCTCGCCGAGCCCGAGCAGCACACCCTTGGAGCCCTTGTTGACCGCGGGGCCTGCGTAATCGAGCGTGTCCATCGACAGGCTGCCGAACACGTAGAGGTCGGTGCGGAAGTCGGCGCGTTCGAGCACGTGCTGCAGCGTGGTGCGGAAGTCGCGCAGGTCCACTGCGCGGTCGGTGAGCAGCAGGAACTTCGTGAGGCTCAGCTGGCCTTCGCCGAGGATGCGGAACGCGCTCTGCATCGCCTCGCGTGCGTAGCGTTCCTGCACGACGGCGGCCGCGAGCGAGTGGTAGCCCGTCTCGCCGTAGGACCACAACGAACGCACGGACGGCATCGCCAGGCCCGCGAGTGGCAGCAGCAGGTCCTGCAGGTAATCGCCGAGGAAGAAGTCCTCCTGGCGCGGTTTGCCGACCACGGTCGCGCACAGGATCGGGTCCTTGCGGTGGAGCAGCGTGTGGCAGCGCAGCAGCGGGTAATCGTGCTGCAGCGAGTAGTAGCCGTAGTGGTCGCCGAACGGGCCTTCGGGATGGCGTTCGCCGGGGCGCACTTCGCCGAGCAGGCAGAACTCGGCATCCGCGAACAGTGGCAACGGCGTGTGGGCACTGCGCGCGCTGCGCAGGCGTTGGCCGAGCACGAGCGAAGCGAGCAGCACTTCGGGCACGTTCTCGGGCAGCGGCGCGATCGCACTGAGCATGAGTGCTGGGGGGCCGCCGATCGAGACGTGCACGGGCATCGCGCGGCCGAGGCGTTCGTACTCGGCGAGGTGGAAACCGCCGCCCTTGCCGATCTGCATGTGCAGGCCGGTGGTGTCGTCGGAGAAACGTTGGATGCGGTACATGCCGAGGTTGCTGCCGAGGCCCTCGGGGTGTTCGGTGTAGACGAGTGGCAACGTCACGAACGGCCCGCCATCTTCACTCCACGTGCGCAACAGCGGCAGGCGCGACAGGCGTGGGGGCGTGTCCTGGCCGGCCAGCAAGGGGGCTCGGCGCACGTGCTTGCGGCCGACCTTGAGCAGCGAGCCGAGCAGATCGCGCTGTTGCCAGAGTTTGCCGAGGCTCGGCGGCAACATCGTGTGCGGCAGCGCCGCGAGGCGTTGTACGAACTGCTCAGGCCGCGGCCCAAACGCCAATTGAACGCGGCGCGCGGTGCCAAACAGGTTGGTCACCGCGGGCCAGGGGGAGCCCTTGACGCGGCGGAACAGCAGGGCGGGGCCGCCGGCCGCGATCACGCGGCGGTGCACTTCGGCGGCTTCGAGGTCGGGGTCGACTTCGGTCTCGATCTCGAGCAGTTCGCCAGCTTCGCGCAGCACGTGCAGGAACGCGCGCAGGTCGACCAGGGAGGCGGTCATGGGCGCACCTCGGGGCAGAGGAAGTCCTTCACGATGGCGGCGACGCGCGCGGTCGCGCCGGCGGCGCCGAGCCGCTGTTTCACTTCGGCGAGGCCCGCGCTGGCCGCGGTGCGTTCGGGGCCATCGCGCCACAGTTCGATGGCGGCCTGCTGCACGCGGTCCCAACCACGTTCGCGCGCGAAGCAGAACTCAGGAACGACCAGGCGGCCCGCGATCAGGTTCGCCGCGGCGATCCACGGCACGCTGAGAATGTTGTGGTAGCCGAGCGAGCTGAGCATGCCGCGCAGTTGGTAGACGACGATCGTGGGGTTGCCGTGCAGGCACGCTTCGAGCGAGCCCGTGCCCGACTTGGCGAGCACGAGCCGCGCGCCAGCCAGCCAAGGCGCCAGGGGGCCTTCGTGGTGTTCGACGAACGTGGCGTTCGCGGATGCAAGGGCGCTGCGCAACATCGTGGTGCGGCGCGGATTCTTGTGCGGCAGCACGACGCGCAGGTCGGGTTCCTGCTCGCGCAGCGCGTTGGCGATGCGCAGCATGCCCGGCAGGTTCGTCGTGATCTCGGCCGAACGGCTGCCCGGTAGCAGCACGAGCGTGGGGCGGGCACGCACCGCCGCGACGGCGGTCGGATCGGGCGGATTGCGGTCGAGGTCGTCGAGCAGCGGGTGGCCGATATAGGCCGCCGGGATCGCAAATCGCCGGAAGAACGCCGTCTCAAACGGCAGGATCGTCAGCGTCGCATCGACGGCGCGGCGGTAGCGGCGCATGCGCCACGGGCCCCAGGCCCAGTACTGAGGGGCCACGTAGTGCAGCACCGGAATGCCGCGGCGCCTGGCGGCCTTCGCCATCACGAGGTGCAGGCCCGGGTAGTCGACGAGCACGAGCAGATCCGGCGGATCGTCGCGCAGCAGGCGCAGGAAGTCGGCGAACGCGCGCAGGATCAGCGGCAGTTGTTTCAGCACACCGAGCACGCCCATGACGGCGTGGTCACTCAACGACACGCGTACCGTGGCCCCGGCGTCGGCGAGCAGGTGGCCACCAAACGCCGAGCAGCGCACGTTCCTGGGCAGAGCCTGCAGCAGACGCGCCGCGTGCGCTTCGCCGCTGGCTTCACCCGCCGACAGGAACAGGTGCGGGCGCTCGCCGCGTCGCGGCTTCTGCTTCTGGAAGAACGCGGCGAGCGCCTGCTGCGGGTCCTCCGGGCGCTGTTCGGCGGCCGTGGCGATGCACTCGCGGGCCACCGCGCGCCAGTGGTTGCGGAACGGCAGGTAGCCGAGCAGGCGCAGCGGCGTGAGCAGGGTGCGCAGCAGTTCGCGCAGCAGCACGAGGGCGACTTGCAGGCCGATCATCTCAGAGTTCCGCGCGATGCAGTGCGCGCCACGCGAGCCCGTAGAACAGCAAGGTCGCCAGCAGCAGGTAGGTCGTAAAACCGTGGCCGCGGATCGGGTCGAACATCTCCCACCTCGGCGTGTTGCCGGTCATGATCGGCCCGTACCACTCGAAGTCGGCGAGGCGGAACAGGCTCCACTGGCGGATGCGTTGGGTCAGGTAGATGCCGATCTGCACGATCGTGAAGCCGCCGACCCAGAACGCGACGTGCGCCTGCACGCGGGAGAGCACCGAGATCCAGGTCGTGAAGGCGAGGAAACACAGCACGTAGACTGCCGCGTGCAGCGAAGCGAGGAACAGTTCCCAGCGCGGCAGGTCGTAGTCGATGCAATGGCTCCAGAAGATCGCCGACGCGTTGACGAGGAAGATCGGCACGGTGACGCCGAGTGCGCATGGCCAGAACTTCTGCCAGAGGATGCTGCCGCGCGAGACGGGCCGCGCGAGCAGGAACTCGAAGGTCTGTGATTCGCGTTCGCGCGCGAACAGCCCCGTGCCGACCAGTACTGCCGCGGCGAGGCCAACGAGGTTGGTGCTGCGGAAGAACAGCATCACGGCGGCCCAGTTGATGAACGCGATGTCGCTGTCGCGGTTGCCGACGCCTTCGCCGATGCGCTTCAGCCAATCGATGCCCATGTTGCGCAGCAGGGTGCTGCGCTGCAGGTCCGCGTAGATATCGGGCCACAAGAGGATCACGGGGATCGCGAGCAGCTCGAGGATGAGCATGTACACGAGCACCATCACGCGGATCTCGCGCCAGGTCTTCTTCGCGATCACGAGTGGCCTCCCCGCTGGTTCGTGGTCGGGTCCAGCAACAACTGGTAGAGGTCTTCGAGGCGCGCGATGCCGACTTCGGCACTCTGCACGGCATCGGGGGGCAGGTCGCGCAGCCACAGCAGCGGATCGCGGTCGGTTAGAAGGACCAGCGTGCCGTCGGGTTCGCGCGCGAGCACGGTGGCGCCGCTCGGCAGTGCCACGTCGGCGGCGAGGCGAACGCGCGTGTGGCTGCGCAAGCGCGTCCGGGCGGCCGCGAGGCGTTCCTGGGCCACGAAGGCGCCATCGAGCAGGAACTCCAGCCGATCGGCGAGGGTCTCCACTTCGCTGAGGTGGTGCGAACTCAGCACGATGGTCTTGCCTTGGGCCTTGAGGTCGAGCAGCACGGAGCGCAGGAAGAACCGCACGCTGGCATCGAGCGCGCGGTCGGGTTCGTCGAGCAGGTAGAGGTCGACGTCGGGCACCAGCGAGGCAATCAGCGCGAGTTTCTGCTTCATGCCGGCGCTGTAACTGCGCACCTTCTGCGCGAGTGGCAGCTCGAAACCCGCGAGCAGCCGGTCGTAGAGGCCCTGTTGTCGCCGCGGATAGAAACCCAGCGCGAAGTCGAGGAACGCTTTGCCCGTCATCTGCTGGTAGACGCCGGTTTCCCCGGGCAGGTAGCAGGAGTCGCGGCGGATCGATAGGGCGTGGTCGTTGGGGTCGCGGCCGAGCACCGCGACCTCGCCTGCATCGCGCGTGACGAGCCCGACGAGCGTACGCAGCAGCGTCGACTTGCCAGCCCCGTTGGGGCCGACGAGGCCGAGCAGTTCGCCGCGCGGCACCTGGAGGTCGATGCCGCGCAGCACGTGGCGCGGGCCAAACGCCTTCTGCAGGCCCGTGATCGCGATGGTGTTCATGCAACCTCGGCGAGGAAGTTCTGCAGCAGGCGGGAACCATCCGGAGTGCGGAACGACTCGGGATGGAACTGCACACCAAAGGTAGGGTGGTCGCGGTGGCGCAGCGCCATCACTTCGCCGTGATCGGTGAATGCGGTGGCGAGCAGGGCGGGGGGCAAGGTGGGTCCGACGTAGAGGGAGTGGTAACGGCAGGCTGACAGCGGATTGGGCAGGCCGCAGAAGAGTCCGGTGCCGTCGTGGTGCACGGGGGTGGCGCGACCATGCACGGGCGCGCCGCGGCCGACGGGGGCGCCAAAGGCCGCGCCGATCGCCTGGTGGCCCAGGCAGACGCCGAGAATCGGTCGTTGGCCCGACCAGCGACGGATCGCCGCAATCGAGATGCCGGCGTCTTCGGGGCGACCGGGGCCTGGGGAGATCACGAGCGCACGGTACGAGCCGAGCGCCTCGGCCGCCAATGCGTCGCTGCGGACGACCCGGACCGGGGCGCCGAGGCTCGCGAACGCCTGGGCGAGGTTCCAGACGAACGAATCCTTGTTGTCCAGGAGGAGGATCAAGGGCGCCGTCACAGTATCGTTCCGCCCCGCGATGAACATCCTGATCGTCGGCCTTGGCGAAGTCGGTTCGTATCTGGCGAAAGTCCTCTCCACGGAGGGGCATTCGATCACCGTGGTCGACCCCGACCTGCAGCGCATGCGGCGGGTGGCGGATCTGCTCGACGTGCAGGCCGTGCACGGCGACGGTTCGCGCCCCGACGTGCTCGACAAGGCCGAAGCGCATTCGGCCGACCTGCTGCTCGCGGTGTCCAACGACGACAAGGTCAACATGCTGACCTGTCTGTTTGGCAAGCGCATGGGGGCGAAGAAGACCGTGCTGCGGTTGCGCGACACGTCGGCGGTGCGCCGGTCGAAGACGTTCTTCAAGAAGAACCTGCAGCACGATCTGTTGCTCTCGCTCGACGACCTCGCCGCCGAGGAGATCGTGAAGACCGTGCGCCAGAGCACCGCGCTCGGCGTCGAGAACTTCGCCGAAGGCAAGGTCCAGATGCGCCGCTTCAAGCTGCCCGAGAACGGGCCGTTCACGGGGCAGATGGTGAAGGACCTGAAGATCCCGCCCGGCATGCTGATCACGGCGATCGACCGCGACCACGAGGTGATCGTGCCCGGGGGTGGCGACGACCTGCGCGTCGACGATGAGATCTTCGTGCTCGGCGAACCAAAGGCGATCGCGGCGTTCGAGAAGAAGATCGGCAACAAGCAGGTGCAGGCCCGCAACGTGGTCGTGTTTGGTGGTTCGCGGCTGTCGCAGCACGTGAGCCAGGCGCTGCAGCGCGAGCACATCGACGTGCGCGTCATCGTCGAAGATCGCGCCGAAGCCGAAGCGTTGTCCGAAGTCCTGAAGGGTGTGGTCGTGCTGCACGCCGATGCCACCGACCTGAACTTCCTGCAGGAGGAGCACGTTGGCGATGCCGACGCGTTCCTCGGCATTTCCGATGAGGACGAACGCAACCTCATGTCGTGCCAGCTCGCGCGCACACTCGGCGTGAAGCGCACGGTGGCGCTCGTGCAGAAGCCCGACTACGTGTCGCTCTACCAGCAACTCGGCATCGACGTGGCCGTGTCGCCGCGCCTGCTCTGTGCCAACCGCATCCTCGCGTTCGTGCGCAGCCGCAGCATCTCGACGATCGCCACGATCGAAGAGGGCAAAGCCGAAGTGCTCGAGATCGAAGTGCAGGCCGGCAGCCGACTGGCGGGCAAGCTGCTCAAGGAAGCGGGTTTCCCACGCGGCTGCGTGGTGGCTGCGGTCACGCGCGATGATGGCGTGGTGTTGATTCCGCGCGGCGACGACGAACTGCGTGCGTACGACCAGATGGTCATCTTCGTGCTGAGCGGCGTCGTCGACGAAGTGCTCGAACTCGCCGGTATCGTGCGCGAGTGAGCTGGCCTGCCAGCCCTACTTCGGCGGTTCCTGCTTCTGCCCATCCGTCGCCGCTGGTGGCTTCGGTGGTTTCGGCTTCATGACCGTGATGTCGTCCGGGCGGTACTTGGGCACGAGGTCCTCGGGGTGCCGCTTCGGCTCGGCGATCATCTCGCGCACCCGATCCAGACCGGCGTAGACGTAGTATTGGCGTTCGCCACCCGCGGCGCCCGCATAGGTGGCCTTGTAGGCGACGAGGCCCACGAACTGCACGTCATCGCCTTCGCCGCGGCGCAGGATGCAAGCGCCCGGCGGCAGGTCTTCGCCCGGGTATTCGAGCACCGAACCCGACACCCCTTCCGCGTCGGCGATCTGGACGGTCACGCTGCGCGCCGTCTGGCCCTCGGGAGTCCACATCGCGAGCAGTTCGTCGTCTTTGGTGGGGTAACGATCGAGCACGCGCACCGCCTGGGTCTTCAGGTCGATGTCGGCCACCGTGAACACCGAGGTCGTGGGGTCCTTGGTGGCCGGACTCAGCGTGCCCGAGTCGACCATCGGCGTCGGCCCGAGGAAGTAGTGCACACGGCACGGCCCCTGCTGCGCGGTGCGCCCGAGCGAGAGCACGCCAAACTCGGTGGCCGCGCCAAATTCGACGCCGCCCGTGGTCTCCAGGAGCACAACCGGCCGCGAGCGGTCGATCCAGGATTCGCCCGAGAAGAACCACACGCTGCACGAAGGCAGCATGGCGAGCAGAACGATCGCGCTGAGTGGTCGACGCATCGGAACGGGACAGTAGGCGATCCCCGCGTGGGACGCGAGGGGGAGCCTATTCCTTCGTCTTCGTCTTTGGCATCGAGCAGCCGGCCGGGGCGTTGGGCGTGCCGCAGGTCGGGGCGCAGCCGCCGGCGGGGGCCGGCGCGGGGCTCGAATCGTCCTTCTTCGCGTCCGCCGTGTAGGAGCTCGGGCGGTAGTCCGTCTGGTAGAAGCCCGAGCCCTTGAAGATCACGCCGGCGCCCGCACCGATGAGGCGGTCCAGCTTGCTCTTCTTGCAGGCTGGGCACTTCCTGAGCGCCTTGGCGGACATCGACTGAAACTCTTCGAAGCGGTGGCCGCAGGCAGCGCAGAGGTAATCGTAGGTCGGCATCTCAGTTCCCTTGCGATGGGTTTGGACCGGCGACGGTGACCCGGCTGTGCCGCACGACGCGGTCGCCGAGCTGGTAGCCCGGCTGCAGCACGCGCACGACGTGGCCTTCGGGCACTCCGGCGGCGGGTTCGACGGCGACGGCTTCGTGGCGCGCCGGATCGAACGGCAGGCCTTGGGCGGCAATCTCCTGCAGGCCGTGGCGTTCGAGGGCACCGGTCAGCAGCGTGCGCACGAGGCGAACACCTTCGACGAGGGCCGCCGGATCGCCGCCGGGCGCGTCGTGGGCCTGGATCGCCATGCCGAAGCTGTCGAGCACGGGCAGCAGTTCCTGCGTGAGGCCTTCGAGCACGCGGCGCCGCGCATCGTCCATTTCCTGCTTCTGGCGGCGCCGCATGTTGGCCGTGTCGGCGAGCGTGCGCTGCAGCTGGCTCTCGAGGTGGTCACGTTCCTCCTTGAGGCGCGTGAATTCCTGGTCGTCTCTGGGGATTTCCACGGTCGGCTCCTCCGGGGTGCCAGCGTCGGTTTCGGGATTGTCGGTGTTGTTCACGGAAGTCACCGGGAGGTGTGGGGGGATCGTGAGAAGGAGAAAGGGACCCGTAGGACGCGCGGGCGCCGCCGCAAGCGGGTCATGAGAAGATGTCCTTCACCTTCTCGAAGATGGTCTTCTTACCGGCCTTCTTGCCCTTCTTGCCGCCGTCAAGTTCATCGAACTTGAGCAGCAGCTCCTGCTGTTCGGCGGAGAGCTTCTTCGGCACGTCGACCTGGACCTGCACGACGAGGCTGCCGCGGCCATACCCATCGGCCCGCGGCAGGCCGTGGTTGCGCACGCGCAGTTTCTCCCCTGGCTGCGTGCCGGCCGGGATCTTCATCGCCACGGTTTCGCCGGTGATGGTGGGGATCTCGAGGTCGTCGCCCATCACCGCCTGGCGGAAGCTGATGCGCGATTGCATGAGCAGGTCGTCGCCGTAGCGCGTGAACACATCGTGTTCCTTGACGTGCAGCACGACGACGAGGTCGCCGGGTGGGCCGCCGCCTTCCCCTGGCTCGCCCTGGCCCGCAATGCGCTCGGTGTGACCCGATTCGATGCCGGCCGGAATGCTGATATTGATCGGCGCGTCCTTGGCGATTGCCCCGCGGCCGTGGCACTTCGTGCACGGGTCCTCGATGATCTCGCCTTGGCCGTGGCAATGCGGGCAGGTCTGCCGCAGTTGGAAGAAACCCTGCGAACGCACGACTTCGCCGTGGCCCTGGCAGGTGCCGCACCGCTTCTTCTTGGTGCCGGGTTTGGCGCCGGTCCCGCTGCACGTCGTGCACGGTTCGGGGCGCTTCAACTGGATCGTCTTGCGAACGCCGCTGGCGACTTCTTCGAGCGTGAGTTCGAGGTCGGCCTTGAGGCTGGCGCCACGCCGGCCGCGGCCGCGCCGACCACCGCCGCCGCCGCCGAAGAACTGCTCGAAGAACCCGCCGCCGCCGCCACCGCCACCAAACAGGTCGCCGAACGCCGCGAAGACGTCCTCGGCGCTGTGGAAGCCCTGGCCGCCCCCTTGCGGGCCGTCGACGCCGGCGTGCCCGAACTGGTCGTAGCGCTGCCGTTTCTGCGCATCGCTGAGCACCGCGTAGGCTTCGGCGGCATCCTTGAACCGCTTCTCCGCTTCGGCGTTGCCGGGGTTGCGGTCAGGATGGTTTTCGAGGGCCAGCTTGCGGTAGGCCTTCTTGATCGTGTCCTCATCGGCCTTGCGGTCGACGCCGAGCACTTCGTAGTAGTCGCGTTTCTGGGCCATCGATCCGGGGGCCATCGATCAGGGCATTTGCTCGGGAACGGAACGTCCGATACCAAGGAGGGGATGGCCTACCTATCGGCTGGCCATCCCCCGGGACTTAGTGGGGTTCTGCGGGTTGCGCGGAATCAGCCCGAGCCGAATCAGCCTAAGCCGAATCAGCTCGTGCTGCCTTCCACTGCCTTCTGGTCATCCTTGATGGTGGTGACCATGGTGTTGGTCGTCAGCATCAAACCCGCAATGCTCGCCGCGTTCTGCAGCGCGCAGCGCACGACCTTCGTCGGATCGACGATGCCGGCCTTGAACATGTCGACCCACTCGCCGGTCAACGCGTTGTAACCTTCGTTGACCTTCTTGCTCTGCGCTTCGTCGACGACGACCGAGCAGTCTTCGCCCGCGTTCTCGGCAATCTGGCGCATCGGCGCTTCGCAGGCGCGCTTGATGATCTCGATACCAAAGCGAACGTCGCCCTTGGCCTTGAGTTCGTCGAGCGACTTGCTGGCGCGCAGCAGGGCCACACCACCACCGGGCACGATGCCCTCTTCGACGGCGGCGCGCGTGGCGTTCAGCGCGTCTTCGATGCGCTGCTTCTTCTGCTTCATGTCGGCTTCGGTCATCGCGCCCGAGCGGATGATCGCCACGCCGCCGGTCAACTTGGCGAGGCGCTCCTGGAGCTTCTCGCGGTCGTAGTCCGACGTCGTCTTCTCGATCTGGCTGCGGATGCTGTCGGCGCGGGCCGTGATGTCGGCCTTCTTGCCGCTGCCGCCGATGATCGTCGTCGCGTCCTTGGAGATGCGGACCTTCTGGGCCGAACCGAGCTGCTCCAGCGTGACGTTCTCGAGCTTGATGCCGAGATCCTCGCTGATGCACTGGCCACCCGTCAGGGTCGCGATGTCCTGCAGGATCGCCTTGCGGCGGTCGCCGAAGCCCGGCGCCTTCACGGCGCAGACGTTCAGCACGCCCTTCAGGCGGTTGACGACGAGCGCGGCCAACGCTTCGGACTCGACGTCCTCGGCGATGATCACGAGCGCCTTGCCCGAACGCGAGACCTGCTCGAGCAGCGGGATCATCTCGCGCACGTTCGAGATCTTCTTCTCGTGCACGAGGATGAGGGCGTTCTCGTAGGAGGCCTCCATCGTCTTCGGGTCGGTGATGAAGTAGGGCGACACGTAACCCTTGTCGAACTGCATGCCGTCGACGTGCTCGAGCTCCGTAGTGGCGCTCTTGCCTTCTTCGACGGTGACGACGCCTTCGGCGCCGACCTTCATCATCGCGTCGGCGAGCATGTTGCCGATCTCGGTGTCGTTGTTGGCCGAGATGGCGCCGACCTGGGCGATCTCTTCGCGGCTCTTGTTGTCGACCTTCTTCGACATCGAGACGAGCTTCTCGGTGACCAGGGCGACCGCGGCATCGATGCCCGAACGCAGGTGGTTGGGGTCGACGCCCGACGTCAGGTACCGCTGGCCAATCGTGAGGATCGCTTCGGCGAGCACCGTGGCCGTCGTCGTGCCGTCACCGGCCGTGTCGTTGGTCTTGCTGGCGACCTCGCGAACGAGCTT
>JADZDL010000163.1 GCA_020851075.1 Planctomycetota bacterium | reverse complement strand
TCTTCGCCGAGCAACGGCCGAAGACCACCCGCGACTATCGCTCTTCGCGCACGACCGGGTTCCGCAGCACGCCGAGGCCTTCGACCTCGACCTCCATCACATCGCCAGGGACCACCGGACCCACCCCTTCGGGCGTGCCCATCGCGATCAGATCGCCGGGCCGCAGCGTCGTGCACTGCGCCATCGCCACGAGCGCCGCGACGATCGGGAACACCATGTCCTTGGTGCGCGCTTCCTGCCGGATCGCGCCGTTCACGCGCATCACGATGCGGCGATCGCTGGCGTCGAACGCGTCCGCGGGCACCACGAACGGCCCCACGGGGCAGAACGTGTCGAGCGACTTGCTGCGCAGCCACGGGTACTTCTGGTCGCGGTCGGTGCCCTGCAGCTTGCGCGCCGTGACGTCGTTGAGCAGCGTGTAGCCAGCGACCACGCGCGGGGCATCCGCCGCGGTCAGGTACTTCGCGCCGCGGTGTTCGGGGTCGGCAAAGCCGAGAATGAGCGCCAGCTCGGCTTCGTGGTCGACGCGCGTCTCGAGCCAATGCGGGATCACGACCGGCGCTTCATGCGGCACCAGCGTGTCGGGCAACTTCGCGAAGAAGATCGGCTCCTTCGGTGCTTCGCCGCCCATCTCGCGCGCGTGCGCGACGTAGTTCTTGGCGAGGCAGAGGATCTTGCCAGGCTGCGGCACCGGCAGCGCGAAGCGTTCGGGTGCCTGCATCGGCGAACCGTTCTGCATGCGCACCTGCAGGTCCTTCGCGCGCAGGTGGCCCTGCGCGAGCAGGGCGTGCACATCGAGCGGCCCGAGGTCAAACCACTTCGGGCCGTTTGGATCGACCGCGCCGAGGTGCACCGCGGCGCCGCGCGGGAACCGGAACCAGGCCGGTGCGGCCGGCAACACGAGCTTGCTCAACGGCAGCGCTCCAGCGCGATCAACGCGTAGCACGTGCACAGCATCGGCATGTTCTCGTACCAGCGACCGTTCTTGCTGTTCACCCAGGTGCCATCCTCCTTCTGCATGCCTTCGAGGTGCGAACGCAGCGCCTTGCGCCAATCGAGCTCCGTCGTGGTCGCTTCGCCCTTCTCGTTGGGCTTGCCGGGCACCTTCACGTTCTGCAGGCCGGCGAGGTCGAGCGCCTGTGCGAGCACCATGTAGTAGTAGAAGAGGCCCTGGTACTTGACCTTCTCGCCGAGTGCTGGGTCCGAACCCGGATTGGTCGCGAGATCCCAGTTGTTCTGGATCCACTTCACGGCGCCCTGCACGCGCACGTCGTCGCCCGACAAGCCGGCGAGCGTGTAGGACTTCAGCAGCGCGTAGGTCATCGAGCCGTAGCTGCGCGGCACCGACTTGCCGTCGGGCTGCACGAGGTAACCCGCCGCCGAGTTGCCCGGGTAGTAGGACGAGCCGCCGTCATCGCCCGAGGTCGAATCGAGGACCTGACCTTCGCGGTCCGGGTCCTTCACCTTGCCCGAGAAATCGTTGGTCGCCTTGAGGTTCTGCGTGCGCTGCAAGAACACGAGCGCCTTCTGGAACGCCTCGTGGTCGGCCGGCAGTCCGGTGTCGCGCAGCGTCTCGAGCGAGAAGTGCAGGTTGCTGAGGTCGCCGCGCTGGCTGTTGCCGTAGCCGATCGAGCCGTAGTCGGCATCCTTGCGTTCGTAGCCGCTGCTCTCGATGTTCTGGAAGCCGAGGATCAACTTCTGCGCCTTCTGCAGCGCCGGCTTGCACGCCGGATTGTCCGAACGCACCAGCGCCGCCACCGCCGCACAGGTCACGTAGTTTGGCAGCGCCTTGTCAAAGGAGCCGTCCTCCTGCTGCTGCGCGAGCAACCACGTGATGCCCTTCTCGATGGTCGCCTGTTCGGCCGCACTGCGCAGCGCCTTCGGCTTCGTCTGCAGGCCGAGCAGCCCGAACGCCGTGAAACCCGCATCGGGTGCACTCTTGCCGCCGCGCCCCATCACCGAGAACACGCCGTCCTTCTGCTGCGTAAGCAGCCAGTCAAACGCCTTCTGCTGCGCGGGCGAGAACACGCCGGCTTTGGGCTCCTGCGCCCCCTGCTTGTCGAGTTGCCGGTTGGCGATCTGGCAGGCGACGAGCGCCACGAGGGCGTCGGCGGCGACCCCACGGTCGAGCCTTTGCGGCGCGTCATACCAGGCCCACACCTGCTTCTTCGCCCCCGCCGCCAGATGCTCCGGGAACACGTCCGCGCGCACCTGCTCGATCACCGCCGCGACCGCGGACTGCAGGCCAGGCTCGGCGCCGCCGCCGTTCGCGGCGAGCCACTTGCGCGCCTGCGCGACCTCGTCGCGGTAGCCGTCGGCATCAAAACCATTGAGTGCATCGATCGTCCAGGCGGTCGCCGCTTGATCACCAAAGCTGCCATCGGCCTTGCGGTTCTTGATCAAGAACTGCAGCGACGGCCGCACCGCCGGTCCGGCATTCAGGTCGTAGAAACGATGGCAGTGGGCCATCGCCGACAGCACCTTCGCGGTCGCTGCGACGGACTCGCCGCCGAGCGCCGGCAAGCCGTCGCGCGCAGCGGTTTCGCGCACGACGCGGATCAAGGTGTCGACCTCGTCCTTGTAGATGGTGCCAGTCTTGCGAACAGGTGCCGTGTCGCCCTGGGCAGACAGCAGAATGGGGGTGAGGGCAGAAAGCGCCAGAACGCCGCGGAGGAGACTATTCATGCGGATCCGTATGAGGTTAGAACCGGTCCAATGGTGCCACAAACGGAATCAGGAGGACCCGGTTCAAGACCGTCCGCGAACGGGCCCGCCCTGGCGATCCTCACCACCGCCCCACGCCCCGGCCTCGTATTGCAGGGCCTCTGCCCGCCCTTGCGTGCCGCTGAGGCATCCGCCTTGCAGACCGCCTGGTTGAAGCACATCGCGCAGGAGCTGCCGGGCATCGCCGTGTTCTTGTTTGGCCGTCCGGCGGATGCAATGCCGATGCTGCGCTACTTCGCGGGCCCGGGTGTGGAGCTGCGCGAATGGCCGGTTTTGGCCCCAAACGGCAGGACGCAGGACTGGCAGGAAGCGGCGCTCGCCGTCGCCCGGGACCTGTTCGCCCAGGGCTTTGGGCCGGTGCTGGTCCGCGCCGCCGACGCCCCCGAACCGACCCAGGCAACGCTGCTCGCCTGCGCCGCGGCCGCCCAGAACGAGGTCGTGATGGCTCCCGACCAGCGCGGGGCCCCCTGGCTGCTCGGCTGGCCTTCTTTGGCCCATCTGCAGGAGCACCCGGCGACGCGGCGAGGGCCGTGGGCCCGCACCGTGCAGAACGAACTCGATCTCACCCTGCTGCTGCACGAACGTGCTGGCCAACCCGTGGCCCAGCCTGCCGTTCTGCCCGGAGCACTCCCCACCTTGCCCGTGCGCAACCTGCAGGCGGCCCTGCAGTACTACGAAACGGCACTGGGCGCCCGGTTGCTCTCTCGCGAAGAGCACGCCGCCACCGTGGGCACCGCGGAGTTCACCGTCCGCCTCGTGCAACGTGGCCCCGATTTCACGCCGAACGGGCTGTTTCTGCCGTGCGCAACCGCGGCCGCGTTGCGCGCGCGCTTGGGTGCAGAGGTTCGTATCAATCCGGGCGACGAGCTGGCCACGCAGACGGACGGTGGCATCGGATTTTCGATCGCGGATCAGGACGGCAACCGCCTCACGTTCGGTACTGGGCCAACGGCGCCGTAGCCCCAGCGCATCAACACGGTATTCTTCTCCCGCGCATGTTCCGCAACCGGACCGTTTCCCTCGTCATTCCCGCCTACAACGAGGAAGAGACGATCCGCCATGTCGTCGAGGAGTTCCGCCAGGAACCACACCTCGACGAGATCGTCGTCGTCGACAACAACTGCAAGGACCGCACGGCCGAACTCGCCGCTGCGGCCGGCGCGCGCGTCGTACAGGAGAGCCGCCCCGGCTACGGCTCGGCACTCCTGGCCGGCATGGACGCCGCCAAGGGCGACATCCTCGTGCTCGTCGAAGCCGACGGCAGTTTCCGCGCCCGCGACGTCGAGAAACTGCTCGTCTACCTGGATGACGCCGGCATGGTCATGGGCACGCGCACGACGCGCCAGATGCTCGAGCAGGGCGCCAACATGCGGTCGATCCTGCGTTGGGGCAACGTGTTCATGGCCAAGTTCCTGCAGCTGCTCTGGCTGCGGCCGCACGAACCGCGCTTCACGGACGTCGGCTGCACCTACCGGGCGCTCACGCGCGAGACCTTCACGAAGATCCGGCCGCGCTTGTCGCAGACCGGGCCCGCGTTCTCCCCGGAGATGATGTGCGCGGCCTTGCAGGAACGTTGCCGCATCATCGAGATCCCGGTGACGTATGCCGCGCGCATCGGCGGCGAATCCAAACACTCGGACACGTTCTCACGGCAGTTCCGCACCGCGTGGAAGATGTTCCGCACGATCGTGCGCAAACGATTCTTCGAACGCAGCGCGCCGGTCCCGAAACGAGACCCTGCGGATCGTGTGAGCGGACGATAGACTGTTTCGCCGAAACGCCCCCAATTCGCCCGAACATGACCCCGCCCACGGAGCTCGGCTGATGCAGACCCCCAACACGGGGCACCTGACCGCTCCGTCGGCGGACGTGCTCGAGCATGCGGCGGCGATCACGCACTGCCAGCTCTGTGGCAGCGACCACCGCACGCTGAAGTTCCGCGACGGTCCGTTCGAGGTCGTCACCTGCAACGAATGTGGCCTCGTCTACGTGACGCCACGGTTGCAGGGCCAGGCGCTGCTCGACATCTACGACGAAGGTTACTGGAAGAGCAACAACCCGAAGGTGCGCGGCTACGCCGACTACGCGCGGGAATCGGCGCTCTACCTGAAGACGTTCCAGAAGCGCATGGGGCTCGTGAAGCGCTGGTTGGTGCCCAACGCGCGCATTCTCGACGTCGGCTGTGCCGCGGGCTACTTCCTGCGCATCGTGAAGCAGTTTGGCCATGACGTACACGGTGTCGAACTGTCCGAAGCCATCGCCAAGGAAGCGATCGCCGCCCTCGGCAGCGACCGCGTGCACATCGGCACGCTCGACGATGCCGTGGCGGCGATGGACTACCAGCCGCAGTCGTTCGACCTCATCACGCTTTGGGATGTGATCGAACACATCCCCAACCCGCAGGCCGTGCTGCAGCGCATCCGCACGCTGCTCAAGCCCGGTGGCCGCCTCCTGCTCGAGACGCAGAACGTCGCGTCGCGGTGGGCGCGGTGGCTTGGCCCACGCTGGCACCACTACAAGCACCACGAGCACCTCTACCACTTCACGCCCGCGACGATCACGCGCCTGCTCGACGACTGCGGTTTTGCCGTGCGCGAACTCGGCGCGGCTTATGCGGGCAAGTACGTGTCGTTCGGTTTCCTCGCCGAACGCGCCGGACGCCTCGGGCGCATCCCCGGCCTGCTCGCGAAGCCACTCGGCCTGCTCAAGTTCTGCAACCTCTACGTGAACCCGCGCGACGAGATGATCGTCGCGGCGGAGCTGAAGTAACGCCGCGATGGACCGCATTGCCTACGAGACCTTCGCGAAGCTCGAGCACACGCACTTCTGGTTCGTGAGCCGCCGCAAGATCTTCTTCGACCTGCTCGATCGCCAGTTCGGGGGCCAGTCGACCGCAGGCAAGCGCGTGCTCGAGATCGGCTGCGGTGCCGGCGGCATGCTCGGGCCGCTGCAGAGCTACGGCGAAGTCGCCGGGCTCGACATCGACCACGAATACGTGGCCTTCTGCAAGGCGCGCGGCTTTACGAACGTGCTGTGCGGCTCCGGCTACGAGCTGCCGTTTGCCGACGCGTCGTTTGACCTCGTGTGCCTGTTTGACACCATCGAGCACATCCCCGACCAGGAACTCGCGCTGCGCGAAGTGCGGCGCGTGCTGCGCCCCGGCGGTTCGATCTTCGTGTCGGTGCCGGCCTACCAATGGCTGTGGTCGCACAACGACAAGACCGCGCACCACTGCCGCCGCTACACGGCCAGCCGACTGCGCGCCGTGCTGCGGAAGACCGGGTTTGCGCCGCAGAAGACGAGTTACTTCAACTCGTTCCTGCTGCCGCTCATCGTGCCTTCGGTGCTCTGGCAGAAGCTCATGGACCGGCTCGGCAAACTGCCGGCGGGCTACAACAACATGTGCGTGAAGCTGTCGCCGTGGCTGAACGGCCTCTTCACCGCGATCATGTCGAGCGAGCGCTTCCTGTTGCGCTGGCTGTCCTTCCCGGTGGGCCACAGCGTGTTCTCGCTGGCGCGCCGCGACTGAAGCGCCGCGCGCCGAGCGCGGCGCGGCTACTTCTTCTCTTCGGTCTTCTTCTCTTCGGCCTTCTGGCCGCTGGCCGAGACGAACGAGTAGCGCGTCTCGATGGCTTCCTTCGTGAACGCCTGGCGGTAGGCCAGCTGGGTCTGCATGCTCGCGTAGGTGAGGAAGCCACCGGCCTTGCTGCGCAGCATCTCGAACTCGCGCCGTTCGATATCC
>JADZDL010000162.1 GCA_020851075.1 Planctomycetota bacterium | reverse complement strand
GCTGGAGCTACGGCGGCTACCAGACCCTGTACAACCTGACGCACAGCCGGGTCTGGAAGCTCGGCATCGCCGTCAACGCCATCACCGACTGGCGCAACTACGACACGATCTACACGGAGCGTTACGGTGGCCTGCCTAAGAACGAAGCGGGTTACGCGGCGGGCAGCTGCGTGGAGGCTGCGGGCAAGCTCTCGGGTTCGCTGCTGCTGATCGCAGCTTCGATGGACGACAACGTGCACATGCAGAACAGCCTGCAGTTCCTCGCGGCGATGCAGCAGGCAGGCAAGGACTGCGACTTCATGGTCTATCCGGGCGTTCGCCACGGCATCGAGGACCTGCAGCAGCAGTTGCACCTGTTTGCGAGATTCCGCTCCTTCTTGAAGGAGAAGCTGTAGTGGCGACCGCGTTTGTCGGGCCGATGTCGCGCTTCTTTGCGCGTTCCCCTGACGAGGCCACGAAGCTGCGCCATGGCGTCGAAGCGTGGCGCGCCGATCTGCGCAGTGCGGTGGCCGAGAAGGTCTCTGCGCAGCTGGTCTGGGACGAAGGCGCTGTGGTCGCGCAGTCGTTTGATCTCGGTGAGTCGGGCTGGATGGGGCTGCGGCTGTTTGCGTTCTACGCCGAACGCAGCGACCTCGAAATGCCCGATACGGTGCCCGGCCTGCTCGAACTCGATGCGGAGTGGCGCGCCGCACACGACGGCAAGTTCGGCAAGACGCTGTACGGGCAACTGCTCGCCTGCCGCGGCTGGCTGCCGGGGGACTTTCCGGTCACGATCAAGGCGCCGCTTCCCGACGGCGAAACGGCCGAAATCGGCAGTTTGAAGGCCATGGCGGACCAGCTCCGCTTCCTCAACCAGCGCACGTTCCAGGCCGATGCCGAGGAGTTTGCGACCTGGATGCAGGTGCCCGCGCCGGCTGGCGCGGGGATCATCGATGCCGCGCGCCGCGGTTATGCGGCGCTTTCGGCGGCGACGGCGCTCGCGTTGCGCGAAGGTCTGCCGTTGCTCGTGCGCGAAGTCTGAGGCGCTCTACTTGATCGCCGCGTAGACGCGATGCACGTCGTCGTGGTCGTCGAGGCGTTCGAGGAACGCGGTGACCTTCTGGTGGTCTTCCTCGTCGAGAGTCACGAGGTCCTTCGCGCGGTAGCCGAGTTCGGCAGTGTTGACCGTCCAGCCCGCGGCCTTCAGTGCGTCGACGACGGGATACATGTCGGTGCGGTCGGTGAAGAACCGGCCGCCACTCTGTTCTTCGCTGGTGTTCTCGAGCGGCTCGACATCCTGCGCGCCCGCTTCGATCGCGGCGCCTTCGAGGTCGAGACCGGCCTTGTCGTGCGTGGCTTCGACGATGCCGACGTGGTCGAACAGGAACATCACCTTGCTGCCAAACTGCGCATCGCGAAACAGCGAACGGATGTCCGGCGCGGTGCGGTTGCGGTTCTCGGTCATGCACTCGATGATCACGGGCACATTGTGCGGGCCCATGCCTTCGTAGGTGACGAGCTCGTAGTTGACCGATTCGTCCCCGGCGCTGGTCGCCTTCTTGATCGCGCGGGCGATCACGTCGTTGGAGACCGACTGTTTGCGGGCCGCTTCGATGGCCAGGGCGAGCCGCGGATTCATGTCCGGCTCCGGAACGCCCATTTTTGCCGCGACCGTGATTTCACGGACGAGCTTGCTGGTGACCTTGGCCCGCCGGTTGGCGGTGACCTCTTTCTTGCTATGCAGCCACTGGCGACCCATGCGCTTCGATGCTCCAGGAACGGGGGTGAGGCCTGAGGATGGCCTGCTGGGCCGGTTGGGGCAAGGGCCAGTTGCCGGGACTGTCGCGCCGGGCACGGCGGTTGCTAGCGCGGGCGCTGCCAAGGCCGGGTCCGAGCTTTGGCGACCTGCAAACGAGACACCTTCCGGGCGCTTTCGGGTGTGTTCCGGTTGGCCGGTGTCGCTAGCCTTTCGCGTCCCTCTCCCCGCTCGTCCCCCTCAGGAGTTCCCACTTGAGCAACGCCGCTGCCGTGCCCAGCCAGGGCCATCCTCCCGGCCTCTACATGCTGTTCTTCGCCGAGATGTGGGAGCGGTTCTGTTACTACGGGATGCGCGCCCTGCTGGCGTTCTACGTCGCATCGACGTTTGCCACGGGTGAAGGTGGCGCGGCCCTCACCTATGGCGCCTATACCTCGCTCGTCTATGCGACGGGCATCCTCGGTGGTTGGGCGGCGGACCGCATGCTCGGTGCACAACGCGCGGTAATTGTCGGCGGCATCATGATGGCCGCTGGCGAGTTCGTGTTGATGGTGCCGACCGAACTCTGCTTCAAGGGTGGCCTCGCCTTGATGGTGGTGGGTTGCGGCCTCTTCAAACCCAACATCAGCAACATCGTCGGCAAGCTCTATACGCCGGGAGATCCGCGCCGCGACCAGGGCTTCGTGATCTTCTACATGGGCATCAACCTTGGCGCCTTCGTCGCACCGCTGATTTGCGGTTATGTCGGCGAGACCTACGGTTGGCGCTGGGGCTTCATGTGCGCTGGCATCGGCATGCTGCTCGGCATGGTCACCTTCATGGGCGGCCTCGGCCGGTTGCAGGGCAAGGGCGGCGTGCCCGAGGGCAAGGAGGGCATGGGCCCGATCGTGCAGGTCGTCGTGATGTGGACCTGCCTCGCGGCGGCCATCTACCTGTTGCTCGGCAAGCAGACGTGGATGTTCACGGTGATGTCGAGCCTGATGGGGGCTGTGGTCGTCGTGCTCCTCGGCATCGCATTCACGCGCGAGAAGGTCGAGCGCGATCGAATGATCGGCCTCACGATCCTCTTGTTCGCCAACATGTTCTTCTGGGCGCTGTTCGAGCAGGCTGGCAGCTCGTTGAACTTCTTCGCCCTCAACTGCACCGATCGCACGATCTTTGGCTGGACGATGCCGGCGTCGTGGTTCCAGTCCGTGAACGCGGTCTGCATCATCGCCTTTGCGCCCGTGTTCGTGCAGCTGTGGAAGAAGCTCGACGAGTCCAGGAAGAACCCGTCGATCCCCGTCAAGTTCGGCATTGGCATCCTGCCGCTGGGGCTTGGCTTTGGCGTGCTGATCCTCGGCATCAGCATGGCCGGCGACAGCAAGACGATCCCGATGCTGTGGCTGATTGCGCTCTACGCGCTGCACACGCTCGGCGAACTCTGCATCTCGCCGGTCGGCCTGTCGGCGATGACCAAACTCGCGCCGCCGAGCATGAGCGGCATGGTGATGGGTGCCTGGTTCATGTCGATCGCCGTTGGCAACTACTCGGCTGGCTTGCTGGCCGAAGCGGTCGGCAGTGCCGGCGGTGACGGCGGCGTAGCGGCGCTCCAGGACTACGTCGGCGTCTACAGCCCGGCGATGATCGCGAGCTTCGGCGTCGGTGTGTTCTTCCTCATCATCGCCCCCTTGGTCAACAAGCTGCTGCACGGCGTGCGCTGAGCAGTCGATCGTTCCCTCCCCGCGGCCGTCGCTCGACGGCCGCAATCGTCTACACAACGAAGTTCCATGTTCCGCAACCACCCCACGGGCCTGTTCCGGCTGTTCTTCATCGAGATGTGGGAACGTCTCGCGTTCTACACGATGGTCGGCGTACTACTGCTGTACGCAACGGACACCGAGAGTGGTGGCCTCGGTTGGTCGAAGTCGGTCGGCAACGAGATCTACGGGCTCTACCTCGCCTTCGTCTACTTCACGCCCTACCTCGGCGGCCTGATCGCTGACCGCTTCCTCGGCTACCGCAAATCGGTGCTGATCGGCGGTCTCTTGTTTGCGACCGGGTTCTTCCTGCTCGCGACGGGGCAGAA
Source organism: Planctomycetota bacterium (assembly GCA_020851075.1). GTDB lineage: Bacteria > Planctomycetota > UBA1135 > UBA1135 > UBA2386 > JADZDL01. Next base: position 400 of record JADZDL010000162.1, on the reverse strand, counting down.
GTGGAGCTTCCCGACCGGCCTCGTGTTCCTCTGCTGCGGCAACGGGCTGTTCAAACCGAACATCTCGGCGATGGTCGGCAACCTCTACCAAAAGGGCGACCCGAAGCGCGACGCGGGCTTCAACATCTTCTACATGGGCATCAACATCGGGGCGTTCTTCGCGAACTTCCTGGTGGCCTACATGCGCAACGCCTTCTGGTGGGAGATGGTGTTCGTCGCCGCCGGTGTCGGCATGTTGCTGTCGGTCGTGATCCTGGGCTGGAGCTGGAAGACGCTCGAGCGCGCGGATCGTGTGCCGGGTACCAACCCCGAGGACACGCCGTTCGGCGAGATCATGATGAAGATCCTCGCGCCATCGCTTGCCGTCGGTGTGGCCGGCTGGGCGCTCGCCAACTACGTG
>JADZDL010000161.1 GCA_020851075.1 Planctomycetota bacterium | reverse complement strand
TGGGCCAGCGGGTCTTCGTAGCCGAAGCCAAAGCTCGAAGCGCGCTTGCCGTAGACCCGGAACGCGCCCTGAAACAGTGAGAGGCCGCGTGTGAGTCGGTAGAACGCACGAAGATCGCGCGGCAGCGACTGACCCAATTGGGTCTGGAGCTTGTCGAGCGAGGCCAGGGGCAGCTTGGGGTAGATGGCATGCATCCACACTTCGCCATCCTCGGTGGGCATTTCCCCGATCAGTTCCGTTCCAGAGGTCAGCTTGCGAGACCCCATCATGCGCCAGCGATCCAGGAAGTCCTGAATGTTAACGATAGCTTCGGTTTCGATCACGGCATTGGCTCCCACAGACGCTTTCGTCCCCGTGAGTCTGTGGCTGCAGTAGGGGCTTCCCCTACGTTCCTGACGGCAGCTTGCCGCGTGCCAGGGTAGCGCGTTTGGCCGGAGCAATTCCGGAGTGGAGTCGCGCTGCAGCGGGAGCCTTTGTGCGCTCCCCGGTGTGCCAAACTGCCTGCGACGCGCTGGAGTCTCCGATTCTGCGCGATGCGAGCTCGCGAATTCCGGGGCCCCTGTTGCATGTCGCAGCAGGGGCCGGGAATTGCTGGGTCAGCGGATTTCGCCGAAACCCGCGTTCGAAACCGCGGGAATCCCCCCGATCTCGATGGCTTGCTGGCACAAATGCAGGCCCGCGAGCGACGGATCGTTCGGAATCTGCAGGCTCCAGGTGGCGGTGCCCGCCGTTGCGACGAGCAGGGCGATGGCATCGGCAGTGACCTGCAGGCGGCAGTTGCTGGCAAAGCCGTACTGCTGCAGCGGCAGGTTCTGCAGGCCAAAGCCTGTCACGAGGAACGGCACGCCGTTGCCGAGGTTCTGCACCGAGAGATCAAACGAGGAGCCGAGCGCCGGTGGGGCCGAGGCTTGCAGGAGCGGCACACCGTTGCTGCCCGTGCAGCCTTGGCCGATTGAGATCCAACTCGGTTGCGTGCACTGCGGGTCGACAATGCGGAAGGCGTCGATCGCCGCTTCGGTGACCGAGTTGTTGGGATTGTCACTGCAGCGGAACCGGAGCGTGATCGAGCCGAGGTTGGGGAAGTGGTTGCGCAGATGCACATCAAACTTCGTCCAGCCGACGAAGGGGCCGAGATCCTGCAGCAGGACCCAGTTGCCGCCGCCGTTGGCCGAGGCCTCGACCACCAGGCGATCGTCGTTGTCGTCATTCGTGAACCAGAGCGCGTAGCTGACCACCGGGTCGTTGCTGCCGCTGAGCGCGAAGGTCTCCGTCGTCAAGACCGTTGGGCCGCCGTCGAGGTCTTCCTGGTTGGTGTTGCCGGTGACCCAGCATTGGCCACTGCCGTCGAAGTCGGCTTGTGGTCCTCGCGTGTCGACCGGAGTGCCACGGGCCCAAGCGCCGGTGGTTACCGCCGTGTTGGTAACCGTCCATCCCGCTGGCGTCGTGTTGAAGTTGTAGTTGCGGAGCGTCGTGAGGGTGTCGGCGGCGATCGTCGAATACACCGCGGTCGGCGCGTTTGCGGGGTCGGCGTAGCTGTTGTTGCTCGCGTCGAGCGCCGTCACGTAGAACTGGATCGGCGAGAGGCAGCTGCTGGCCGGGAAGGTCGCGTCAAACAGCCCTGCACCGAGCGACGCGGGTACCAGGGTCTGGAGGCCACTGCCGGTGTCGACATGGAAGCGCACGCTGCTGGCAATCACTGGCACCGGGCCAGTGATCTGCAGGCGGAGGATGGTCGAGCCGTTTGGTGCCACCGCGTTGGGCAGTCCGTTTGGATAGCTGAACGTGACCGAGGGGCAGTCGCAGACGCCCAGGGGATTGGCGAGCGCAGCCTGCAGGCCGGGATGGTTGCTGCCCGTGCCGCTGTTGACCCCGCCCGTGGTCGTGCAGCCGCCGTGCGTGTGGATGCTGATGGCCTGGTTGGTGCCATCGAGGAAGACCGGCGAGCCTGAGTTGCCGCCCGTGGTGTCGACGACGTACTGAACCGTGGTGCCCGAGAACACCGAGTACGGCGCCGAATGGGTCTTTTGGACGAGGTACCAGGTTGGCGAGACTGGTGCAGTCGTCGAGCCGTAGCCGCTGACTCGCAGGATCTGCCCGTTCACCGGGGGTGGGGTCGGCAGCAGGTCGTAGGCCTGACCGCCGTTGGCCTGATGGGGAGTGAGTCCCGTGGTCGAGTTGGCAAATACCCCAAAATATGCCCAGTCGTTGCCGACACCTTGGCCGCCGTTGGTCTGCTTGGAGGTCTGGTCGACGGCGTACTGATCTTGTGGGCCCGGATGCTGGATCGCGCCGCTTGCCGTCGACAGCGGCACGTTGAACTGGATCACGTTGACGCCGCTGGCGCAGTGGCCGGCCGTGAGGAAGCAGTGGTTGCAGTCGTTGATCATCCACGACGTGCAGCCGGTCGGCTGGTTGCGGCAAGCGCGCGGGTCGGTGCTGAGCGCGCGATCGTCGGTGTTGCCGCAGATCGTGTCGGGGAACGACGGCACACTGGGCCCGGCCGTCACGAAGTCGATCGTCAGCCGGTTATCGCCGGTGCCCGGTTGGGCGACGATTTCGACCAGCACGGCATCACCGTTGAAGTAGGCCGAAGTCTGCGACCATTCTTCGACGTGGCGAAGGTGTTGGGTCTGCTGCCCTCCGTCGCGCAGCGAGGTGAGGCGCAGGAAGGAGCCGTCAGTGCCGCGATCGCGGCTGCCGGACAGCAGCACGCCCGTGTATTCGAGGCGCAGCCAGGCGGACGTGGGGACCGTGACGACGGTTGACCAGATCACTTCGGGCAGGCCATGCGCTGCAGCCGACGGGTTCTGGTTCTGCACGAGCCCAGAATCGACGCCGACGTAGTGCCGCGTGCTCTGTTCGGGTTCTTCCTGCGCGGTCGCCAGCGTGGCAAACGACAGGGCGGCGGCCAGCACGGTGGCCGCGGACGAGGCGAGATGCATGGGGTTCCTCTTGGGCGAGTCTTGGGGTGGCGGGCAGGTGGGTGGCACAGGATACCGGGGATCCACGTTCGGTGGGGTGGTTCTGTGGGCCGGCGGCCGACTCGGGTAAGGTCTTTTCCCGTGGCCGACAAACGCAGGTTCGAACTGTTCGCGCAATTCGTGACACAGCAATTCCCCGAGGCCCGCCGCGTGTTCGACATCGCGGGTGGCATGGGCAAGCTCAATGAGGCCTTGACCGCGCGCGGGCTTCTGGCCACGACCTTCGACAAACGCTGGAAGCACGCCGACGTGCGTTATGCGGAGCGGTTGTTTACCCTCGACGAGCCGTGCGAATGTGACGCGGTGGTCGGCATGCACCCGGATGGCGCCACCCGGATCATCGTCGAATACGCGGCGAAGCATGGGGTCGGCTTTGCGATCGTGCCGTGCTGCTCAGACAACGGCATGCCCTACAAGCCCTGGATGCGGCACCTGGCGGAGCTCGGGGGCCAGCTGGGCCTCGACGTCGCCGAAGCTGCGTTGGACATGCAGGGGCGCTCGCGCGTGCTCGTCGGGCGGCCAAAAGTCGCGATTTCGGCGCCGGACCTTCCCCTGGTGGGTCACTAGAAGGATAGCCGGCGGTCGGTTCCGGAGTTCCATCGCGCGATCACGTGGCGCCGACGACGCCGAAGCGGCATCCTTCCGCCTCCTCTCCGACCGCCAGCCATGCTCCACACGATCCACATCCGCAACCTGGCCCTGCTCGAACATGCCGAGATCCGTCTCGCCGAAGGGCTGACCGTGATCTCGGGTGAGACCGGCGGTGGCAAGTCCCTGTTGATGACTGCGCTCAAGACGCTGCGCGGCGAGAAGGTGGCGGGTTCGCTCGTTCGCCATGGCGCGGACGAACTGCAGGTTGATGGCGAGTTCCGGCTCGGCAAGGGCGAACGCAGCGCGACGGTGATTCGCCTCGTCGATGAGCTGTGCGGCGGTTCGGTCGAAGATGACCTGCTGCTCGTCACGCGCATCGTCGATCGCGCCGGCAAGACGCGCGTGCGCATCGGTGGCCGGCCGGCGACGTTGACGGCCTTGCGCGAGCTGGGCGCGCTGCTGCTCGAGATCCACGGCCAGGGGGACTCGCGCGCGCTCATGCGGCCCGAGATCCAGACCGAGATGCTCGATGCATTCGCCGGAACGGCCAATCTGCGGCGCGAATTCGCAGCTTCGTTGCAGGCGGCGCGGGCGGTGCGCGATCGTCTGGCCGAACTTTCCCACGGCGAACGCGAGCGCACGCAGCGGCTCGAGTTCCTGCGTTTCCAGTTTGCCGCGATGAGCGAATTGGGGCTTACCGAAGGCGAACTCGGCGATCTGGAGCAGGAGCATCAGGTGCTCAGCAACCTCGACGAGATGCGCCAGAACCTCGATGAAGCGCTCGGCACGCTGCAGGACGGCGAGGACAACGCGAGCGATCTGCTGGCGCGCGCGGCCAAGGCCGTGCAGGAGGCCGCGGCGATCGATCGGCGGCTCGAGGATGCCGCCGAGCAGATGGCGCAGATTGAAGAGCTCGTCACCGACGTCTGCCGCAAGCTGCAGTCGGGTCAGGCGCGGCTTGACCTCGACCCGACGCGCCTCGTGGCCGTGCAGGAGCGCCTCGACGAGATCTATGCAGCGCTGAAGCGTTTTGGCCCGACCGAGGCCGATCTCCGGCGCAATCTGGAGAAGGTCAAGGCGGAGCTCGCCAAGGCCGAGGACGGCAATGCCGATCCCGAGGTGCTGGCCCAGGAGCTGCGGCAGGTGACCGAAGCGGCGGCGGCGATCGGGCGCAAGCTCGTGCGGGCGCGCGCCAAGGCTGCGGAGCCGTTCTGTGCCAAGATCCGCGCCGAATTGCTCGATCTCGGCATGCAGCACACCGAGGTTCGCGTCGCGATGGCGGACGAGTTCTCGACCGAACAACTGCTGGCGGTGGCGACCGAGCACGGTCCGGTGCCCGTCGATCTCGAGGTGCGCATCAACCCCGGTGAGCCGTTCCATTCGATGCGCGATACGGCGTCCGGTGGCGAATTGGCGCGCATCGTGCTGGCGGTGAAGAAGACGCTCGCTGACCAGGACCGGGTGCCGCTGCTCGTGCTCGACGAGATCGACGCCGAGATCGGTGGCCGCCTGGGCATGCAGGTCGGTCGCAAACTGCACGAGGTCGCCAAACACCACCAGGTCGTGATCGTGACCCACCTGGCCCCGGTCGCCGCGTTTGCGCAGCACCACTTCCTGGTCAACAAGGAGGTGGCGGGCAAAGCCGGCGACGAACGCACGCGTTCGAGCGTTCGCCAGCTGCGCGGCGCAGAGGTCGAGAAGGAGCTCGCCGCCATGGCGATGGGCGACGGCACGGACGCCGCGGCACTGCAGCAGGCGCGGCGCCTGGTCGAGAAGGCCAAGGGCATGGGGGAGGGCTGAGCCTTGTCGCGCCGATCCCGTGCCGCGAAGAATGTCAGTCCCGTAGGACGATCCGAGCCGCCGGCGACATACAGTTCGCCCAGCATGAGCTCTACGTCCGACATCACCAACATGGCCGTCTTCTGTGACTTCGAGAACGTCGCGCTCGGCGTTGCCGACGCGAAGTACTCAAAGTTCGATATCGGCAAGGTTCTCGACCGGTTGCTGCTCAAAGGCAGCATTGTCGTGAAGAAAGCCTATTGCGACTGGGACCGTTACAAGAGCTGGAAGGGCGCGATGCATGAAGCCGCGTTCGAGCTCATCGAGATCCCGCACGTGCGCATGTCGGGCAAGAACTCGGCAGATATCCGGCTGGTCGTCGATGCGTTGGACTTCTGTCATACCAAGCAGCACGTCGACACGTTTGTCATCATCAGTGGTGACTCCGACTTCTCGCCGCTGGTGAGCAAGTTGCGCGAGAACAACAAGACGGTGATCGGGGTTGGCGTGAAGAACTCGACGTCCGATCTGTTGATCGCCAATTGTGACGAGTTCATCTTCTACGACGATCTCGTGCGCGAGAAACCAGCGCGCAAGCAGGCCGCGCCCAAGCGGTCGCCGGCACCGCCGAAGACGGGCAAGCCGATGGCGCCCGCCGAGGTGCAGGCGGATACGGCGCGTCGCGCCAGCGAAGACCGCACGTACGAGGCGTTGGATCTGATCCTCGAGACGATCGACGCTTTGGTGGGCGAGCGTGGCGAAGAAGGCAAGATCTGGGGCTCGATGGTGAAGCAGGCGCTCAAACGCCGCAAGCCGGGCTTCAACGAGAGCTACTACGGGTTCCGTTCGTTCAACGAACTGCTCGAAGAGGCCGAAGCGCGCGATCTGCTGACCCTGGAGCGCGCCGAGCGTTCGGGTGGCTACATCGTGCGAATGATCGACTCGCGCGCCTGATCCTCGCCGCGTATTGGAGTAGTTTTCCGCGCCCCCTTCTCAGCCGACCCAGAGCCAGCACCTGATCATGGCCATCGACCAAGCCGCCCTCGCCAACGACCCGCGCCTGATTGCGATCCGCAACTTCCAGGGCAAGTACCCGAGCCAGCTCTGGTGGCTCTTCATGGCGGAGATGTGGGAGCGCTTCTGCTTCTACGGCATGCGCGGTGTCCTGACCGTGTTCATGATCCAGCAGTTGGCCATGAACAAGGCTGACGCCAACCTCCAATACGGAGCCATCCAGGCGTTCGTCTACACGATGACGTTCGTCGGTGGGTTCTTCGCCGACAAGTTCCTGGGGTTCCGGCGTTCGATCGTCTGGGGCGGCCTGTTGATGGTGGTTGGCAGCTTCACGGTTGCGGCAGCGCCAAACAGCCTGTTCTACATTGGTACAAGCATTTCGATCGTCGGCACGGGTTTCTTCAAACCCAATATTTCCGGCGTCGTCGGTCTGCTCTATCGCGATGGTGACAATCGGCGCGATGCCGGGTTTGCGCTGTTCTATTCGGGTATCAACATCGGTGCCGCTCTCGGTGGCTTCCTGTGTGTCTACCTCGGCAAGGCGTACGGTTGGGAGTGGGCCTTTGCGAGTGCTGGCATCGCGATGCTGATCGGCGTCGCGATGTTTGGCATGACGGCGCGCACGCTGGGCCCGCTCGGTTTCTCGCCGCTCGTTCCTGAAGGCACGGTCGCCACGCCGGCGGCCCGGAACAAGATCCTGGGCGTCTACGCAGGGTCGCTGCTGTCGATCCCGCTGATCCTGCTGCTGGTCAGCAATAGCCAATACACCGACTGGTTCATGTATCTGGTCGGCCCGTTGGCGCTGATCTACTTCCTCTACGACATGCGCACCTGCACGCGCGTCGAGATCCAGAAGCTGCTGGCCGCGCTGGTGTTCATCATCTTCTCGATCTTCTTCTGGGCGTTCTTTGAGCAGAGTGGCGGATCGCTCGCGATCGTTGCCGAATACCACATCAAGCCCGCCCAGGTGCTCGGTGCGCGCATCGATCCAATCGAGGTCAACAACACCTCGAATTCGATCTTCGTGATTCTGTTGAGCCCGCTGGTCGGCCTCCTGTGGCTCAAGATGCGGTCCAAGGAGCCGAACACGGTCGTGAAGTTCGGCCTCGGCTTCTTCTTCCTCGCCGGTGGTTTCTACCTGTTCCAGAGCCTGATCCGCTACGCCGGCGAGGATGGCATCTCGTCGTTGTGGATCTTCACGTTTGCCTGGTTGGTGACCACGATTGGCGAGTTGTGCCTGTCGCCGATCGGCCTATCCGCGATGACCCGTCTCGCGCCGCAGCGCATGTTTGGAATCATCATGGGCCTCTGGTTCCTGGCCAGCGCCTACGGGCAGTATCTGGCCGGTCTGCTCGGAGCCGGCATGGCGCAAGTCGAAGAGACGGCACCGCCGCTGACCAAATTGGCGGGTTACACCGATGGTTACTGGCAGCTGACGATCTACGCCCTGATTTGTGGGGCGTTGTTGATGGTCATCTCGCCGTTGGTCCGCAAGCTCATGCACGACGAGAAGTAGCTGGCGGTGGGCAGGGGGGCGCGGTGCCGGGCCGATGCCAAGGTCGGTTCCTCCTGCATGGCGCGGGCCCCTGCTTCCGGATAGAACTACGGGCTTCGACCTGCCCGCCCGCCGCCCAGAATGCCGCTTACGCCGTTCCTTCTCGACCGCAAGTTCCTGCCCAAGGTGTGGGGCGGTCGTGCTTTGGAATCGGTGTTTCCGATGCAATTGCCGCCGGCGGAGATGGTTGGCGAGACCTGGGAGCTCTATGACCGCCCCGAGGGGTCGAGCCGGATCCGCGGTACGGATCGCACCCTGGCCGACCTCATGCGCGAAGCGCCGGTCGAGCTGCTCGGGCAAGGCGTAGCAGCCGGTCACGGCGGGCGTTTCCCGTTGCTGCTAAAGTTCATCGACGCGCGCGAGGCGCTGTCGGTGCAGGTGCATCCCGACGAGGCGCGGGCGCGCGCCGAAGGCGACGGCGGCAAGGACGAGGCCTGGGTGGTGCTGAGGGCCGGCCCAAGAGCGCGCATCATCCGCGGGCTTCGCCCTGGGGTCGAAAGGGCTGAGTTTGAAGCCAAGGCCCACACGCCCGAGGTCGAGAAGCTGCTGTGGATGTTCACGCCAAAGGCCGGGGACTGCGTGCATCTGCCGCCGGGAACCGTGCATGCGCTCGGTCCGGACGTCGTGGTCTTTGAGCTGCAGCAGAACAGTGACCTGACCTACCGCCTTTACGATTGGGGCCGTCCGCGCGAGGTCCACGTGCAGAAGGCGCTCGCGGTGACTCGCCACGAAACCGTGCAGGTCGGCGCCGCCGATCGTGCGGTGACGAGCCCAGCGGCCTTGGCAGATGGTGGAGTCCAGCTGGTAGCAACGGAAAGCTATCGCCTGCGACGCTACGCTTGGCGCACGCCGCATACGCTGGCCACGAACTCCCGCTTCGCAGCGGTGACCGTCGTGGGTGGCAGCGGCACGTTGGTTTGGCCTTCCGCGACGGCAGTGCAGCCGTTGTCGTTGGTTGCGGGCGACACCGTGTTGGTGCCGGCCGTGGTGGAACATGTCGTCTTGTCGCCGATCGGCCGACTCGACGTGTTGGTGTCTGATCCTGGAGAAAGTTGATGGCGAAGCGTCATGAAGACCGCAAGCCGGGCCAGCGCTTCGCGCGCGGTTCGGGCGGCAGCAGTGGTGGTGGCAGCGGTAGTGGTGGTGCGCGTGGAGCGGGTTCTCGCAGCGGCGGCGGTTCTGGAGGTCGGGATCCCGGTGGCAGGGATCCAGGTGGCCGCGGTCCCTCAAGCTCACGCGGCCCTTCGAGTTCGCGCAGTCCTTCGGGCCGCAGCGAAGGTTCTCGTGGCGCGCGTCCGGGCTCGTCCCGATCGGGTACTTCGCGTCCGGGCACCACACGTCCGGGCACCTCGCGCGGCCCCGGCGCACGCAGTGGTTCGCCAGCGCCTCTGGCGCGCGACCCCAAGGCGCCTCGCCGCAGCAAGCGGCGCGAGCAAGGCCTCGTCGTCACGCCCGCGGGGGCACCTGGGCAAGGCGCGAACGACGGCAAGGTCCGTCTCAACCACTTCCTCGCGATGAGCGGCGTCTGCAGCCGCCGGGCCGCGGATGGCTTGATCGCCGGTGGGCGCGTCGAGGTGAATGGTGAGCTCATTCGCGAACTCGGCTCGCGCGTCGACCCGAAGAACGACGACGTGCGTTTCGACGGCAATCGCATTCAGCCGGAGCGCCCCGTCTACGTGCTGTTCAACAAGCCCGCCGGCATCGTCTGCACGAACGCGCGCAACGAGCAGAAGAAGCGCGTGATCGACTTCTTGCCGCAGGTGCGCGGGCGGTTGTTCACCGTCGGCCGTCTCGACCTCGATAGTGAAGGCCTGATCCTGCTCACCAATGATGGCTCGTTTGCGCTCGAGATGACGCACCCGCGCTACGGTGTACCCAAGCTCTATGCTGTGCTCGTGCGCGGCCGCATCGAGCAGCAGGAACTCGACAAGGCGCGCGGCGGCGTCTGGCTCGCCGAAGGCCCGACCACGGGCATGAACATCAAGGTCGAACGCACCGGCAAGGACAAGACCTACATGAAGGTCACCTTGCGCGAGGGCAAGAACCGCGAGATTCGCCGCGTCTTCGCCAAACTGGAGCATCCCGTGATCTCGCTGAAGCGCATCCGCATCGGCGATCTCAACCTGCACGGGCTCAGCCCGGGCGCGTGGCGATTCCTGCAGCCGCATGAGGTGCAGCGCTTGCGCGACGTGGCGCTGCAGGCGGACCGGCCGATGCACGACGACGATTCGGGAGAGAACTAGATCATGGTCGAACAGACGATGTTGCCGGATGTCGAGGTCGTGGAGCTGGAGAACGGCTTCAAGGCGTTGCTCGTCGAACGTGGGCCGTTGCCCGTGGTCGCTTCGATCGTGTGGTATCGCGTGGGCGCGCGCGACGAACGCACCGGCGAGACCGGCGTGTCGCACTTCCTCGAACACATGATGTTCAAGGGCACGGATCGGTTCCCGAAGGGGCAGATCGATCTGCAGACCAGCAAGATGGGCGGCAGCAACAACGCCTTCACCGACAGCGACAGCACCGCCTACTACTTCTCGATGGCGGCCGATCGTTGGGAGACGGCGCTCGAGATCGAAGCCAGTCGCATGCGCGGTTGCCTGCTCGATCCGCTCGAGTTTGCGAGCGAGAAGAACGTCGTGCTCGAAGAGCTGGCGATGGGCGAGGACGATCCGTGGCGCCCGCTCTACCAGGCCACCGAGACGCTGCTGTACCAGGTACACCCGTACCATCATCCGGTGATTGGGTATCGCCAGGATCTGGAGCGGCTGTCGGCGCAGCAGATGCGCGACTACTACCACCGCAACTACGGCCCCAATCGCGCATTTCTCGTCGTTGTCGGCGCGATCGACAAGGCCCGCGCGGCGGCGCGCATTCGCGAACTGTTTGGATCGATCCCGCGTGTCACCGAACGCGCCGAGCCGCTCACGGAGCCGCCGCCGCAGGGCGAACGGCGCGCGGAACTGCGCACGCCGCACTCCGTCGTGCGCATGTGCATCGGGTTCCCGACCTGTCGCATGGGCGACCGCGATGACTACGCGCTCGATGTGCTCGCGCACGATCTGGGCAACAGCAAGAACAGCCGTTTGTATCGCCGCCTCGTGCTCAAGGATGAGCTCGTCACCGATGTGAGCGTGCTCAACGAAACGCGTCAGGATCCGGGCGCATTCTTCGTGCTCTGCGAACTGCGCGAAGGATCTTCGCCAGCGCGCGTGGAAGCCGCTGTTCGCGAAGAGATCGCCAAGCAGCTCGAAGAGGGCGTTGGCAAGAAGGACCTGGATCGCATTCGTACGCAGATCCGCGCGTCGTTCCTGTTCCAGGACGAAGCTGTGCTCGATCTCGCGATGAAGCTCTGCCGGTTTGAAGCTGGCACGCCAGGTGGTTTCCGCACCCTCGAAGGGGTGCTGCCGACCTATGCATCGCTGCAGAACAAGGAGCTGCGCGAAGTCGCCGCGAAGTACTTCGACTTCCGGCGTGCGGCGATCGTGTGGGCGATGCCAGCGGCCGGGAGTGTTCCCGCAAACGCGCCGAAGCGGCGAACAGTTGCGCGCAAGCCTGTGGCGAAGAAGACGCCGTCACGGCTCGTGAAGAAGGACGACAAGGTAAAGGCCGGGCCGAAGGCCAAGACCAAACAGAAGAGCAAGACCAAGAAGGCGGGGAAACGCGCATGAGTGACGGCATTCGACTGGAGATCGCCGAGCGCGAACTTCCTTCCGGACTGACGCTGTTGGCCGTGCGCAATCCGCGTGTGCTGACCTACGCGTGTGTGGCATCGCTCGAAGTGCGCGCCGGCGATGAGCCCGCGGACAAGTCGGGCCTTGCCAACCTCGTTGGCGAGAGTCTCGACGAAGGCACCAAGCGCTACGACGCACTGGGCCTTGCCGCCGCGGCCGAGAGCATCGGCGCGGCCATGGAGGGCAACCATCGCGGCGGTGTGGTGATGTGCCCGGCGACGTCGCAGAAGGAGGCCCTGGCGCTGTTGCGCGAGATGATCCTCGAGCCCACGTTCCCGGGTCGCGAGATCCGCCGTGTGCAGGCCGAGGTTCTCACCGAGATCAAAGCCGAGGACGACGATCCTCGCGCCGTCGCGGCGCGCCGGTTCCGCAAGATGATCTACGGCGATCACCCGCTCGGTCGTCCGACGCAGGGCGCTGCAAAGTCCGTCGCCAAGCTGAAGCCGAAGGACCTGCGCGACTTCCACGACACTTGGTTTCGCCCAGCCGGCGGCTACATCGCGGCTTCCGGGCCCGAAGAGACCGACAAGACGCTCGATCGCCTCGAGAAGGCGTTCTCGAGTTTCCGCGGCAAGGCGCCGAAGCACACGCCGATGCCGGACGTCGAACTCGCGGCGGCATCGCGCGACATGCATGTGCCGATGGCGCGCGAGCAGGTGCACGTCTACCTCGGCCACCTCGGCATCCGTCGCACGCACCCGGACTTCTACGTGCTGTCGATGATGGACCACGTGCTCGGCACGGGGCCAGGCTTCACGTCGCGCTGTTCGCGCAAGCTGCGCGATGAGCAGGGCCTTTGTTACGCGGTGAGCGCTGGCATCACGCCGAGTGCCGGCGAAGAGCCCGGCACGTTCACGGCCTACATCGGCACGTCGCCCGAGCATCGCCAGAAGGCCATCGACGGCTTCCTCGAGGAGATCCGGCGCATTCGGCTCGAACCGCCGGCCGCGCAGGAACTGCAGGACGTGAAGGACTATCTGACGGGCAGCTTCGTGTTCGCCCTCGAGCGCAACAGCAACCTCGCGGCGTACGCGATCCGTGCACGGCGCTTCGGGCTGGGCTTTGACTTCCTGCACCGTTATCCGGGCATCATCCGCTCGATCACGGCGGAGCAGGTTCGCGAAGTCGCCGAGCGCCATCTGCATCCCGATCGCCTCACCGTGATCAGCGCCGGTGCCTCCTGATCGTCAGCAACGACCGAACGACCATGCCGAAGAACGTGCCCTCGCTCGCCGAAGTCCTCGACATCCTGCATGAGATCGCGCCGCTGGAGCTGGCGGCCGATTGGGATAACACGGGTCTCCTCGTGGAGCCCAAAGCGCGCCGCGGCAGTTGTGCGCGCCTGCTGCTCACGATCGATCTGACCGACGAAGTGGTCGCCGAGGCCGTGAAGATGCGCGCGGATCTCGTGGTGGCCTACCACCCGCCGATCTTCCAGGGCATGAAGCGCCTGCATCACGCCGACGGCAAGCAGCGCGCGGTCCTGCACGCGGTTGCCGCTGGGCTCGCCGTCTACTCGCCGCACACGGCGCTCGACGCGGCGCCGGGGGGCATCGCGGAGTGGCTTACCGAAGGCGTGCTCGCTGGTGCGCAGCCCGAAGACCTGCGCCCCTGTGGCGACGGGGACTTTGGCCGCGTCGTGCAGTTGCCAAAGGCGATTCCGTTCTCCCAATTGCTCCTGCGCATCAAGAAGCACCTTAGCGTTCGCTCGCTGCAGGTGGCGCGCCCGTCGAAGGCACCGAGCGCCGTTCGCACGGTCGCGGTAGCCGCGGGAGCGGGTGGCAGCGTGCTGCGTTCGGCGTGCGCCGATGTGTTCTTGACCGGCGAGATGTCGCACCACGACACCCTGGCGGTCGTCGGCGGTGGTGCTTCGGTGGTGGTCGCTGGTCACAGCAACACCGAACGCGGCTACCTGAAGGTGCTGCAGAAGCGACTGGTGCGCGCGTTTGGCAAGGACACCCAGGTGGCCATCAGCCGCGCCGATCGCGATCCGTTCACGCTGGCCTGAAACAAGCGCGGCGACCACTTGGGCCGCCGCGCATCGACTGGTAGGCGCCGTTTGGCGTCAGGCTGACTTCACGGGCGGATCGGCGGCAGTCGGCCCTGCCGCAACCTGCGGTTCGCGGAAGCGAATCGCGTGGCGGAACACGTAGTTGACGATCGGGATGCCAAGCAAGAGGCCCCAGACGCCAAACAGCTTGCCACCGATGGTGAGCACGATCAGCACTAGCACCGGGTTCATGTGCATGTGGTGCCCGTAGATCTGCGGGTTCAGCACATAGGTCTCGAGCGCGTGGATGACGCAGATCAGCACGATCGCGATCATCATCGAGGAGACGCCACCGGCCTGCAGGGCGAGCAGACAGATCGGCGTCGAGCTGATGAACGTGCCGACCACCGGGATGAAGCTGCAGAAGAACACGATCGTCGACAGCACGAGCAGGTTGGGCAGCCCCATCATCCAGCAGCCGATCGCGGTCAGGATGGTGTTGCAGACGGCGATGAACAGCTGCGCTTCGAGGGCCTGGCCGAGCACGCGGCCGAAGCCGGCGATGTTGTCGGCGACCTCGTCATAGATGAAACCGATCTTGGTCTTCGACAGGCCTTCGATGGCGCGTCGCAGTTTGGGCAGGTCGAGCACGATCAAGAACGAGAACAGCAGGGACAGCAGGAACGTCGACGCCACGCCGAGCACGGACTGGCCGACCTCGAGCGGGTTCTGCTTCCAGGATTCGATCGCGCCGGCGATGAAGTCACGCACGATGTGCAGGCTGGCCGGGGGCGGTGGTTCCTGGGGGGTGACTTCAGCTTCCTTGCCCCCGGGTATCGGGTCAGGCACTGGCGTGGGCGGCACCGGCGCCTGGGTCGGCTTGTCCGCTGCGTCCGGGGGCGCCTTGTGCTTGGCCACCGACTTGTAGAGTGACGGCGACTTCTTGAGGAACTTGTCGAGCTCCTGATCGGCGTCGGCGACGTACTTCTCGCGGTTGTCGAAGAAGGTGTTGGCCTGGTCCTGCACCTGCGGCACCAGCGTGAAGCCCGTGGCGAACAGCGTGCCGAGGAACACGAGCCCGACGATGGTGACGCGCAGCGGCCGGTTCTTGATGCGATGAGCAAGACCGTCGACGCCGTGCGCCTGGATGTAGGCAAACACGAACGTCAGGAAGATGAGCAGCAGGAAGGGCCGCAGCAGGTAGAGCACCGCTAGCAGCAAGCCCCACACAAACGTGCGCGAGGCGAGCGAGAAGATGCGATCCCACGGGGGTGGGAGGGTCTTTTCCGTTGGTTCCGTCACGGGCAGCATACGTGACGAAACCGTACGGAGATTGCCAGTGGATCGCCAGATGCCTCGGTGAATGTCTCGCCAATCGTTCTCGTAACGGCCGGACGTCGGAGCCCGCAATCCGCGGCGAGCGAACCCTGGCACTCGGTAGCGCTGGGGCCGGTGTGCGGGCACACTGGGACCGTGAAGCTGCTTGTCGTGATCGCCGTCGGCCTGCGCCCCAAGGACCTCGTCCACGCCCCCGTGCTGCGCGGGCTCGGGCAGCACGGCTTTGTCGCCCCGCTCGACACGGTCTTCCCGGCCGTCACGTGCACGGTCCAGGCAACCTTCCTGACCGGCCTGCCGCCGAGCGGCCACGGCGCGGTCGGCAACGGCTGGTACTTCCGCGATCTCGCCCAGGTCATGCTGTGGCGGCAGAGCAACCAGCTCGTGCACGGCGAGAAGCTCTACGAAGCGGCCCGCGCGCGCTTCGGCGCTCGCACGGCGAAGATGTTCTGGTGGTGGAACATGTATTCCCCGGCCGTCGACTGGTCGGTCACGCCGCGCCCCGAATACCACGCCGACGGGCTCAAGAAGCCGGGCCTCTATAGCGAGCCGCCGGCGCTGCAGAGCGAGCTGCAGCAGCAACTTGGGCCATTCCCGCTGTTTGACTTCTGGGGCCCGCGCGCGGGCATCGCGAGCACGCGCTGGATCACTTCCTCGGCGCTCGCCGTGATCGACCGACACGATCCGGACCTCATGTTGGCCTACCTGCCGCACCTCGACTACGACCACCAACGTTGGGGGCCGGACGACCCGCGCAGCGTGCAGGCCGTGCGGGACCTCGACGCGGAGTGTGCGCGGCTGATCGAGAAGGCGCGCGCGAAGAATGCGCACGTGATCGTGGTGTCGGAATACGGCATCGAAAAGGCGACGAAGCCGGTGTTCTTGAATCGTCTGCTGCACGAGAACGGTTACCTGCGTTTGCAGGAAACGAGCCACGGGCAGCTCCTGGATTGTGGTGCGTGCCGGGTGTTCGTAGTCGCCGACCATCAGTGCGCCCACGTCTACGTGCGCGACGCGAGCGACCTCGAAGCCGTCCGCACGCTGCTGGCAAAGACCCCGGGCGTCGCGCGCGTGCTCGACCGCACGCAGCAGCAGGAACTCGGCATCAACCACGACCGCAGCGGCGAACTCATCTGCATCGCCGAGCCGGGCCACTGGTTTGCCTATCACTATTGGCTCGACGAAGCGCGCCGCCCCGACTTTGCGCCGACGGTCGACATCCACCGCAAACCTGGTTACGACCCCGCCGAGCTGTTCTTGGATCCGAAGATCAAGTTCCCAAAGCTCAAGGTCGCGCGCGTGCTCGCGAAGAAGCTGCTCGGCTTCCGCTACCTCATGGACGTGATCTCCACGGACTCATCGCAGGTCATGGGTTCGCACGGGCGGCTCTATGACGACGACGATGCGGGCCCGGTGTTCCTTTGCAGCGACAAGTCGCTCGCGCGCGATCGCGTGGCGGCCACCGACGTGAAGGAGCTGTGCTTGAAGATGCTCGGCCGCTAGCGCCAGGCTCCACTACGGCTGCGTGTCGCGTTCGAGCTGCGTGAGGATCGCCATCGCCTCGGCATCGTTGCTGCCGCACATCGAAGGCTCGGCTTTGAGCGCGCCGCAGAACGCTGGCCGGTCGGGATGGCCAAACAACCGGCAGAGATTGCCCGCGTCGAGATGCACGCAGCGTTCGCCCGCGCGCTTGCCGTTCGGCATGCCGGGGAACGGCGTGTGGATCGAGGGTGCGATGCAGCAGGCACCGCAACCGAGTCGGCAGGCAAACGAAGTCACGAGGTGCGAGCCAGTTTGGAGTAGAAGCGCAGGGCCGCGGCGGGGAACCAAGGGGGCGGCAGCCAGATCATCAGCATGCTAGATGTCCAGCAATGCAGTTGGCCAGGGCCCTCGGCGGATTGACAAGCAAAGTGCATGCAAGCATGCTGATTGCATGGCAAAGACCATCCAGATCCGAGGTGTGCCGGACGCGCTGCACAGGAAGCTCAAGGTCCGGGCGGCGCAGGCGGGGAAGTCGCTGTCCGAGTTGCTCCTTGCCGAGATCGCGAAGTTTGGGGCTCTGCCAACCCCCGAAGAGATGCGGGAGCGCCTGCGTTCCCACAAGTCCGTGAAGCTGGCTGAGTCTGCTGCCGCGGCCATTCGCAAGGAACGCGACTCCGCATGATCGTGATCGATGCGTCCGCCATGGTCGAGCTGTTGATGGGTACGGAGCTCGGCCGTCGGCTCGATGAGGTTGTTCTTGGTGCGGATATGAGCCACGCCCCTCACCTCTTGGATATCGAGGTGATGCAAGTGCTCAGGCGGTACGTGCTCGCCGGGCAGGTGTCCGCGGCGCGGGCTCGGGAGGCGATGTTGGACCTTGCGGACTTTCCCATCGAAAGGCATGCGCACGCAGCCTTGATCGAACGGGTGTTTGAGCTCCGGGCCAATCTGACGGCCTATGACGCGACCTACCTGGCCCTTGCCGAAGCCTTGGACTCCACCCTTGTGACCTGCGACAAGGCCCTCGCGAAGGTGCCAGGCACACGTGCCCGAGTCCTGGTATTGACCTGAGAACGGAAACGGCCCGGCCGCGCCAAAGCGCTGCCAGGCCGTTGTGGGCAGGGCAAGTCCGCGCCGAAGGCGCGGCCTCGATCAGAAGTCCATCCCGCCCATGCCGCCCATACCACCCATCCCGCCCATGCCACCACCGTGGTCATGGTCGTGGCCGCCGCCGCCGGCAGCCTTCTTCTCCGGGACCGTCGAGATCAGGGCCTCGGTGGTCAGCAGCAGGGTCGAGACCGACGCGGCGTTCTGCAGCGCGGCGCAGGTGACCTTGGCCGGGTCGAGCACGCCCGCCTTGACCATGTCTTCATAGACGTCGGTCGCGGCGTTGTAGCCGAACGTGTCGCTCTTGTTGGCGCGCACGGTCTGCACCACGATCGAGCCGTCGACGCCGGCGTTGGCGGCGATCTGGCGCATCGGCGCTTCGAGGGCGCGCCGCACGATCTCCGCACCGATGCGCTCGTCACCGGTGAGCTTCAGGTCGTCGAGGCCCTTGGCGGCGCGCAGCAGCGCGACACCACCACCAGCGACGATGCCTTCGGCGACGGCTGCGCGCGTGGCGTGCAGAGCGTCCTCGACGCGAGCCTTCTTCTCCTTCATCTCGGCTTCGGTGGCCGCGCCGACCATGATCTGCGCAACACCGCCGGCGAGCTTGGCGAGGCGCTCCTGGAGCTTCTCGCGGTCGTAGTCCGACGTCGTGCGCGCGATCTCAGCACGGATCTGTTCCATGCGGCTCTGCGCGTCCTTCGCCTTGCCAGCGCCTTCGATGATCGTGCAATCGTCCTTGCCGACGACGACCTTCTTCGCGCTGCCGAGTTCGGCCGTGGTGACCGTCTCGAGGTTGATGCCGAGGTCTTCAAACACGGCCTTGCCGCCGGTGACGATGGCGAGGTCTTCGAGCATCGCCTTGCGACGATCACCGAAGCCCGGCGCCTTCACTGCGCAGCACTTGAACACACCGCGCAGCTTGTTGACCACCAGCGTGGCCAGCGCTTCGCCTTCGATGTCTTCGGCGACGATGAGCAGCGGACGGCCACTCTGCGCGATCTTCTCGAGCAGCGGCAGCATGTCCTTGATGCTCGAGATCTTCTTCTCGTGGATGAGGATCCACGGGTTCTCGAGCACGGCTTCCATCTTGTCCTGGTTGGTGACGAAGTGCGGCGACAGGTAGCCCTTGTCGAACTGCATGCCTTCGACCCACTTCACTTCGGTCGTGAGGCTCTTGCCCTCTTCGACCGTGATCACGCCGTCCTTGCCGACGCGCTCCATGGCGTCCGCGAGGATGTTGCCGATCGCTTCGTCGTTGTTGGCGGCGATCGAACCGACCTGCGCGATCTCCTTCTTGCCCTTGATGTCGATCTTGATCTTCTTGATCGACTCGACAACCTTCGCGACCGCCTTCTCGATGCCGCGCTTCAGCGCGACCGGGTTGGCGCCGGCCGTGACGTTCTTGATGCCCTCTTCGAAGATGGCTTCGGCGAGGACCGTCGCGGTCGTGGTGCCGTCACCGGCGATGTCGGACGTCTTGCTGGCGACTTCCTTCACCAGCTGGGCGCCGAGGTTCTCGTACTTGCCGGCGAGCTCGACTTCCTTCGCGACGGTGACGCCGTCCTTGGTGACGAGCGGGCTGCCGAAGGACTTCTCGATGATGACGTTGCGGCCGCGCGGGCCGAGGGTGACCTTGACGGCGCGGGCCAACTGCCTGACGCCGTCGCGCATGCGCTCGCGCGCTTCCTGGTCGTATGCGATCTTCTTGACTGCCATGGGAATACTCCGTGGGGATGTGTGCGGTTACCGGGGACGAGCGGCGTGAGCTACTCGATGACGGCGAGGATCTCGTCTTCGCCGAGGATCAGCATCTCTTCGCCGTCGAGCTTGATCTCGCTGCCTGCGTAGCTGCTGAACAGGACGCGGTCCTTCGCCTTGACCGAGATGGCCTGGCGGTTGCCGTTGTCGAGCATCTTGCCGTTGCCGACGGCGACGACGATGCCTTCGCGCGGCTTCTCCTTGGCGGTGTCGGGCAGGATGATGCCGCCCTTCGTCTTGTCGTCGGCAGCGACGCGCTTCACGAGTACGCGGTCGCCCAGGGGAGTCACGGTCGTCGACTTGGTCGTCTTGGACATTGCAGTTCTTGGGGGTAGGAGTCTTGGAGTGGTTGGGGAGAGTCAGGTGCTGCCAGCGCGAACGAGGTTGTGTTAGGCAGGTGGTGGTGGCCAGGAGGTGGCCGGCCACCGGCCGATCAACATTCGGGGCGCGGGCGGCGGGGGGGAGGGTTCTGGGCGGCCTGGTGATCCTGCTGGCACCGGGTCGGGTGCACGGGCTGGATCGTCGGGTGCCAGGCCAGGGGGCCACCAAAGTGGGTCTGGATCAGCTGCTGCACCGATTGGCGCAGGCGTTCGAGTTCGAGCGGCTTGCGCAGGAACGTGAAGAAGCCAGCCTGGCGGGCGGCAGTCGCTTCTTCGATCGTGGCGAGGCCTGACATCAGGATCGCCGGCAGCGGTCGGATCGCGATCAGCTGCTGGAACACGCGAACGCCCGTGGTGCCCGGCAGGTGGAAGTCGAGGATCGTGAAGTCAAAGCGGTGCCGCTGCGCAAGTTCGGTCGCTTCCTGGCCGTAGGCCGTCGCCGCGACTTCCCAGCCATGGCTAGCGAGGAATTCGCCGAGGCAGCACCTCAGCGAATCATCATCCTCGACCAGCAAAACTCGGAACGTCTGCGACATGGGTAGGCGGGTGGTCGGAGAGCTTCGAAAGCTCCCCGGGGCGGCCCCGCAAAGCAAGGCATGTGCCGCGCCGTGGGAAGTTGTTTAAGTCACTTCTCCAAAATGACTTAACATTCTCGGTGGCGATCTACCCTAGGGCTGATTACTGCCAGTGTGGCAGGAGCCTGGCGCGGGCTGCTGTCATCTTGGCGCGCGTGCATGGCCCGCAGCAGCCTGGGCGAGCCCGCAAGGCTTGCCTGGGCGCGGACAGGGGGCTGCCCGGTGGTCGGATCTGGGGCCCGGATCTGGAGGCACGGACCGAACGGGGCGCAGGCCGAAGGGGCACAGGGGGTACGTAGACCCGCGCGATGTGCACGCAGGGCGCGAACGGGAGGCCTACGACGGCAGGGACCGGGTTACCCGGTCACTCTTCGTCGTCGGCGTCTTCGTCCTCGTCTTCGTCCTCATCCTCGTCTTCTTCGTCCTCGTCGCCTTCTTCGTCGAGGTCCTCCGTGAAGTCGTCTTCCGCGACGTCCTCTTCGGCATCGTCGTCGGTTTCCGCCTCCTCGTCGTCATCCCAGTCATCATCTTCCTCGACGTCACCTTCGTCGTCTTCGTAGGAAGCGAGGACCCGGTCCCAGTCGGCAACTTCAATGGTGTTGTTGCAGACCAGGCACACGCTGTCGTTGTCTCTGAGGTCCTCGAGCTCGTCGAGCTCGCGGTAGACCTTGCCGCACTCACGGCATCGGACGATCTTGCCCATGGGTATCGAGTTCGTTGTATGGGACGGTGCCCGGAACGTCGCCGATGCATACCGGCTCGGACCACCAAGGCAATGCCCCGAACCGGGATTATTTTGCAGTCGCAGGGTTCTGCCATCGAGAATTGCAGCGGAACCCCCCTCGCGGCCGAAAAGAAACCCGTGTCCAAGTCCCTGATCGCCATCGGTGCACTGGGTGTCGCGGCGAGCCTGGTGCTGAGCTTGCTCATGCAGGATCTGCTCAAGGTCAAGCAGGAACGCGACCGTTCGCCACTCGAACTCGAGCTCGAAGCGCCCCTCGAAGGCCGGCTGATCGCCCCGCTGCGGGTCATCGACGAGCGCCCGGCGGGAACCCCGCGTGTGCGCGTTCGGCTGTCCGTACTGGCCGGTCTGCGTAAGGAGCGGATCGCCGAGGCCGTAGGCGCGCAGGCCTGGCACAGCCTGCAAGGGGCCGGCAACGAGCCCACGGAGGTCGTGGTCGAGGTTGCCGACGAGGATCGGGGCCCGGTGACGAGGCTCGTGGTGCCGCGACCGGCGCGGCGGCGCTGACGCCATGCGCCACTGGCACGGCGGACTCCAGGACGCACGACGGTTGCGGCCCCACCCGGTTCGATAGCGGCAGTCATGGCTGTTGCGGTCGTCTTCGCCTTTGCCGTCGCCGATGGGCTGCTGCCTGTCGTCGGGGCAGCTCCGTATGACGTGCTCGCCCGCCAACTGCCCCGCCTCCTGGTCGCCAGGCTCAACGCCGGCGGCGATCGCGGCATCCGATTCTTCCCGTTCGTCGGTCCCGTCGATGGCCAGCGCAACTTCCTGAACCTGCGCGAGCAGTTCGAGCCGGCCCAGCTGGCCTTGCTGCACAAGCAGGGGGCGACGCAGTTGCTCGTCGATGGCATCTTCCGGCCGGGGGGGCTGCATTGGCGCGTACTCGACGGCGAAAGCCTGAAGGTGCAGATCGAAGGCTGTGTGCCCTTCGACGCGAGGAAACCGCTCGACGTGCTCGTTCGCCTCGAGTTTGAGATCACGGGGCTCCTGGGCTGGATGGGGCGTCCGCAGCCCGCGCATCCGTTGTCGGGGGAGGCGCTCGGCTGGTTTCTCGTGCTGAAGGACAGTCTGCTGCGGCGCGAAGCGAACCTGCCAGAGGCCTCGCCGGACCCGCTGCGGCCACTGCGACGTTGCCTCGAACTCGCGCGCGATGACGAAGGGGTTCGCGCCTTGGCGCTCGATTACGCGGTGCAATTGCTGAAGCGCGGGGAGCACCGCGAAGGCCTGGCACCGGTGCTTGCAGACCTCGCGCAGTCGCCGAGCTTGCCGACCGAGCAGCTCGAACGCCTCGCCGTCCTGCTGCACGCCGCGGGCGACGATGCCGCGGCGGCGACCGCGATCGGGCGCGCGGCGATGCAGTCGCCGGAGCGACCAGAACTCGTCGAACGCGCGGCGGCGCAGCTGTTCCGCCTCGAGCGTTACGGCGAAGTCCGGGGCCTCGTCGAGTTGGCGCGGCATCGTGGTGTCGCCAGCGTGCCGGCCCTGGCGCAGCTGGCCGCGGTCTGTGATCGCACGGGCGACCAGGCGCTGCGTGTGCAGCTCACCGAAGAACTGCTCGGCATGGACGACCTGCCGGTGCCGGTGGCACGGTTGCTCGTCTCGTTCTTGATCGAAGACGATCGGCCGCTGGAAGCCTGTCAGGTGGCCGAACGCGCGCTGGCCAAGGATCCCGCGCAGCCGATGCTGCAGTTTGAACTCGGCCGCGCCTACCTCCTGCTCGACAACGGATCGCGCGCCAGCGAGGCCCTGCAGCAGGCGCTGCAGCGCGGCCTGCCGCCCACGATCGCCCCGCAAGCACAACGGTACCTGCGGCTCGCCGCGGTGCCTGGCCTCTGGTCGGGCACCCAGCGGGTCGAGAACGCCATTGCGGCTGGCGACCTCGCCGAAGCAATGGCCGGCGCGCGAGAGCTCGTTCGCACCGTGGGCCGCGCCGCCGAGACGTGGTTTCTGGTCGGCCTCGTCCGGCACAAGCTCGGCCACGATCGCCGCGCCGAACGCGCGCTGCGCCGGGCGCTGCGGATCGACGATCGGTTTGGCGATGCGCACAACCGCCTCGGCATCCTGCTCGTTTCGCGCGGCAACGTCGAAGCCGGGCATCAACATCTGCAGCAAGCCCACGCCATCGCGCCGCAAGAAAGTTCGCCGTTGTTGCACCTGGCGCAAGCCTGCGCGCTGCTCGGTCGCATCGACGAGGCGCGCCAGCACATTGCGGCCGCCGAACTGCGTGGCGCGGATCCGCAGATGGTCGAGGCAGTGCGGCGCGAGATCCTGGCGCCGCGGGGCTGACCGTCGCGCTCAGCGGGACAGGAAGTTCGTGAGCTGGTCGCGCAGTTCGTGGGTCGCTTCGCGAAGCTCGGGCTTGAGCTGGAGCGCAATGCCGAGTTCCTTCGCGAGTGGCTGCAGCGCGGTCTGCAGGGCCTCCCGCCGCACGAATACCGCCTCCGGCACTGCGTGCTTCTCGGCCTCGCGCAGGATGATGGCCTGCAATTGCCCGGTTGCCTCGGCAACCGTCGAGATGTCCATGGCGAGCATGAGCCCGGTGGAGATCTCAATACACAGCAGGTGCACCACGTAGTAGCCGCGTTCGCCCGAAGCTGGATCGAAGACGCCGCTGAGGCCGCAGAACCAATCGACATACCATTGGCCCTGGTGCGCGGTCTTGCGCTTCTGCAGACGCGCGACGGCGACCTGGTCGAAGGGTGGCGCTTCGATGACGAGGGCGGGCACCTTCGGCAATGGGGTGAGGAAACGCGCGAGTTCATCAAATGGACTCGCGGTGGCCCAGGCGTGGTTGGCCTCGTTGCAGGCTCCGCCGCCTTCGTCAGCGCTTGCCCACGGCACCATGGAAGCAAGCCCGCAGAGTGCATTGGCGATGCGAGTGAGCTGCGCCACGTCGCGAGGAAGCTCTGGCATGAAGCCTGGTTCGTGGGTGAGCAGTTCGGGCCAGGCGCCGCTGCCGCGGAACTTGCGCTCCAGCTGCTTCATCAGCTGTTTCGTCTCCGGCCGCACCGTCGCTGCGCTGTGGAACATCAAGGTGACGCAGTGCTGCGCAATCGGCGTATCGAACTCATCGACCTCGCCTTGCAGGAGTCGCTGCAGGGATGCGTAACCAGTGTCGCCCTGGTAGATGGCCACGCCAGAGAACCCGTCCGCCAAGGCAATGGTCATGCACCAGTCGATCTCTCCACTGACCGGGTCGCGCACCCCGAGGATCGCGTCAGGGTTGATGCAATCCCAAGGCGCGAGGTCACGAATGCCGCTGGCGATATCGAGGGTGTACTGCCAGGCCGAGGTCAATTCCGGCGACAGTGCAGGAGCTGGGTTCGCTTTCCGTGCCATGGCGCGAACGTAGCCTTCGCGGCGAAGAACTGCGAGACTCTGGCGGATGATGGCAGCGGGTACGTTCGAGCAAGCACTGGGCATCGGCGCGATCGGGCTCTTGTGCCTCCTGGGGGCCGTTGCCGCGTGTTTGGTCGTGGTGGTCTTCCACGAGTTGGCGCACGCGTTGGTGGGCTTCCTGCTCGGGTTTCGAATCCTCGAAATCCAAGTCGGCGGCGGCATGCCTTGGCACGTGGTCTCGTGCTTTGGGGTGCGGATCAGTTTGCATCGAAGGCCATGGGCGGGTCTCGTGCGGTGGCAGCCCCGTGGCAAATACCTGCTGCGGATGCGGTTTCTGGCGGCTGTGCTCGCCGGTCCTCTGGCCAACATCGCGGTCGCCGTGGCCGCCACTCCGTTGGTGGTGGCCGTCCTGCTGGATGCTCCCAAGGGCCTCTACTATACGCAATGGTACGGAGGCGCCTTTGGGTTCATGGCGTTCGCATGGGCTTTCGCGGGTCTGGTGCCGGTAGTGATTCGTGGGGCGCCCAAGACCGACATGGCCATTGCGCTATCGACCTTGAATACTGCCAAGGCAGCAATCCCCGGTTGGCTTGAGGCTTCGCGAGCGCAGGCGCTCGCGCATGACTTCTACGAAGCCTTGCAATGCGCGGACTACTCTGGCGCAGAAGCGCTTCTTGCCGAGGGCGAACGGCGTTTGCCGGCCCGCGGTGATTGGTGCAAGGGCCGCGCCCTGTTATGCCTGCTGACCGGCGATCCGGATGGTGCGCTCGCGGCCTATGGACAGGGTGAGACGATGACGCTGGCCGAGCTGCACCGATTGGAGCGAGAGTGCGTTTCGTCTGGGCAACGGCTACGGATTCGGCTCTTGCGTGCCCAGGTGAAAGAACTCGATGCAGTAAACAACGCGTTCTTTCTCGCGCAGACGGGGCGCCAGGAAGACCTGGTGAAGGCCGAGCGGCGCTGTGCAGATCAAAACAAGAAGTCGTTTGGTGGGGAGGCTTGCGCTGCCCGTCTGCGGACTCACGGGATGATCTTGCTTAGGCTTGGTCGGGTCGACGAAGGCCTCGTCAAGTTGCAGCAATCATTTCGTCTGCCAGAGCCGTTCTGGTTGCGTGCGATGTGCGCGGGGTACCTTGCGTACGGCCACGCGTTGCGCGGGGATCGTCGTGCGACAAAGCGGTTTTTGCGCAAGGCCCGGCGATTGGGCCCGAGGAGCCCCTTGGTCGACATCGCAGAGCGCTGGACGGAGGCGGCGTTGGCGGCAACGGATAATCTTGCGGGTTCTGCAACAGATCGGTGACCTCGGGGATCAGGCGTTTGCGATGAACATGCAATCTGACTCGATCGATCTCGGATCGCTCCTCTCGGAACACGCCTGGTTGCGTTCGCTGGCGTTCCGCCTCGCTGGGCCCGACGCCGCAGACGATGTCTTGCAGCAGGCCTGGATTGCGCACCGGACCCGAGCGGGCTCCGTTCGCAATCATGGCGCCTGGATGGCGCGCGTGGTGACGAACTTCGCGAAGCGCTACCGTCGCGACCGTACGCGGCGAGCCCGCCACGAACGCGAACACGCGGTTACGCGCGACGTGGAGGCCTTACCAGCGGGCGAACTCGTCGCGCAGATGGAACAGCAGCAACGGGTCGCAACGGCCGTTCTCGCGCTGCCAGAGCCGTATCGCGGCACGGTGCTCGCGCACTTCCTCGAAGGCCGATCGACCAAGGAGATCGCGGAACGCACGGGGCAGCCGTGGGCGACCGTGCGCAGCCAGCTGTCGCGCGGCCTGCAGATGCTGCGCGAAGATCTCGAGGCGGATGGTGCGCAATGGCGCGATCGGTTGGCCCTGGCGGTATTTGGTGTGCCGAGTGCGCGTCTCGCGAAGTCGCCGGTGGCGACCGTGCCGGCGGTCATGGCCGCGGTGCTGTTGCTGTCCGTCGCAGTGGCGGTGCCGCTGGTGTGGAGGTTGTTGGAGACGGATACGCCGATGCCGGTGATGCGTTCCGATGCGGCGTTGCCGCCTGACGATCCATCGATCGCGCCAACCGAAGAGGCTCGCGAGGCGCCGGCCAAGACACCAAATTTGGTGGCGTCCACGGCTCCGGAAGTGCCCGTGATGGCTATCTACTCGGGCGAAGTGCTCGATTCGCAAGGCCAGCCGATGTCCGGCGTTGGTCTCTACGAGGGCACGAAGCGGGTCGGCGCCACGAACCTGCTTGGCTCTTTCGCTGTGGAGCTGCCGGTGGGGCCGCACCAACTCACTGCGGACTCGGATCACTGGATTCTGGGTGCGCAGCCACTGCAGCCAGGTGGTGAGAACCGGCTGGTTGCGACAAAGAAAATCCGGTTGCGCGGTGTCGTCATCGATGCCGAGGACGGCCGCAAGGTCGCCGGTGCGCGCATCGTCTACAGTGACGCGACTTTGGTGGATTTCCCATACTCTCTGATGGGGTTTGAGTTCGCTACGTTTCGCAGTGACGGCGTCACCGATGATGCAGGCGAGTTCGAGGTGGCCGTGCCCTGGCTCGTCGGTGCGCAGATCAGCGCCCAGGCAGATGGATATCGCGGTGCGGCTGCGGTGCGGTTTGCCCCGGAATTGGATGGATTCGAGTCGGTTGCCGAATCGGTGTTGGTCGGGGAGCAGGAAGCGCGCATCACCACGCCGGATCGCATTACGACGTTCGTGCCCAAGATCGATGTCCGACTTGCGATGCATCGCAGGCCGGTGACTTCGGATCCGGCCTGGCTGACGTGGACTCTTGATGGTGTCGTCATCGACGCGGACCGGCGTCCGGTTGCAGGAGCGCGGGTCAGCTTTCACTTCTATTCGGTGCTGAGCGGTGTGGACGGGACCTTCCACATCGAAACGGGCAGTGGCAACCTCATGGAGGGAGGCAGTCTCGTTGCATGGCACGAGCAGCTGGGGGCGGCGGTCTGCTTGGAGCCGCATGCGCGTTGGCGCGATCTCGGCACGAAGAACCCGCATGAGACACTGCAGCTGCAGCGCAGTGATCAGTCGTTGCGTGGCCGGGTCGTCGATCTGCAGGGGCGTGCCCTGGCTGGGCGCATCGTGCGCATCGCGGATCCCATCGTGGGCGTCGATCCGGGCCGGGGGCATCGTGAGATCGAGAGCGAAGCGTTCCGGAAAGGCGCGATCACGGATGCTCTTGGCAACTTCCAACTCACCTCGCTCCTGCCGCGCAATCATCGTTTGCTCGTGCTCGATCCCGAGACGTTCCAGGTCTTCGACGCAGGTGAGTTCTCGATGGGAGCGGCTGTCGTGGATATCGCGGTGCCACCGCCGCAGGATCTTCAGGTGGCATGGGAGGGTCGCGTGGTCGACGCCCGCGGGGAGGGAATTGCGGGTGCAGTGCTGACGGCGTCGTTGTGGAGGTCGTGGGGTGGGTTGGGCAGCGCAGTGATCCATACCCAGCAGTTCTCGTGTGACGACGCGGGGCGTGTCCGCGTGCCGGCACAGTGCGCAGAAGGTGTCACCGTGACCTTCGAAGCGCCGGGTCGCATTATCGCGTCCAGGGCGCGCGACTACCTTGACGAACGCGAATACCGGCTCGGCCGCCGGGTGCAGTTTCGCTACCGCGCAGAGAACCCGCCGCCTTCCAGCAACCAGCGGCGGTTGGCGGTGCTTGATGATCGCGATCGCCAACTCGTGGTCGAAGGCCCCTACCTCGGCTCGTGGCTGCGCGGCTACATCCACTTCATGAGCGGTGGCCGCACTGGAGTCTTGGAGACGTCAGAGCTTGCGACCACGCTCGTGATCTACACCGACGATGGCATGGAAAAGCGCGACGAACCCCACCGCTACCCGATTCGCCTGGTGCCCGGCGAGATCACAGTGATCAAGTAGCCGGCCCGCCGCTGCCCTTAGTACTCGCGCATCTTCTTTTGCCCCGGCATCGGCACCGGATACTTACCATCGGGCCCCGCGAGCACCGGCGCGGGTGAATCGAACGTCATCTTGTCGACGTCCGGCGCAAACTCGAAATCGCCGTTCAGGATGCCGTCATACGAGATCTCCTGACCCGTGTGCGCGGCCATGCGGCCCATCGAGGTGACGAGGCTGGTCTTCACACCGGTGTCGACTTCGTTGTAGTCGTTGCCCGCGGCGATCGCGGCGATGAGCTCGTTCCACTCGTTCTGGTAGGGATCCTGCTCGGCCTGCGGAATGTCCGATTGCCAGATGCGATTGGCCTGGTTCATCACCTGACCCTTGTAGGTGCTCGACGGCAGGCCGCAGTCGCCGCTGTGTGAAACGACGGCAGAACCCTTGGAGCCGTGCGCGAAGCTCGAGTAGAGGATCTTGCAGTCCGGTATGCAGCGGCCGTCGAAGAACATCTTCGAGCCGTCTTCAAACGAATACTCGACCGAGTAGCTGTCGAAGTTCTGGTCGATGTAGACACCTTCGCTGCTTTCGCGGTAATGGCGGCCGCCGACGGCCTGCGCGCGGATCGGCCAGGCGCCCTTCATCCAGCACAGGTGGTCGACGATGTGGATGTTGAAGTCGCTGAAGTTGCCGCCGCTGGCCCACAAGAAGCTGTGGAAGCGTTGGATCTGGTACATCAGTTCGGTGATGCCGGGCGGCTTTGGCAGCGAACGGAAGAACGCGGCGGGTGCGTGCATGCGGTAACCGCGCAGCAGGATCAGGTCGCCGAGTTCGCCGTCTTCGATGCGCTTCTTCAGCTGGCGCATGCCGTAGTTGTGGCGCGACATCAGACCGACGCCGACCTTGAGGTTCTTTGCCTTGGCGCGCTCGTTGAGTTCGAGCATGCGCTTGCTGGTCGGCCCATCGACGCTGACAGGCTTCTCCATGAATACGTTGAGGCCCTTCTCGATCGCGTACGCGTAATGCACCCAACGAAACGCTGGCGGCGTCGTGAGGATCACGATGTCGCCGGGGCGCAGACAGTCCATCGCTTTGCGATAACTACCAAAGCCCACGAACTGGTGGTCCTTGGGAACGTTCACCTTCTTCGCAAACTGCTCCGACAGCGTGTCGACCATCGCCTCGGGCTTGCCTTCAAAAACGTCAGCTACGGCCACCAGTTCAATCGATGCGTTTGGCACCGAGAGAGCGTTGGTCGCCGCACCACCACCGCGGCCGCCGCAACCGACCAGGGCGATGCGGATCGTGTCGCTACCGGCGACGTGGACCTGCGCGCCGGCTGTGCTGGCGAGCACGGAGGCGGCGGCGAGAGTGCCGGTACTGGCGAGGAAGCTGCGACGAGTGGTGGCGTTGGGCTGCTGAGAACTCATCGCCACATCGTTCGCGAATGTTGGGCGGAGTCAATTGGGCCAACGTGGTTGTCTGCCCTGTTGGTAGCGCACGATTGGGCGTGTCGAGAGCGCCAGGGCTTCACGCCTGCCGAATCCCGGCGTATCGTGCGAAAATGGTGCACCACCCGATCGCGTTCGCCCTGTTCGCTACGATCGTGGGCGCGCGTGCCCAGGAGGCTGTCACGCTGCCGCCGCCCTTGCGCGTCGAAGGTGCGGCCATCGCCAAGGTCGACGCCGCGACCACAAACATCAACTGGGAGGAGGCTACGGTTGCGGACCTGCGGCACCTCGCGCGGCTGCCGGCGCTGCGGCGACTGCAGATCAACCCCGGCTTGGACGACACCGCCGCGTGGCAAAGCGGCCCGGTTGCGGCGTTCAGCGCATTGACCTCCCTGCCGGTGCTCGAGGAAGTGACGGTTCCGTACTGCTGCCACCTCACGCCCGAACACCTGCGCAAGCTGGCCGGTTGTGCGCGGCTGGCGAAGGTGATGTTCATCAACGAGAACTTCACACTCGATGCCGAGGTCGCGGGTGCGCTCGCGACATGGCCGGCGCTGCGATTGCTCGATCTGTCGCTCATTCCGGTGACCAGCAAGGGCATCGCGGCGCTCGCCGCTGCGCAACATCTCGAAGAGCTGCGGCTGATGAACTGCCGTGGGCTCGATGCCGAGAGTTTTGCGGCGGTGACCGGGCTCACGAAGCTGCGTTCGCTGGCGCTCTCGGGAGTGGGTCAGGCCGACATTCTCGCCCGCATGCGTGGCGATGGGACTGCTTCCTGGGCCCTGGACGCGGCGGCGGTGAAGCGCCTCGCATCGATGCCGGCGCTGCGCGAGCTGTGTCTCCAGGAATGTGTGCTTGCCCCGCACGTGCTCGCCGAGTTGCCGTCGACGCTCACCTCGGTGAAGTTGTCGGGCGCCGAAGTTGATGCTGCCGTGGTGAAGGACCTGCGTCGGCTCGGCGGCTTGCGGCGCCTCGACCTGCAGACCAGCGGTGCCGCGCCGGAAGGCCGTGATGCAGCCATCGCCGAAGTCGTGACTCTGCTGGGCGCGCTGCACCTCGAGTCCTTCTCGTGGTATGGCGATGTGACCGTCGAATTGTGCAAGGCCATCGGGGACCAGCAGGATCTTCGCGAGCTCGAATGCCGGTGCCCCGACGACCTTGCGTTCTTGGCCCGTCTGCCACGGCTTGCGCGGTTGGTGCTGACGTGCCCGTTGCCTGGCTTGGACCGTCGCATCCTCTGGGCACCGACCGCGAATGCGTTCGCGGCGCTGAAGGCCAGCAAGTCGCTGCGCGAAGTTGTCTACCGAGACCCGGAGCACGCTGTCGGGCCGGAGCTCGTTGCGGAGTTGCAGCGCGCACTGGGGGCAGGGATTGTGTTGCGTATTCAGCCGTGAGTCGCATCCAGGGCCGGTGCCCTTGTTGCTGTCCAGCGCCGTGCAGAGTCGCTCAGCGAGGCGGCAACTTCAGCACAACGGGCTCACCCGTCGAATCGGCGGTCACGGTGCCGAGATCGATCGGCGTGGTCGGCGGCGGCAGCGTTCCCGCCGGCTGAGGCGTTGGCTTGCGAACGAACTGTACCTGTAGCACGGTGTCGCGCGGCAGATCGGTGAACTCTGCAAGGCCCGTGGCGTCGACCACCCTATACGCAGACCAACTCGCTGGCTCCCCAGCGCGCGTCAGGTTCAGCTGAAGTTGCCCGCTTGCGGCAGTCGTTCCGTCGCTTTCGACGACACGCAGCGATTGTGTCACGGTGTCGATCACGAAATCGATTCGCGTGACATCGCCGCTGCGCACCTCGAAGGTCCCCAAGTAGGGAAAGTCGCGGCTCCCCTGGAACGACCAGCGGGCGGCGTACCGCGCTGGTGGCAGAGTGGCGACGATCCGGCCGGTCTTGCCGAATCGCAGGTTGGGAGACGAACGCAGGATCGGCAGCGGCGCGCTGGTCGCGGCGATCGGTGTGACCAACATCGCGCCGTCGCTGACGGTCTTGCCGTCGCGCGTGACGTTCGCGTCCAACTGTCCTGGTGTGAAGGTGCTGATGTCGATGTCAAGCACCCGCAATTCGTGGTCGGTGAGTCCGACAATGGTGGACAGTTCAAACTCCATGTTTTCGAGCCCGATGCTAGATGTGTTGGCTTTGCCAACGAGCCGTGGGTCGATCTCCAGTTCCTGCACACGCAACGGGTAGCCAAACAGGACAGTCCAGTCGCCGGCCTTCAAGCCATCGACCGCGAACGTGCCATCGGCCGCCAACGGCGTACGGGGGGTGAATGGCATTCGCGCCGTGGGGATGGTCTCGCCGCTCCCCTTGTGCCGCAGCCGCAGACCAGCGGCAAGACTTGCTTGCGACAACTGCGACCTGATGCCGGGTTCCGCGTTCGGCAATTCTGGGGACCACTTTCGCAGCGCCTCGATCGGCAACACGCGACCCCGGATAACGCCGCCGGAAGTCACGGTTTCGACTACGTCAGCCGGCTCTGTCGAGGCCGGCACACGCCACGGCTGTCGAACTACGGGCTGATGGCCCGGACCAAGCAAACGCAGCGCTAGCGCTTCGTCGGGTGGCACGCGCAAGTGAATGCGACCCGCCGCGTCGGTCTCGCCACCCGATAGCAGCAGCCCTCGGCCACCGAGGAACTTCATGACCATCTCTGTCTCACCGAGCTGGGCGCGGAAGCGTTCGGCCGTCTGCACGTTGGTGTGCACGGTGACTTGGGGCGAGTTGATCCACGGGCGCACGAGTTCGACTTTGGTGCCCGCGACGGGTGCACCACCGTGTTCGCGCACAATTGTGAGAGTCACCTCCATCGGCAGCGGCAACTTCACTTCGATCCTGCGCACGCCATCGTGCAGAACAACATCTGCCAGTGTGAACCACCGACTCGTCAAATAGCGATGTTCGCTGTCCTCAAGCTGGAAGGTGCGTTGCTCGAAGTCCGCTTCGGGCAGCACGAGTCGGCCTTTCGGGTGTTGCCCCTCGTGCAGAAGGGGGTTCTCGGGTGCCAGCGGGTTTTGATTTGGCATGATCACCGTGCGCAGGCCAAACCGTTCGATCGGTGCGTTTGTGGTGGCATCGAGAGCGTGCACGACGATCTCATCGCTGCGAACGGCCCCGTCCACTGCGACCTTCGGGTCGGAAGGAACCGCAGGAGCAACTGGAACTGCAACGCGAGCCGGAGGGCCACTCGCAATCGGCTCCGGCAAGGAAGGAGGCGCCACCGCGACCGGCCCCGGCCCCTGCGCGCGCTCATTCACCGTCGGTGCCTCGCGCCCGACAAACTGCCAGGCAATCACGCCAGCGAGCAGCAGCGCAGCGGTGGCGAGAACGAACTTCGTGGTTATGTTCATGAGGAGGATTCCCGCTGCTGTCACCGCCACCTTCGTCGTGGGTTCGAGTCCGAATGCCGCAATCAGGCCCGGGCGCCAATCCGCGGTGCGCTCGTCGAGTCGTTCGCGCAGCATGCCCAGGCCGCGTTGGAGTCGAGTCTTGACCGTGCGCACTGGTTCGCCACGTTCGGTCGCAATCTCACTCGGCGACAGGTCGCGCAGGTATCTGGCGAGGATCGTGCCGCGGTACGGCTCGGGCAACGTGGTGACGATCTCGGTCAACCGCCGCAGGCTGTCGGCATCCTCGATACTGCGATCGGCGGGCTGCACATCACTGCGCACGGCTTCTAGTTCGTGCCGCCGTCGAACCCGGTCCGCGCGACGTTGTTTGCTGGCGAGGCGACGGACCACGACCGTGAGCCAACCCATCATGGACCCCGACCGGGCTGGCGGCGAGCGCATCGCCTGGATCGCGGTTTCCTGCAGCACGTCGTCGGCGTGCGCCTCACCGACGAGATCGAGCGCCAGGCGGCGCAGCGTCGCAGTCTGCTGGAGCAGTTCGTCAAGGGACTCGTGGGCCATCGGTGCTTCGCCTCTCTCTACCCCGCGGGCAAGCACGGGGACTCACGGAGTCCACCAATTCGGGCGCAGGCAGCGGGTGGCGGCGTTACCCCATCGCCCCGCGGCTCTGTATCCTGATGCCGTGAGAGCTCTCCCGTCCTTGCTGGTGCTGTTCACCCTGTCCATCGCCACGGCGCAGGAACCCCGCGAACCGCTGCGCGGCAGCGTCGTGCTCGAAGACGGCAAGCCGTGGGCCGGCGCCACGGTCCATCTGCTGTCGCGGCCG
The DNA here is from genome assembly GCA_020851075.1 of Planctomycetota bacterium. GTDB lineage: Bacteria > Planctomycetota > UBA1135 > UBA1135 > UBA2386 > JADZDL01. Next base: position 2,653 of record JADZDL010000161.1, on the reverse strand, counting down.
ATGCCGAACGAAGATCGTATTGGCACTCCCGACGAGGTGCAGGGGACCGCGGACGACAAGGGGCGGTTTCTCGTGCAGTTGCTGCCGGGTCGCGAATACGTGGCGTGGGCGGTCGAGATACTCGATGGCGATCGGTTCCGGGCGTCGGGGGCCCGTGAGCGCGTCCTCGCCGGCCGGCCGCTCGAGCTTGTGGCGAAGGCGCCGCGATTGCGTTGTCGCGTGCCGTTTGGGTCGCTAGCGCCATGGCGGGCACGTGGCCGCATTCTCGCCGAGGTTCACACGATGACGACGCCGAGCATCGTGTTCGCGCAGGAACTCACCGCCGACGAGTGGCTACTGCCCCCCTTGCCGGGTGACTCGGCGCACCTCGAAGTCCGCTGCGGCGACCAGTTGCTCTCACAATGGGCTGAGACCATCGACCTGCGCAGTTCGCCCGCACTGTTGTATTCGCCGCAGTTGCCCCGCGACATCCGCATCCGGGTCACTGACGAGACCGGCAAGGTCGTCGCGGGTGCGGAGATTCTTGGCACCGCGCTCCGAAGCAGCCGCGAAGCTCTGCTCGCCATCACGGGCGACAATGGCGAGGCGATCATCACGCTGCCCTTGTCGGGGCCAACGACGCGGTTTGCCTGGTCCAACTACGCGCTGGGAGTGCGTGCGCCGGGCTTCGCGTCGGTTGGCAATCTCGAAACGGTCGACATTCCGGCTGGCTACGACAAAAAGGATGGCAAGCCCGCGATCACCGTGAAGCTCGGCAAGGGGGTCGCACACGCGGTGCATCTGCATGTGGGCAAGCGGCCGTTCGAGCAGTTCGTCGTCTGTGATACGCAGCCGGCGACGAGCGGGAACAGTCGTTTGATCGTGCCTGATGCGCACCGCATCGCCGAGCCGGACACCGAAGGCAACCTCGTCGTGCAACGTCATCCGAAGTCTCCGGCGCTGCTGCTGGCCGCCACTGCGGATTTGCCGCGCCCCGATCTTGGTCGCGTACCGTTGCACTCGATGGCGCTGCTTGCGGTGTTTTCGCCCGCGGACCAGCGCGCGAAGGTCGACGTCGATCTGGGCAAACTGGTGCCGCTGGTCATGACCGTGACGCGCGATGGGACCCCGGTGGCCGCCGCGCGTATCACCCTGATCACGGGCCAGGGTGGCGACTCCGATCGCGCATTGGGTGGGATCCTGACCGATCGAGTCGGCCGCAGCGCCGTGCTGGTGCCTGGCGAGAGCGAGTTCACGTTGGTCGCGTGGACGGATGACGGCATCGCAATCACGCGCGGCTTCTCGATTGGTCGGGAACAGGCCGCGTGCTCGCTCGAACTGCGGCCCGTGCGTTTGTTGCCGGGCCGGGTTGTCGACAAGGACGGGCACGCCGTGGTCGGCGCGCGTGTGACAAGCTCCCTGTTTGCCGACAGGGGAGGCGAACCAGCGGAACTCGCGACTGGGCTCGGCGGTTCGGTCCTAGCGGAGAGCGGCGCCGATGGCACGTTCACGCTGCCGCTGTATGAGGGCCTGCGCTACGACCTGGCTGGAATCGCCACTCCCGACGACACGCACTACCTCTGGAGGAGTTGGACGGTCGGTCGCGACGAGCCGGAGCGGCTCGATCTTGACCTGGGCAAGCCCCGCTGAGTAACGAATCACGGGGGACGCTGTCGCTCCGCAGCTTTTGGGGCCCCCGACGGATTCCCTGGATTCCTGTCGAATGCCCGGTTGCATGAACGCCTTCGCTCCACAAGGCGAATCTGCCGCTGCACACCAGGACCGACCCGTGAAGTACATACTGCTGATCTACGAGACGCCCGCCGACTTCGAATTGCGCCACCCGGATCGGCGCGCGGACTACCTGGCGGCGTGGCGCACCTACCATCAGGCTCTGCTCGATGCGGGTGCCTATGTTGGCGGCGCGCCGCTGAAGAACGTCGCGACGGCCACGACGGTTCGTGTCTCCGATGGCAAGCGGCTCGTGCAGGACGGCCCGTTCGCCGAGGCCAAGGAGCAGCTTGGTGGATTCGTGATCCTGGAGTTGCCGTCGCTCGATGCGGCACTGGCCTGGGCCGCTCGTTGTCCCGCGGCGGCGACTGGCGCTGTCGAAGTGCGGCCGATGGAGACCGAGTTCCACGACGCCGTCTGCGGCAGCTGAGCCCTCGCGTGCACGAGGCACACCAGACTATCGAGCACGTTGCCCGCACTGCGTACGGCCGGCTCGTCGCCTACCTGTCGTCGCGAACGCGCGACGTGGCGGCCGCCGAGGATGCGTTGGGCGAGGCTCTGCTCGAGGCGCTGGCCACGTGGCCGAAGAACGGTGTGCCCGACAAGCCCGAGGCGTGGCTGCTGAAGGCTGCCCAGCACCGGTTGCTGGACCATCAGCGTCACCTGCGGACCCAGGAACGCCACTCGGAGACCTTGCGGTCGATGGCGGCCGAAGTGAGCGCGTTCGAAGTGGCTGACGAATGCCCCGACGAGCGGTTGCGCCTGTTCTTCGTCTGTGCCCACCCGGCCATCGACGTCGTTGTGCACGCGCCGCTGATTCTGCAGGTCGTGCTCGGCCTGGACGCGGCCCGCATCGCACCAGCGTTCCTGGTTTCCCCCGCGACGATGAGTCAGCGCCTGGTCAGGGCCAAGACCAAGATTCGCGAGGCGGGCATCGCGTTCT